>JBOEHD010000032.1:0-7762 GCA_050633745.1 Acidimicrobiales bacterium
CCGGTGACCCGGCCGTCGACGGCTCGGCTGTTGATGATGGCGACTCGAGCGGGTCCGGTGTGTCCGGGGGTCGCGGCGCCTCGAACGGATCCAGTCCCAGCGGTCGTTGATCGACCCATTCGGAGCTCGGTCCCGATGTCGGTGTCGATGTCGATTCGGTCGCTAAGAACTGACCAGCGTCAGCGATCATCGTCTCGGCATCAACACCATCACCAGGAACAGAAGAAGAAGAAGAAGCAGCAGCGGCATCGACATCGGCCCACAGGACCGAGGTGAGATCGGGCTTGGCCGCCGGAGGGAGTTGATCAGGCACACCGATCGAGGCGTTGCCAACCGGGCTCGACCCACCGTTGCCTCTCCCCGGTGGCCGCGGTGCGGGAACGAATCCTTCACCCGGTGGTCGATGAATACGCAGGGCCGATGGGTCGGCGGCGACCGCCGACAGATCGGCGACCAAATCCTCGGCATCGGCGTAGCGATCACTGACGGCGCGTGCGGTGGCCTTCGAGAACACCGCTCCCAGGGAAGCGCTCATACCGATCGACTCTGGCGAAGGGATCGGCTCGGACAGGATTCGCTTCATCAGCGGCCAGATCGAGGCATCGTTTGGGTCGTAGTACGGCGGCTGCCCGGTCATTAGCTCGAAGATCGTCGAGCCAAGCGAATAGATATCCGCTCCTGCGGTTGGCGCCTGACCTTCCAGGACCTCAGGGGCAGCGTGAGCGAAACTGGCAGTGACCATGCCCGTCGCTGTTTGATGGCCGCCCTCGATGCGGGCGATACCAAAGTCGCCGAGCGCTGGCTCGCCGTAGGCGGAGATCATGATGTTGGCTGGCTTCACGTCACGGTGGAGAACACCGGTCCTGTGGGCCACCGCCAACGCCTTGCCAATCTTGATCCCGATATCGACGATCTCCGGCACCGGCAGCGGGCCGTCGTCGATTAGCCGGTCATAGAGCGAGCCGCCTGGCAGGTATTCCATGACCAGGTATGCCCTGCCATTTCGGGTGAAGCCACCCTCGTGCACACCGACGATGTGGGGGTGGTCGGAAACCGCCCCAACGGCATGGCATTCGCGTTCGAACCGAGCCTCCGCATCGGGGTCGGTTGCCTGAGCTCGCAGTACTTTGACCGCAACCGTTCGACGCAAGCCGATTTGCTCGGCTCGGTAGACGTCGGCGAAACCGCCGCGCCCTATGTGTTCAGCGGGTCCTAGGCCAGCGATCCCGAGATCAATTTTCGCTTCCTGGTTAGCCACCGGCCGCGGTGGTCGACGTGGTGTCGTCGTCCGCTGCATCGGTCATCGACTCGCCATCTTCGGTCGTAGCTTCGGTCTCTGTCGCCGCCGTCGTTGCGGTGGTCTCGGCAGATCCGGCCACCCCTTCGAAGTACGTGGGGAAACACTGGTCTGGGACCTCTAGCGAGAACGACTCACAGTATGCTTCGGCCGCATCACGATCCTCGCCGAGACCTCCGACGAAGATATTCCAGTAACCATCGGAGATCGGGTAGAGCTGAAGGCCCTCATGCCCCGCGGCGCGGAACTCGTCGAACTGGCGAATCGCTTCCTGCCATCCCTCGGTCTGGAAGTCGACCGATGAGAGGTTTGCCCGGAAGCCCAGTGGCGGCGGATCGCCCAACACATAGACATTGACCGGCGTCGATGCCGCAACGACGTCGCCGTTGATCATGTTGATATGGAGCGTGTGACGGCCGGCGGGCAGGATCAGATCCGGAAGTTGCGGATCGGGCTCCCCCTGAGGAATGTCGTCGACAACGACCTGGAGCATCGAGCCGGCAGGTTCACCGACCAGGTCGATTCCGTAGGCCGTCGACTGCTGAAGCGGGCCGAGTTGGGCGTCGTCAAGGAACAGCGTCGGCTCATCGACCTGCGGCTCGGGCTCGACCAGGGACTCGACGGTCGACTCGGTGGTGGCACCCTCCGGAGCCAGTTCGGCCTCCTGGGATTCCTCAACCGCGACCTCACCGGTTTCGGCGCCATCTCCCCTGGTCAAGAACCAGGCCACGCCGATACCAACGAGTACGACCAAACCCATCGCCAAGGCCAGAACCAGACGGTTCGGCTCCTTTGGCTTCTGCTTGCGCCGCTTGTCGGCCAGTTTGAATTCGGTGTCCTGCAGCCGTTCGGCTGAGGCAGCTCCGGCAGCTGCCCGTCGAGGCTGACGCCCAGAAGGGTTGCCTGCCGCTAGGTCTGCGGGCGGAGCATTCAGCGGGCGTTCACCCCGGTTGCCAGCAGGACGGGTGGCCGCTGCGGCCGCCTTCGCCGAGGGCCTCATATCGGCTGACGCCGCGGCGCTTGCTGCTGCCGCCATCTTGGCCGGAGCCGGGTTGCTGGCTTCGGTCATGGTTCTGCCTTCGTTCAAGCCGTCGCCAACGTTGGCGAACGGGTCGTAGTTGTCCCGCGGCGCGGCCGCCAGCTGGTCGCTGTCCGGGCGGTCAAAGACCAGACCGGCTTCAGGAAATGGGTTAGTTGGCGCATCGTCGGCGACGGTTGCACCGACAAGACCGAGACCGCCTGCCGCGGCAGCTACACCAGCGGCTCCGAGACCGGAGCCATCACCAGCGGTGCTCGCCGCGCTTCGCACGCCCGGTGCAGTGTCATCAGCATCGTTGTTCTCAGAAGCTGGGCCACCAAAGACCGCGTTGACGACGGTTGTGTCGTCACCAACGGTGGCATGAGCAGCCGGATCGAGAACCGCGGGGTCGAGAGTTACCGGGTCGAGTGCATCGCTGCTGAAAGCATCACCGGCCGCCTCGACACCCGAGTCACGCAAATCGATTTCCGCAGGCGGGAGAGCGGTTGGCGGCGTGTTGTTAACTGCCGCCACACCCGACTCAGAGACTGCGCTCGGCATCGCGCTGGGCATGGCACTTGGCGCTTGGTCGGCGATTGCGAATGGTTCATCGGCAGCCTGGGGCTGCCCAGCGGGAGCCGTCGGCTGGATGAGCCTGCCGACCGCATCGGTGGGCCGTTCGGCAAAGACGCCGTCCATAGGACCGGTGACAACGACGGTGTCGCCAGGCGACGCGGTGGCTTGCACGATGGGCAGCTCGCCGGTGGGCTGGGTCAGCGGAGGCAGACCCGGTCCGGTACCGGTGCGGCGATCAAGCGGCCGACCTTGGTTCGGAGGATTGTTCGGTGGCTGACCGATTTCTGTGGGGTCAGCGGGTCCACGACCCATGCGATCACTAGGACTGGCACTAGAACTGGCACTGGGACTGGCATTCGGGCCGGCACCGGGACCAGGTCTGCGGCCTGCGGCCTGCTTGCGGGCCCGGTTTGGGTCCTGAGCGCGGGCCGATCGAGGGCCAACCGGCCCGGACCTGCCGTCGTTGGTTCGGCTGCCAGGTGATCCTGACTCAATCCGGCGAATCTTCTTGCCGGCGCCGCTGCGCCGAGGATCATCCGCCGATTGGCCGCGGCGAGGCGACTGTTGCGCCTTACCCCGGGCCTTTCCACTTTTTGACTGTTTCGACTGTCCCGAGTTGCCACGAGCTGACTTTGGCTTCTCGTTATCACCAGATTTACCACGCCACATCAGAAAACCTCCGACTGGGTTGGGCAATACGACCTAGCTCCATCACCGTGGCCGCGTCGACGCCACACGTCAAGCGTGAAGCGGCAATCGGCCAGGCTGGGCGCGAAAAGCGCCTGTTTCTGCAGTTCAAATACCACGGGCCCGAAGCCGCCTTTCACATTTTCCTCCGGCCACACCAGGACACATGATAGCTAGCCGGGACCAATGTGACTTTTCGGCTTCAAGTCTACGACAACGCCCGCTGGCAGGCTAAGGGGCTCCCCCCAGGCAATTCCCTAGGGGTTTTGGGGGAAAGGCCGGATTCGCCGAACCCTCATTTTCTGGCTGAATAGCTACATGAGCAGCACAATCTCCAGCCCAGCGGCCGTTCCGACGGCACCATCGCTAAACGATATGGCCGCGGCTGCATCGAAAGATCGTAACCGAGCAGTCGATTTCTACCGGGCCATTGCCATGGGCGCCGTAGCGCTCGGGCACTGGGCGGCAATCGCAATGGCGGTCGACGAGGACGGCAACCTCACAAGCGGCAATGCGCTTGAGCAGGCACCGTGGATGGCCGCCATGAGCTGGTTGTTCCAGGTCATGCCGCTGTTCTTTGTTGTCGGTGGCTTCTCCTCGGCCATGTCGCTCGATGCTCACAACCGCTCAGACGGCAGACCTCAAGACTGGGTGGCAGCTCGGCTCCGACGCATGCTGGCCCCAACGGCGGTCCTGGCCTGCACCTGGCTTGTACTGCTCCCACTCGGCGCAGCGCTCGGTTTCGGGTCCCTGGTTGCCACCGGTGCGGTGGCCGCGGCCATCCCGCTGTGGTTCCTCGCCAACTACACCATCGACACCGCCATCGCCCCCTACCTCCTCCCCCGCTTTCGTAAGAACCCGGCTCTGGTGGCTGGCGCCGGTGTCGCCCTGTTCCTGGGGCTGGAAGCCATTCGTTTCGCCGGGGTGCCCTACCTACCCCAGATCAACTGGGTGCTTGGCTGGCTCCTGTTCCAGATGGCCGGCTTCGCCTGGCGAGACGGCCTGCTACCTTCCGGCAAGCAGCTGGCAACGGCAGCCGCAGTACTCTGGGGCCTCGCCGTCACAGCGGTAACCATCGGGCCGTACCCGGTCTCCATGGTGCACTTCCCCGGAATCGGCGACCTCTCACCTACCCATCCTCCGTCGCTGGCTCTGATGTTGTTCGGTTCGGCCTATAGCGCCACCGCCGTTGCTATCGCTCCCCGCATCTCCGCCTGGCTAGCAAAGCCCTCGAACAGCAAGGCCTGGGCCACGGTCGTTGCGGCCAACAGCGCCGCCATGTCGGTGTACCTGTGGCACTTCACCGCAGCCGTGGCCGCTGGTGGTCTGCTGTACGCCGTCGGCGTCGTTCCAAGCGCTTCAGTCGGTACCGCGGCCTGGTGGCTGCAGAAGCTCCCCCTAATCGCACTCTCGTCGATCGTGCTGGCCGGGATCGTGGCCCTGGTTGCTCGATTCGAACAGCGGGCGCTGTTGGCTCCTCGCCGACCGTGGCAGGGCGGCCCGGTTTCGATGATGGCTATTGCCGTCGTCCTATCAACCGCAGTCAAGCTTTGGACCTCCGGTTCGGCGGTGGCCATCGTCGTCAGCGCATCGATCGTGGTCATCTCTCACCACCTAATCCTCGGTACCGCAGGCGAGCGGCTTCGAGCCGTGCGAGCCGCTGCGCTTACCCGCTAGCTCTCGATCTAGCCAGCAGAAACATCAGCACGAACAACAGACCTGCCTAGGACCATTGGCCGACCGGACTACGCTCCGGTCGGCCAATGCGGCATACTGCTGCACCGTGGAAGCTCCAAACTCGATCTCTAACTCAACTGGGATTCCGACCGGGAAATCGACTGAGAAATCGACTGGCAAATCGGCTGGGGAATCGAGCAGCCGAACCCGCTACAGGACGCTCGGCAGAGCCCTGCTCGCCAGCCTTGTGATCCTGCTCTGTTCGGCCACCGCGGCGGCCGGTGAACCACCGTCTGATCGAGTGACGGTGGCCATGACCGAGATCGAACCGTTCGTGGAGAACGACGGCGGCAGGGCCGATGGCTTCTATGCCGAAATCTGGGATGTCGTCGCCGACGAAATGGGAGTCGACTACGACGTCATCTGGGTTGAGTCATTTCCCGAATTGCTGGTGGCCATCGACGAGGGGCGAGCCGAGGTCGCGGTCGCTCCGCTGGCCCCAACCGCCGAACGCGAAGCGGCGTTCGACTTCACCTCTGCGGTCATCAGCTCCGGCCCACAGTTGGGTTATCACAGCAGAACCCTCAAACAGGGTTCGCTTTGGGGCGCTCTCGCCTCCGGAGCCGTTCGCCAAATTCTGCTATTCGCAATTCTGGGATTGGCCATCCTGGCCCACCTGATCTGGCTGGTGGAACGTAACCGAACCGATGAGGAAGGCAGCGACTTCGACTCCGGGTACCTGCGTGGCATCTGGGATGGCTTTTGGTGGGCGACGGTAACGGTCACCACCGTGGGCTACGGCGACAAGGCCCCTCGCTCAACCGGCGGCCGGGTGATTGCGCTGCTGGCCATGCTGCTCAGTTTGTTCCTCGTCGGTGCGTTCGTCTCACAGGTCACCGAAATCCTGCAGGAAACCCGCAGCGAGGCCCCTATCGCCACGCTCGAAGACGTTGGCGACAACAAGGTCGGCGTTGTGGCGGGCAGCACGTTCGCGGCCTATGTCGAGGCCGAGGGCATCACAACGATCGCTTACCCAACCCAAAGCGAAGTCTTCGAGGCAATCGAGCGGGGCGACATCGACATCATGGTGGCCAATCCATTCGCCCTCTCCACCGTCGGAGCCCGCTATGACGTGACGCCTGCCGGGTCGGTTCTCTATGAGGAGTTCGAGACGTTCGGGGTAGCCCAGGGTTCGCTGTGGCGCGAACCGATCAACCAGGTGTTGGCTAACCTACAAGCTTCCGGCGAGGTAGAAGAGATCACCAACCGCTGGCTGGACTAGTTCGCTCTACGGAAGCGGCTGACGGTTTCAACATGTGAGGTGTGGCCAAACAGGTCGAGCACCGTGACATGGTCGAGTTCGTAGCCGTGCCCGACGAGCAGTTTGGCGTCGCGGGCCAACGATGCTGGATCGCAGCTCACGAGGGCAACCAACTCGGCGCCGGTTTCGGCCACCCGGGCGCAGCCCTTCTTGCCAAGCCCGACCCGTGCCGGGTCGGCGATCACTGCGCCGACCGGTTCGGCCTGCCAACGTTCGAAGTCCGATTGCACCACCCGGGCATGGACCCCGAGGTTGTACGTGGCATCGGCTACGGCTGAAGCGTTGGACTCGACCCCGATCACCGATCGACCGATGCCGGCCAGGGCCCCGAACAGCCCCATCCCGCAGTAGGCATCGAGCAGCACACCGTCGGCATCAGCAACCGCGTCGCCTGCGAGTTCGGCCAGCAGCATCGCACCGTCGGGGCGGCACTGGAAGAACGAGTCGGCGGAGATCTGTAACCGTAACCCACCGAGGTTCTCGTGATAGTGGGGGCGCTTGCCGGCTGCCAATTCGTCGCGTCCGACAACTTTGACATCATCTGGCAGTTCGACGCCATCGANNCGCATGCGGTAAGCCGCCCGCCCGTTGACCACCGCAGCCCGGACCGTCGTGCGATAGCCGTTTGGGTCGAGCGTTGGCCCGGATCGCAGATCCACATCACTCAATCCGCCCAGCCTGGTCAGACAGTCGTTGACGATGTCTCGCCGCAGCTGTGGTTGGCGTAACGGTGCGACGTGCTGCCAGTCGCAACCACCACAACCATCGCCGACATGTGAGCACGGTGGCTCCACCCGATCAGGCGAAGCGCTGAGCACTTCGATGGTGTTTGCCTCAAGCAAGGTTTTGCGCACCGTGGTGGTTTCCACCCGCAGGCGTTCGTCGGGGATCGCCCCGGTCACAAACACCGTGCGACCATCCGGGGCTGGGCCAAGCGATGCGCCACCTTTTGCCACTCGGTTCACCGCTATTTCGAACTGCGAACCCACTTCTAGCGCCACCTCTGATTCGGAACCAGATTGAGGACCTGATGCTGAGTTGGGCTGCGGCTCGATGTGCGGTTGTGGATCGCCAGAAGGTTGTTTCTCACCGTCGTGGCTGTTGGGGTTCTGCGGTGGCATGCTTGAGAGCGTATGGCTTCAATGGAAACTTCCACGGGTGGAAACGCTAGCAACCGGGCCGAAGA
>JBOEHD010000033.1:0-18345 GCA_050633745.1 Acidimicrobiales bacterium
GTTGCGTCGATGCGTGAGCGTTGTCGATCACGGCCGTGGTGCCGTTGTAGGGCGGTCAGACTTGCGGCTGATCGCGTATCCAGCGGGCCTGACAGTAGGCTTCGCATTGCCCCGGAGCAAACGCAAAGGTCGATGGGTAGCCTGCCGCCGATGTCAGTATCGAGCGAGTTGATTGACGCCGTGATCAAGGGGCAGCTGGCGCCCGTCCTGAAGCAGGCGGGGTTCAAGAGGTCCGGCCGGAACTGGCATCAAAGTCACGAGCGTTCAGTGGTGGTTGTGAACGTTCAGGCGAGCGCGTTCAACACACCTGAGCAGACGAGGTTCACCATCAACCTTGGCGTGTGGTTCCCGGAGCTAGCCGAGTTCCAGCCAGCTAACTTGCAACCGAGCAATCGTCTGAGGCCAACAGAGCCTCACTGTCATTTCCGCCAGCGGGTCGGGGGTTTGTTGCCTGGTGGCCTCGATCGGTGGTGGGAACTGGGTTCTGTCGCCGACGTCGAACTCGTTGGCGTCTCTGCCTCTGAGGCCTTGACCACGTATGGGTTACCGTGGTTGCGAGACCGCTCTGAGCCAGTCGATGCTCTAAACGTCCGACTTAGTGAATGTGGGGTCATGGTTTCACTGATAGTCGACTGCGGGCTTGCCTTAATTGCTGATCGGCCGGATATCGCGTCGTCGATGTTCCACAAATGGTTGATCGACAGTGACACTTACGGTGACTCCGAGCAGGTTACGAGCGGTATCAGCTGGGCCAAGCAACACAATTTGGGCTAGAAGCCAGCAAACAAGCTACTGGATGCTGAGAAGCGGATCCGGGGTCTTTCGAAGGGGGAAGGACAAATCCGCCATCACGCAGCTGGCCCCCGCTATTGACAGGAGCCGACGGCATATCTGAGCTTCGCTCGGTGGAGCCTCATGGTCGCTTTCGCTTGTAGCCGACGAGTGTCTGCTTGTTGAGCAGGCCATTGGTGTAGTTGCCACTCGCTTCGTCCTGNNAATTCATCATCGGTGAACTGTCGGCCGCCCAGTTGTGGCACCAGAAACTCGATATCCGCGAGCCCGTCCTCGCCGACATTCACGGTTACGGCAGCCTCTGGCACCTGCAGACAGCGGGCAATCATCAAAGCGGCCTCATTCTCCGCCTGCGCCGCGATGAGACCACACGACGTACACGCGAGGAACAACATAAATAGGGGAGAGACGGGTCGCATCGGGCTTAACTTTACCAATGTCGCTGCGTCGCATCTGTGCGGCCAGCTATGTTCTGGCTGGCCACCGCCAGCTATGCCGGTCGCCGTGGGTTGAGATGCGACATTTATCGGTGGGCCAGTGGTGCCGTCCTCGAGCACGTGTGACGGCGTTGGCAGAAGCTCAACTACCTCCGTGCTGCTTGTTCGTAGCAGCGGAGTCGTTGAGCCATGTCGAATCGGTCTGGTTTCTTGAGGTCGACGGCGTAGTCCATTCCGTCCTCGCCCCAAGAAAAGTTGACATCACGGGCTTGAACCCCAAGACATTCAGCGATTCGGGTCTCGACAAGCGCAGCCTCTGGCCGATCGGCCTCAAGCAGGGCGCAGGATGACAGGCCGAGGACGAGCGTTCCTGCCACTATCGCCTTGCAGGATTGTGTCGCAGAGCGCCATGGAGCCACGGCCCAAGAGTACTCGAACTCCGGGATGCAAGTTCGCTGGCTATTGAATCGACAGGCTATAACCGGCGTACTGGGACGGGCAGACCGAGTGATAATATCGCCAAGGTTGATGCATATCTCTGGCCGCTGCTCAGCTGCCCCGTACCAGCCCTGTACCAAAATTATCGGTTCAGTCGGGTTCCTGGCGGTCAATAGAGGTCAATACAACAACGGCCAAACCTTGCTATTGGAGCGGCCAACCCCATATTTAGTGCGATCAGCGGAATCCTGTTCTCTGGCTTCTCATGCCAGTAGCAGGGTTTCCGGAACCGTGTCCGTCTACCGAAAGCCGCCACCTGCGGCCTTACGGATCGGCTGGTGAGCCTCAAGGATCGGTGCCGGTCTGTCGACGGTTCTGGTGATGGGACTCACCCAATACGCCAACGATTCTGGCGAGGTGCCACCAGCGCTTCACTTTGACTGGTTGCGATGGCGGATGGTGCCATGATCAGGCTGCTTTCAGTCATGTCGTGTGCTCTGATAGTTGCCGTTGGGTGTGGCGTTCCCTCAACCCTGCCAGCCACCGAGGATTTTGAGCCTCGGCTGACGCCAATAATCGATGTCCAGGTGCTTGATGGCCAAACGCTTGACGTCTCAGTTGACATTGCGTGCGGTGATGTCCACCTGGAGGTCGAGGAGAGCGACGACCATGTCAAGGTCTCGGCGTGGCTGACCCCTTCCGAGACCTGGTCCGAAGAAGCATCGTTTCAGTCGGACCTGACGACTACTCTTTCTGAGGCCCTCGGACGGCGCGAGTTTGTTGTGGAAAATCCCACGGCTCAACTTGGCAGGCACGTGCCCTGCTTGCATGCGACCGGTGACCAATGGTGCCAAGAACTGACTCTCGCGGTTGGCGATGAGACCCAGACCGTTGGATTACCCGAGTTGGTGATTCAACCAGTCGACGCGCTGATCGGGGACGGTGTTGGCACGCTTGAACTCTCCGATGGCACCAGGCTGTCAGTATCGACAGACAAGTCGTTCGCCCATCCAGTCATCTACGAAGAGCGTTTGCTGGAGCACCCGTCGCGGAAGGTGTGGGGCTCGGTTGTCGTCCACAACATCAACCGGTCATTTCGCCAGGACCAGGCTTTCGATCGCGATATCGCTGGCTTCCCGGCGTATTTGGTCACCCCTGCTGGAGCCCCTCACGAACCCCCACAGACGCTCGCTGTCGAAACGGGCGACTGGTCGGTGGACGTCACATTCTGGAGTGCGGACACTGCTCGACATCAAGAGATACTCGACGAATTCTTGGATGGGCTGGACATCCGCCGCCGCCCTAACCAGCCACCATTGGTGAGCGACCCTCGCCACCTCATTGGTGGCGTGATCAGCTTGCTCGTGGGTCAAGATGACTCTTACGGGTTCAGCTTTTCTCCTGTACCAGTCTGCGACACATCACCCGAACATGGCTGTATACCCGACGTCGGGTTTGTCGGCCCTGGCTATCATGCATTGCCTCGCATCGCAGGACTTCCCGAACTACGTACGCCATCTCGACAGCACGTCGACCCGTTGATCGAGCTCGGTCGGGTCGAAGATCTAACGATCGAGGTGTTGGACTTCGGCCTGGTAGGCGAGCTGATCCGGTGTACAGGCAACCCCGCATTCGATGTTGATCTGCTCCCCAACGGACCTGACCGAGGTCACCTCCACGGCGAGGTAGAGATCTACACCGGCATCACGAACTGGAGATGGCGATATCTGCCCGGCATCCTGACCGCATACGTTGGATGGCCGGACGCACCAACGACAGTTGCAATCTACGAACGAGGCGACGACGGCTCCTGGGATACCGCTGGCGTCACAGCCTGCGAATAGCTTTCGAGTCGAGAGCTTCGACGATCCTGATAGCTGTGTGCACCAGTCGTGCACAGGATTAGACCTGACGGCCCAGACGAAGCGGACCGCACGGCCTGAGTGGATGCTGTGACCAGCTAACTATGGCGCTTGAACAGTCCCAAGCGATACGCCAGACAGCCACGAAGAAGCTTAAACCCCTCGGGAGGGAAACCTCCGTGCGGGTTCGAGTCCCGCCCCGGGCACCACTGACCAGGCAAAACGTGGACTCGTCTGTAACCCCGGCCCGTCACCGGTGGATGCCAGCAGAGGGGCCGGCGTACCGTTGCCGGGCAGTAGTTCGGAGTCGGGAACTACGATCGGTGGATGGACAGAGAGAAGAGACCATGGCGAACCTGAGACACGTCGAGCTTCTGCGCGCTCATGATCCGGCGGGCGTGTCAGACTGGAATGTTTCCCGACCAGAAGCACCTGATCTCGCAGGGGCCGATCTCGCCGGGCTAAATCTGTCACGTGCAAACCTGGAAATGGTCGATCTAAACGGCGCGAATCTAGATGAGGCAGTCTTGGTTGACGCACAACTGGACGGAGCGCAGATTGCCGACGCTTCGCTTCAGCAGGTCAATCTGACTGGGGCCACGGCACGAGGAGTGTTCTTTTCCGGTTCCGATCTCGCTGGAGCGACGATGGCTGGTGCGAATCTTTACTACGGGCGATTCGTGAATGCACAGCTCAGCGGGGCAAACATGAGCGGAGCGAGACTGATCGGCGCAACGCTTGACGGAGCAGATCTGCATGATGTCGATCTGTCCGGGGCAAACGCCATGGCCGCTCACTTTCGTGAGGCTCGCCTCACTGGGGCGAACTTGGCCGGGATCAACCTGACTGCAGCCTCTCTGATGCTTTCAGACTTGAGCGGAGCTGACCTAAGCCGTGCGACGCTCGCTGGCTGTGCGCTAGTGCAGACGAACGTCGAGGGCGCAGTGTTCGACGATGCTCTCGTCTATGGCCTTTCGGCATGGGACCTCGTCGGCGAGCCGCGCAGCTCGCGCCGCTTGCGCATCACGCAGGACGGTTACGTCAGCGTTGACGATCTGCGCCTTGCTCAGTTTGTGTATCTGATTCTGGACAACCGGAACCTTCGCCAGTCGATTGACACGTTGAGCTCCCGCGGTGTCTTGCTGTTGGGTCGCTTCGGCGCCCGAAAGCACGTGCTCGACAGCCTGCATGAGGCATTGCTGGAGCGTGGATTCTGGCCGATGACATTCGACTTCGAGCGGCCAGAGTCGAAGGACTTCACAGAAACCGTCAGAGTGCTCGCCGGGATGTCGGCCTTCGTGATCGCTGACATCACAATGCCGCGATCGGTTCAGCAGGAGTCTCAGGCCTTGGTGCCTGAAAACATGGTCCCGTTCGTCCCGATTATCGAGCGTGGAGAAGAGCCATGGCCAATGTTTCGAGATCTTTGGGTTCAATATCGCGATCGTGTTCTGGAGCCGCTTGAGTACACCTCGATTGAAGACCTTGTCGTGGACTTGGATCCAGCGGTGATTGAGCCCGCTATGGAGCGCCGCCAGGAGTTGCTCGGCAAGCGAAACGAAGCGATGCCGATCCGGACCCTTGAGGAGATCCGGGCGCAGGCCACGGGCGAGCCGTCATCAGGTCTACCACCAACTCGCCGGTCGATCCGAAACATCTTCGGCCGGTATCGACACTAGGTGCTGGTGGGCGCGTCTACTGCCGGGACCAACGAGGAGGTATCAGTCAATGGATCCACGCTCCAGGCTGGCCGAGCTTCGAGTGGCCACAGCGCGGCGCTCGGAGAGTTTGATGAGCAGCTTCGACGGCATCGTCGAGGCCGCGAGCGATGTTGCCACCGATGACGAGCATGACCCAGAGGGCCATACGATCGCCTGGGAGCGCCAACAGATCGTAGGGCTGCTCGATGAAATGACAGCCACGCTGGCCGACATCGAAGCCGCAGAGCAACGCCTCGACACCGGGCTGTACGGAACCTGCACCACCTGCGGCCTTGAGATCGCAGCACCGCGCCTGGAGGCGCTGCCAGCCACGCCGACCTGCGTCAACTGCGCCAGCTGAAGATCGGGTTACTCGGGAGTGGAGCTCCGTGATCGATGGAAGTGGTGTGAGCGGCAGGCCTCGACGTAGCCGTGGCGGAGATACCACTGGTGCGGCCAGTCGTCGAGATCGGCAGTGAGGAACGAAAGCTCGCAGCCAGCTTGCTTGCCGCGTCTCAAGGCTTCACGAACCAGCGAGTTGCCGTACCCTCGTCCCCGAAAATCGGGGTGGGTGAACAGGCTCTCAAACTGGGCGATGCCCTCGGCACGATCGATGTAGAGATCGGCCCGAGCCGCGACCTTCTTGCCATCCAACACAGCGAGCAACGTCACCTCGGCACCCCGGGAGTACAGCGCAGTCCGCCCAGCAAGCTGGTCGAGCACTTCGTCCCTGGCGTTAGGCATGTCGACACGCCAATCGCGCACGATCGCTGGGCGAAGCGCGTCAAGCGACATCTCCTGTACCTCGTGCGCTGGCGGCTCCGGCTCGGGCCCCGAATGGATCATCGACACGATCGTTGCCTGCTCGTAGCCAGCAGCCGCGAAGTCAGCGGCCAACGCTATACCAAGCGCATCATCGTCGACGCACACGTACCGGTGCCTCAGACTCGCTGTGCCCAATACTTCGTCGGCCGCCGCTAGTACGTCACCCGTCGACACAGCCGACGTCACAACGATCCGGTTGTGGTAGTGCGAGAGAGGAAAATCTGCCTGCAGGATGGCAAACCCCCAGGACAGATCGATCACCTCGGTCGCCTGGGCCTTGGCGAAACGGTGTTCGAACGCCATGATCCGCTCAACCTCGGTGGAATCCACTCGCTAAGACTAACCAAAGCTGCCGATTGCGTCGTCGCTCGCGGGACTCACCGGTATCGCGTCGAGTAGAGCAGAGCAGATGCTCTCCAGAGTCGAGCCAGACGAGAACGTATTATCGAGCCCCTTTTCCCGTCTGGATCTATGTAGACCCATCTGGAGGAGACGCAAGAAAATGGTAGGACCATACAACCCCGATGTCGAAGTCCCGAATACGGGAGACTCGACGAGTAGTAGGCCGAACAAAGACAAGCCGCAGACCAGGCCGCCCGAACCAGTCGTGTATCACGGGACAACCCTCGAGGAAGTGGTCGATCGCCCGACAGTCGAATACTCACCGAGAACCTTTGATCTGCGGGTGCGATTTAACATGGCCGTTGCCGATCGGGTCGACACTCCGCTCAGCAAGAGAATCGAGTTGCAGGCGGCAGTTCAAGAAGGAATCGACTGGGCGGAACGGCTTTTCCTGCGGGAACCAGCGCTCAAGATCGTGCCGAGTTGAAACTGGGATGTTCCCCGTACGGGCGAGTTGGTGACTAACGATCTGGCTTTCAACAACAAACGCCAGCTGCACCGTTGGCTCGACAGAGAGTACGACAATGTCGTTGGTGCCGACCGCAGCGAAGGTGTGATGCAGGTTCTCTACGTCGACTCTCTAAACGACGGAGACGATGGGGTAAACGCTACTGCGTTCTACCCCCACGGCATGAGTCCGCTGGGGCGGAAACACGGGCTGGTGAGTGAGCTCCTCGCCAACGATGTTAGTGAGCCAAATATCTACGTCGGCGAGGGCATCCTGGCTCACGAGTTGGGCCACATATTCGGGTTGAAACATACCTTTGAGAGCTACGGAATCACGGTCCAAAACTGCAACAAGGACTACAGCACGACCCCAGGCTCAACGACGCTCGATAATGGTCAGATCAACGTCATGGACTACTGGGGAGGCAAGCGAATCACCGGCTTCTATCTGAATCACTGCCAGCAGGTACGAGCGGCCGAACAGCGGGACCGCTACCTCACAAAGGATGGCGAGGTGAACTATCGTAAGCTCAAGGGCGGGCGCTAGATGTGCGAAGCGCAGCTCAGTCCGCCTCAGTCGGTGGGCCCTGTGCCACGATCTGGCCACCTTCGGGACCGGCTCCCGGTCCGGTGGTGATGGTCCAGTCCGCTTCGTTGTAGGTGGCGATTTGATGGTCGGCGATGAGCACTGTGGTGCCTCGCTCGACGAGCGACTCGATCACATCGATGATCCGGGCGGTATCGGTCGGATGGAGGCCGGCCGTTGGTTCGTCAAGAACCACGAGACCGGTACCTGTCTTGGTCGTCTTGGTCAGAAGTCGCGCCAGCTTGAGCCGTTGCGCTTCGCCTCCCGACAGCGCTGGGGCAGGCTGACCCAGGGTCAGGTAGCCGAGACCGACGTCGATCAGGTGGCCAAGCATCTCAGTGATTGCCGGGGCTTTCATGGCCGGGGTCTCAAGCGCCTGTTCGACGGTCAGGTCGAGGACATCGGCGATCGACAGCCCATCGATAGTGATGTTGAGAATGTGATCTTGGAAGCGTCGGCCCTTGCACGCTCGACAGGTCGTCGTGATACTCGGCAGATAGTGCATGTCGATACTGAGTTGACCGGTACCGTCGCATTCTTGGCACCGCCCCGAGTCGGTATTGAAAGAGAAGCTCGATGCATCGAGTCCCTGTCGAACGGTCTCCGGGGTGGCGGCAAACAGCTTGCGGATCTGGTCGAAGAGTTTGGTGTAGGTGGCGGGGTTTGAACGACCGTTGCGGCCGATCGGGGCCTGGGTGACCTGCTCAACCCAGCGGATGTTGGTGGTGCCTGCGGTGATATCGGTGGCTACCGCATCGGCCGTGGCGGAAAGCAGGGTCGACTTCCCGCTGCCGGATACCCCGGCGATGCAGGTGTACCGGTGCAGGGGGAATCTAACCGAGGCGTTCGTGACGTTATTGCGGGTGATCCCGTCCAGCTGTATCCAGTCATCGGGTTCAGCTCGACGAGGGCGGCGTCTGGTCGTACCGGCACCCGGTTTGAGAAACGGGCCGGTCACCGATGCCGAGTTCTTGGATACCTCTTCCGGCGGCCCCGAAGCAAGCACGGTACCTCCGTGAGTTCCGGCGCCTGGCCCAATGTCGATGACCCAGTCGCAGCGGCGCACCACATCCATGTCGTGTTCGACGAGCAGCACGGTGTTGCCCCGGTCTCGTAGCTCAACAAGAACATCGACGAGCTGATCGCGATCGTTCGGGTGGAGCCCACTGCTCGGCTCGTCGAGCACATAGAGAATGCCGGTGAGCCCGGACCCCAGTTGAGAGCTGAGCCGTACCCGCTGTAGCTCACCGCCCGAGAGGGTCGGGACGGGGCGTGCCAGCGTGACGTGACCGAGTCCAAGTCTTGCCAGGCTGCCGACCCTGCCGTCGATCTCCCGCAGCAGCGGCGCGGCGATCTCAGCCTGCAGCTCATTCAACGTCGCTGGCGCCTCGGCGGCCCACGCGCTCAGGTCGTCGACGACAGCGTTTGCCGCTTCGGGGTAGGTCCAGCCGTTGATCATCACCGATCGGGCCGCTTCGCTTACGCCCGTCCCGGCGCATGCCTCACACGGTGTCAGCCGGAAGAAGGCCCGATACTTCTTGCGGGCGCTTTCGCTCTTGGCGTCTCGGTGTAGGCGCTCGAGCTCGGCAATGGCACCGACGAGGGGAGCGTTTCGATTGAAGCTCCAGTCGTCGTGCTTTCCGCCGCCCGGAATCTCGACATCGATCGTCTCATTCGTGCCGAAGAGGAAGGCCTGTCGAAAGGTCTCCGGCAGTTCGTGCCACGGTGTGGCCAGGTCGGCGCCAAAGTGTTTTGCCAGCGCGGGGATGCTGGCGAGCTCCATCGTCGAGCCCTTGCGAGTCCGGAGCTTACCTGCGTAGTCGGATGCGCCGTCGAGCAACGAAAGCTCGGGCTTTGCCACCACGAGGTTGGGATCGACTTCGAGCTCACCGCCTACGCCTAGACAGGTGGCGCACTGGCCGTCGGGGTGCGTTGGATCGAAGGCGGTCGATTGTCGTGTCAGAACATCGTCGCTGGGGTCCGTATCGAAGGCTGGGATTCTTGAATACAGCAGGCGCAGCGGATGATGGGCTCCAACCAGCGACCCGACCGTCGAGTTTGGGTTGTTGTTCGATCCCTGCTGATCGACAGCCAGGCTGGCGCCAAGGCCACGGATCGAATCGACGTCGGGCCGGTCATCAGACACCAGAAATTTCCGGACAAACGGAGAAAGCCCTTCCAGATACCACTGTTGGCTTAGGGCATGAATCGTGTCGATCGCCAGAGAACTCTTCCCGCTGCCAGACACACCGGTGAAGGCGACCAACGTTCCCTTTGGAATGTCGACATCGACGTTCTTTAGATTGTGGGTCCTGGCACCCTCAACTCGAATCCAATCGGCGAAGTCGTTCACAGCGCCAGGTTAGGTCGGGACCAGCTCGAAGGCGGTGGCTAGGGAAACTCCCAGGAGCGGCCCGGTACTCTCGGCGGCAGACCGGAGGAAGGGCTCGGCGTCGAAGTCGGGATCGTTGAGCGCCTGAATGTAGGTCTCGTGGCACTCCAGCGACGCAACGCCCATGGCGAAGTGTTCGGTCACATCCACCGCGTGAGTCGGTTCGGTTGAGCCGTTGTAAGCGATCCAGCGCACGTTCGACCACGGTTCGCCAACGTCGGTGAACAGCCATCGATTGGAGGCGTCGCGCACCGCGTGGGGCAGCGCTCGACCGAGCTCGCAGTGGTCGCTGTGGTTCCAAGGGCCAGCGTCGCTCCAGCGCTCCCGATAGTTGGAGGCGATGATCACGTCTGGCTTGTGCCTTCGAATAGCGCCGGCAAGGTCTCGTCGTAGCTCGATGCTGTTGATAACGAGACCATCGGGGTGGTCGAGGAACTCAACCACCGAGACCCCGACGGCGGCGGCCGAGTTGATCTGTTCCTCGGTTCGTACTGGTGCCGCCGCTTCCGGCGGCATCGAGTCGATGCCAGCCTCACCCTTTGTGGCAAGCACATACCGTATGTCTTTGCCCTGTGCTGTCCAGCGGGCGATGGCTGAGGCCGCGCCGTACTCCAGGTCATCGGGATGGGCGACGACGGCAATCGCCCGTTCCCAGTCTTCAGGGAGCGGTTCGAGGGTGTCTGGCATAGGTCCTACGCTACTGCACAGCCGAATTGTCTGAGTCCTAGGTAGATCGCCCAATCGGTTGCTAGGTAAATCTCTTAGAGAGCTTGCGATCCGTAGAACGCACTTGCCGCGCCGATACTGTCCATCAGGTTCCGATAGTTGAAGGATCCTCTAATGGGCGAAGTGCCTGCACAGGGCTGGTATGAAGATCCGGCTAGCCCAGACAACCTTCGATGGTGGGATGGCTCACAATGGACTAGCCATTCCAGGCCACGTCCAGCCCGTGCCATGGCGATGGCAGCGTCGGCTCCGGAATCAACACCTGTAGCGGAATCTACGCCTTCCCAAGGGGAGGATGCTCGACCGATCGAACAGGTAGCGAGCGATACCGCTCAGGCCGACATCGCGCTAGCTGAGCCCGCGCTGGCCGAGCCTGAGCACCGCACCGTGCTGGTGAGGCCGGCCCCGCGAGCGGCGACTCCTGCGGCGACAGCCCCAGCGGAGGTGCCGATCGCCATCTCAAACGTGCAGCCGCGCTTCTTAGAGCTACCAAAAACTCCGGTACAGAAAGACCCGATCTGGAAAAAGCGAATGCTGTATGTGCTCGCTCTCGTCGCGGTTGTCCTGGCGATCGTCGTGGCCACCCAAATCGACAGGCTGAGGCCGTCGACGGTGCAGACCGATAGCGGTGCAAACGGGGGAGCCGGCGACGTTGCCGAGCTGCAGCCTGCCGAGGATGACCTAGTCCCGGCATCGGCCAGTACGGTCACGTTGGACTCCGACAGCATCGTGCTCGACCCGACATCGACCGGTGAGCCGAACAATCCGTCCTCCACCACAGCTTGGACGCTGACCCCAACCAGTAGGGAAGCCTCCACAACTTCGCAGGTCGCTACCACACGGGCTCCAACGACGCGAGCTCCCACGACGCGCCGGCCAACGACACGACCCCCTACGACACGGCCCGCTACGACACGACCCCCTACGACAGCACCACCGTCGAGCACGACCACGGTGTCGGAGACGACCGCTGCTCCGACGTCAGTGCCCTCAACTACGGCGCCTCCGAGCACGGTCGTATCCTCCACGGTCGTAACCTCGACCACAGTGTCGCCTTCGACAACGGCGCTAGTCACCACGACAGCTCCTTCGACCACAACAACTACGGTCCAGGCGTCGACCACGATCCAGCCATCGACCACGGCTCCTCCGACCACGATCATACAGACGACCACCACTCGGCCACCGACGACCATCACCGCAGCGCCGATCGACTAGCGGCCGCTGACGACCGAGCGACCTACGGGGTCGTAGGAAGGTCGCTGGCTGAGTCGCCGAGCAAATAACGCGGACCGTCGCCCAGGTCGGCTGCAGCATCGGCGGGGTTGTAGATGGCGCAGCGCCCTAACGATAGGCAACCGCAGCCGATGCAACCGTCGAGACGGTCGCGCAGGACGGTCAGTTGTTCGATGCGCTCGTCCACGTCGCGGCGGAAGTTCATGGCCATACGCTCCCAGTCGGCATCGGTCGGTGTGCGGCCGCCGGGCAGACCGTCGAGGTGTTCGCCGATCTGGGCCAGCGAATAGCCGAGCCGCTGGCAAACCAAAATGAACGAGATTCTCCGTATAACCGACCGCTGAAACCGTCGATGCCCCGACGAGGAACGCTCGGCGCTGATCAGCCCAACCTTTTCGTAGAAGCGCACCGCAGAAACCGCTAGACCGGTGCGGGTCGCCACCGACCCGATCGAGATCAGTTCTGCAGCGACTCGTTCAGAACCCTGGCTTTCTAAGACCCGCTGTTCTGAGACTCGTTGTTCTGGGACCCCGTGCTCTGAGACCCGGCGTTTTGAGACCATGCGGCCAGTATCGCTCGTCCGGCCAGTATCTCAACAAAGGTAGAGTTATCGGTCTCTGCTGTATCGTGCGTCACGGCTGCGTGGTGCACTACTTCCGCTTCGCCGCCACCGACGCCGTTGGGGATACAGAGCGCTCCCGATGCCGGATTGCTATAGGTGTGCTCGGGGTTCAGCGGCTCACAGAGTTCCTCGAAGACCGTGGCCAGCGGAACCTTGTAGGTGCTGGCATCGCCGACCTGGTCGTACTGGGGGCGATAGCGCAAGGCTCGGCCGCTGAATGGGGTTGTGCTACCCACCGGTCCGCCGTCGCTCAGATAACCGAAGCCGCAACCGCTCTCGGCGGGCCAGCGGTCATAGTTGACGCAGCCGTCGAGGAACTCCCAGTTGATCTCGGGATGCCAGGCTCCCCACCAGTCGGCGTGATGCATCTCGCCTCGTTGCCCTAACAACGCAGGCTCGGTGGTGATCGTTGCCGGGTCGACGTCGGAAGAGAGGAACCAATCGGAGGTGTCTTCGCCTGCTTCGACCACGTAGTTCAGGTAGTAGACAACCGCGGGATAGAAGTCTTTGTCATCCAATGGCGGTGCGCCGGTTGACTGCCCACCTCGACCGTCGCAGTTGCCGTAGAACCACGATCCTCGGGTCGGACCAGACGGCTTCCACTGCTGCCAATCGTCGACTGCTCCAGTGGGATCGAAACAGTGCCAGAACTTGATTTCCATCTCCAGCACGGTCCGGGTCGCCGGGTACGGAGCGCCGTAGGTATCAAACCAGTAGTCGCCATCGCAGTTGGGTATCTGGTTGATCCCGGTGGCGAACGGATAGGAGCTGGAGTTGTTAGAGCACTTGTAGTTGACCTCGGCCGTCTCGCCGCCATCGAAGGTTGCGACCTCGGGCACCGAAAGCGGCATAGGAGCGATGTTGGTCATCTGCGGCAGGAAGGCCTGGGTCTTACCCTGGCCGGTGCCTGCGGCCTTGTAATAGACCACCGCCCGTTCGGGGATGCGGGCGTTGCCGTCACCGTCGATCATCGCCGGGGCCCAGTAGCCACTGCGATTGAGTTCCTGGCCGTTGCAAGTGCTGGAACCACTGTCTCGCAGGGTTTCGTACGTGGAGTAGGCGTTGACGTCGGTGTTGCCGAACATCATGTGAAGGTGGGCTTTGCCCGGCTGGTTCGGGTGCACCAGCGGATCGTCGTAGGCAAAGTGCGAGAACTCGCATGCCACCCTGAACTGTCCGCCCTGGGAAACCGGGAATGACGGCTCGGGGTTCCCATTTGGGCTGCCGAGATAGTCGCTCCGAGGGCCAAACAGGGGGCTTGAGTCCGATGTGTCGAGCAACTGTTGTGGCACATCGCGCCACGGGCTGGCATCGTGCAGTCGGTTGCGGAACGCCTGGGAACGGATCAGCTGAAGATGATCGGCATACTCGTCAACTTCCGCGCTTGGTTCGGTGTTCGATTCGACTCCTGGTTCGAGGCCCGGGCCAATCGGGTCCGGCGGGTTCTCGGGCTCGACCGGAGTCACCAAAATCTGGAAGATACCGCCTGCGATACCGAGACCGAAGCGTTCCGGCTCGCTGACCGTAAACCGGAAACGGTCGATCCAGGCTTCGCTCGAGCTGGCGTATGTGACCAGATCGGCATCGACATCGGCTTGAGTGAAGCTCTGACCCGCCCGAAGAGTTGAGCCAGCCAGCTGCAGCGCCCCCTGGATCGGGGCCTGGGTAAGAATGTAGGTGAGGTCCGC
Organism: Acidimicrobiales bacterium; assembly: GCA_050633745.1. Classification (GTDB taxonomy): domain Bacteria; phylum Actinomycetota; class Acidimicrobiia; order Acidimicrobiales; family SZUA-35; genus JAHELU01. Next base: position 14,154 of record JBOEHD010000033.1, read on the forward strand.
TGGTGGAACGCCGGCGCTAGCTGTCTGCATGGTCGCGGTGTCGATACCAAGCGGTTGGCCCTGGGAAGCCGCCACCTCGTGAAGCCTGACGTTGGTATGCACGGAGATTTCTGAGTTGGTGCCGGCAACGGAGAACAGGTCGAGGTCGCCGTCTTCGTCGACATCGGCCGATTCGATGTCCTGAGCGCCAGCGACATCGCTTGAGATCATGCGGCGGGCGAAGGTGCCGCTGCCGTCGTTTTCGAACCACGCCACCGTGTCATCACCTGGGCTGGCCGCAGCGATGTCGACGTCGCCGTCTCGGTCGAGATCATCGGCGACCACCGACGCGACCTCGGCCGCAGCGGCATCGACCACGTGCTTCACAAAGCTGCCGTTGCCGTCACCCTCGTACCAGACAACGCTGTCGGCCGCGCTGGCCGCCACCACCACATCGGCGAAACCGTCGCCGTTCAGGTCGGCGATGTCGATGGCCGCAACGCCGGCTGCCGCCGAGTCGATGGTCTGCTTGGCGAAGTTCTGAGCGCCGTCGTTCTGATACCAAACCACGGTGTTGTCGAGCGAGTGGGCCACCACGATGTCCAGATCGCCATCGCCTTCAGCGTCGAACCCTCGGGCTGCAGTGGCGCCGGCCGCCAACAGATCGACCACGTGAGAGGTCCAGTTCTGTGAGCCGTCGTTCTCAAACCACAGAATCGAACCCGATCCGCCAAGCGGGGCGCTCGCTGGATCATGGGCGGCGACTAGCAGATCGAGATCGGAGTCGCCGTCGATATCGAGGGCTTGGACCGACCGGGGTCCATCGAGCGCGCTATTCGCCAGCCCGGTAGCGACAACCCGATTGGTGAATCCGGCCGATCCATTGTTCTCCAACCAGGCGACAACATCGCCATCGGTATCGGCGGAGAGCATGTCGGCGTCGCCGTCACCATCGAGATCGACGGCGGCAACCGGGTAGGCGTCGAGCAGGGGAGGGTCGAGAACCGTTCGCACCAGCGAGCCGGTCGGCTGCTGGTTGAAGTAGACCGGTTGGCCTCTCAGCGGGCCGGTAGCGGTCAGGCTCGATGCGAAAAGGTCGATATCGCCGTCACCATCGAAGTCACCGGAGACGATCTGGTCGGCGTCGGCCAGTGTGTTGTCGATGATGGCTCGCTCGAAAGAGGCGTTGCCACTGACGATCGTCGGCGGGGCCGATACGGCGGTGATGGTGGCCACCGCGGTCGTGGCGATCTGGCCAGCGGAGTCGGTCACGGTCAGGGTGATGGCATAGACACCGGGTGTGGTGTAGCTATGGGTGGCGATCATCTCGCTTGCCTCGTTGCCGTCGCCGAAGTCCCAGAGATACTCCGCTATCGGTCCTTCAGCGTCGCTACTGGTCGAGGCGTCGGCGGTGATCGTGAGCGGGGCCTGGCCAACGATCTTGTCGATCGTTCCCGCTGCGGTTGGTCCCTGATCGATCCGGGTCGCCCACTGCATGGTGGCGACTAGTAGGTCTTTGCCTGTGGCGTTCAGGAAACCATCAGACGAGGCGCTTGGGAACAACCCAGCTCGTCGAGCCGGAGCTAGCTCTCCCGAAGCGAGGGTGGCACCTGCGTCGTAGGTGAACAGAACCGCTCGGTCCGGGCGGTTGCTTACCGTGGCGACCACTTCGGCCTCGGGTCCCGGCACGCCGAAGGTAAACCGTGACCTTCTGGTCAAGACCTCGACCAAACCCTCAACCTCGACGGCCGAGGCGATCATGTGGTCTTGGTCGACGATGTTGATCGTACTGAACGTGCCCGCTTCGCCTCGGTTCGCCGAGCCGGTTGCGGTAAGACCGAGATCGTCGTGAAGCAGGAACTCGTAGTTCACCACCGGCACCGTCACGTCGGTGAAGGTAGAGCCGACCTGGCTGGCAGCCGCAGTCGAGCTGATCAACACCGCGTCTTTGCCGTTGGCGTCGTCGGCGGTGACAGCTTCGTCGGCTGCGACCTCCACGGCGAAGCCTGCCGCTTCCAGCGTGGCCTTAATCTTGCGATCATCGGTGTTGCCGACCGCGTTCACCGTCACCATCAGCACCGTTGGTTGATCGGGATCGGTGATCGTGACGGTGACGATGTCGCTGGCCGTCAGTTCGCTGTCATTGGCCGTCAGGGTTAGCTCGTAGCTTCCGTAGTCGGGAAACGTGGCGGTGGCGGTGAGCGCTGCTGAGTCATCAAAGACGACGCCTGCGGGACCGGACCAATTTGAAGCCACCGTGGCACCGACCGGTAGTCCATCGTCGCTGACCTGGCCCGCTAGGGGGACGTCGAGCGTTGTGGTGACGACGTCGGCCCCGGCGTCTACTGCCGGGGGGCGGTTGGAGGGAGGGCCTGGCGGGGTCATGGCCCATTCGAGGGTCGCCACCAGCAGGGCGTTGCCGGTAGAGCTGAGGAATCGATCCGAAGCGGTTGAGAGGAACACTCCCGCTCGTCTGGCCGGAGCCGGGCTGCCGTTGGCCATGGTGGATCCGGCATCGTAGGTGAAAAGCACCGCTCGGTCCGCTCGACCGACTTGGCTGGCGACAACCTCGGCCTCCGGGCCGGGAAGGCCGAAGGTGACACGCGACGACCTGGTATAGACCTCGGCTGATCCGACGACGTTGGCTGCGGTGGCGATGGGGTGCCCGGGATCGGTGATCTCGATATACCTCGAAGACCCGGTTTCGCCCTTCTTGCCAGACCCTGAAGCTACTAGCCCGAGATCGTCGTGCAGCTGGAACTCGTAGTTGACGACTGGGACTGCAACGTCGGTGAACAAAGCCCCGATACGAGCGGGGGCGACGGTTGTGGTGATGAGAACCACGTCTTTGTCGGCGGCATCGGCGACGGTCACCGCTTCGTCGGCCGCGATTTCGACGGTGAGGCCAGCGTCTTCTAGGGCGGCCTTGATCTTGCGGTCGTCTGTGGTACCAGCGGCGCTGACGGTTACCAGCAGCACCGACGGTGAGTCCTCGGCGGCGTCAGCAGGTGGGGCGCTGGTCAGCGCTGTCGCTAAGACCGCAAGCGCGGCCAATACAACAAAGACCCCTCGACTCCCTCGCCCAGCCATAGGAACAACCCCTCACGTCACGCCACGTGTTATTACAGTCGGAGGGAGCGGGGTTGACATGAGAAATCTTGCCCCCTTCGAGGCAAAAATTCCCGGTGGCCTGACCTACAGAATCTGGGACAGGAAAGCCTGGGTCCGAGGTTCGGTTGGGTTGGTGAAGAAGTGCTCCGGTGTGCCGACTTCGACGATTTCGCCAGAAGCCATAAACACCACCCGATCGGCGACCTGACGGGCGAAGCCCATCTCGTGCGTTACCACGATCATGGTCATACCTTCGCTGGCCAGGTCGGTCATGACCTCCAGCACCTCGTTGATCATTTCAGGGTCGAGGGCCGACGTCGGCTCATCGAAGAGCATGACCTTCGGCTCCATGGCCAGAGATCGGGCGATAGCAACACGCTGTTGCTGTCCACCGGAGAGCTGGCCTGGACGCTTGTTTGCCTGTTCGGGGATCTGCACCCGCTCCAGCAGCTCCATCGCCTTGGCCTCGGCATCGGCCCGGCTCTGGCCTCGAACGAGGCGAGGGCTGAGGGTGATGTTGTCGAGCACTGAAAGGTGGGGGTAGAGGTTGAATCCCTGGAACACCATGCCGGTCTCTCGGCGGATGGCCTGGATATTGCGCAGATCGTCTGACAGTTCGACGCCATCGACAACGATCTGGCCCTCATCGTGAACCTCGAGTCGGTTGATGCAGCGGATCAGCGTTGACTTACCGGAACCGGAAGGTCCGATCACCACGACGACCTCTTGGCGGCCGACGTTGAGATTGATGTTGTTGAGGGCGGTGAAATCGCCGTACCGCTTCACAACACCGTCGAGCGTGATCATCGTTTCGGCGCCGTCGCCCAACTTTGTGGCGTCGGCGAATACCGCTTCGGTCGAGGGTGCGTTGCTCGCTTGGTCTGTCATCGCTGACCTACTCCTAGTCGTGTCTCAAGCCGCTGACTCTCTTGCGACATCGTGTATGAACCGGCCCAGAACAACAGCAGGGCAAACGTTAGTGTTTCGGCGATCAGCCCCTGGCCCCGGAAATCGGCCTGGGCATTCGAGGCATCGGCGGCAACCAGCAGGTCGGTGACGCCCATGGCGACACCGGCCAACGTGGTGTCTTTGAACAGGCTGA
>JBOEHD010000034.1:0-29331 GCA_050633745.1 Acidimicrobiales bacterium
GTCCTGGAAGGCCTGGGGGCTGTCCTCGCCGAAGAACCCGAGCACCTCGCCGTCCAGCACCGCAGACCGGCAGGCGAGGTTGCCTGCGATCTCGACGACCGACGGGAGCCTCCCGGTCACATCGTTGAGATTGCGGGTGTAGACCCGGACCGGCTGGCCTGCCTGGTCGTCGGACTGGTTGGTCGGTTCGGTGTCGCCCGAGTCGTCGGTGTGGTTGATGTGGACTTGGATCCGGGCGCCGTCGAGTTTCCATTCGACCGATGCCCGGCCGATGGCTTCGATAGCTTCGCCAACATCGGCAGCAGTCGAAGCCAGCATCGGTTGAATCGGGCGACCGACCTCAAGATCGATGGCCGCTACCGCATCGGCGCCTTCGGTGAGCGCCACGGTCGCCGTTTGACCCAGGTCGCCGCGCAGCATGACCGCTCGTCGGACCGAGGCCAGCTTGACCCCCGATGCCTTGGCAACCGCGTCGGTCATTACGCCAGCCAGCGCTCCCTGCCGGGCGTCGCCGACCAGAACTCGACGGACGAACTCCGATTCGGCCGGTGTGCAGCGGGTGAGGAATCGATTGAGTAATTCGGTTCTGGCAGCTTCAGATCCCGGTCCGGTGGTAACGGCGATCTCGCTGAGCAGGCTGTCGAAAGCCAGGACGTCGGCTGGCCCGGATGTTTTATCGTCGTTGGATTCCCCGTCGGAGTCATCCAGTCGGGCCACCGTGGCCCAGCCGACGCCGATCGCCCCCTGGCGAGGGGTGGCCAGCAGGAAACCTATGGCCGGCACGATCTCCGGCCCGTCGAGTCGCCGGAGGAGCTCGGCCAGCAGCTCGGACTTCTCTTTCCGGCTCGATGTTGCACGGAGCGCTTCTGTGGTTTCTGCCAGTGTGGCTAGCCGCATAACCCATTCTGCAGCCCGTATTGGCCGATACGGTGCGGTGGTGCGGATCGCATCATGGAATATCGACTCGATCCGAGCCAGGATGGCGTTGGTCGAGCAGTGGGTCGACGTTAATGATCCCGATGTGCTGTGTCTCCAGGAGACCAAGGTTTCCGAGCGTATGTTTCCCCGGGCGCCGTTCATCGAGCGGGGCTACGAGCTGGCGATTGGCGAGTCGGGCGGCCATGGCGGAGTGGCCATGATGTCAAAGCTGGGGCTTGGCCGGGTGGAGGTGGGGATTCCCGGAGCGGCCCCGCCATTGAGCGATTGTCGGACGATCTCCGCCGATGTGAACGGCTTGCGGATCCACACCATCTACGGCCCAAACGGACGCAAGGTTGGAACGCACCATCACGACATCAAGTTGGCCTGGCTAGAGCTATTCCGGGCTTGGGTGCGGATGGACGGTCTTGACGAGGGGGCACCGACGGTGGTCATCGGCGACATCAATATCGCCCCAACCGACCTCGACGTCTGGGAAGCCAAGCGGTACCGCAATCGTAATCTCACCAGCGGGCCGGAACGGGAGTCATTCCAGAAGCTGTTAGACATCGGCTTGGTCGATGTGATTCGTAGCCACCACGGAGACGAACCGGTCTTTACCTGGTGGAATCGCCGCAGCGACTTCTACGAGACCGATAGGGGTTGGCGGCTCGACCATGCCCTTGCCGACCCGGCAACCGCCGAGCTGGTCTCTGCGGCCTTTGTCGACCGCGCTGAGCGGGGTAGAGACGGCTCATCAGACCACGCGCCGGTGGTGATCGACCTCAGTATCTAGAAGACCTCGGTATCTAGAAGACCTCAGGATCCGATTAGCCGAGCATCGGGCCGAGGGTTGCTACTTCCAGGCGAAGACCGGTTGCTCGAAGTCGTCGACTGCAACATCGAGACCATCGTAGGCAACGGCCCGAAACTGGTGGATGACCGCTCCGGTTGGCGCATGGATCAGATCGCCGCCGATCGGCACCTGGATGACCGGCCGGTCGCTCTCGGGGATAGCCACAAATCGGGGTTCCCGACGCAGCTCACGGATCGAGACCCGATGGATCGAGGCCACCTCGTCTGGGTTGGGATCGGGCTCGGCTTCCGGGGGAGCCCAGAACACGAATGGGCTGATCACGTAGCCCGATCTGGTTGGGTAGTCGTCGAGTCGGCCCAGTAGATCGGCTTCGCCGACCTGGAGGTTGATCTCTTCGTGGATCTCCCGCATCGCCGCTTCGAGCGGCGTTTCGCCTTCATCGATCCGTCCGCCGGGCAGCGCCCACTGATTGCTATGGGAGCTGAGCCGAGATCCCCGCCTGGTCAAGATGATGGCCGCGCCACCGGCGGTGCCATCGATCTTCCCGGTCAGCGCTTCGCCGTTGACACCGGGGATATCGCCGATCATCGTCAGCCGATCGATCTCTGTCGGATCGTCACCGTGCAGGTCGGCATCGCTATCGATTACCACCACGCCCACCGCGGCGTGGCGACGACCGTCGAGCGCGTGGGTCTTTACGGTTCGCTGCCCGAGGTTCTGCTGGAGCCGCGACCGGAGGTCGGGGTCGAAACCGATGTTGTGATCCGCGTCGTTAGCCATTGGTTGCAGCCGCTAACCGACGAGCTTCGCTGCCTTGCGGCGACGTCGCAGCCGCTGCAATAGCCGCAGCGCAGCGCCACCGGCCAGGGCCAGTTCGGTAGTCGAGGCGCGGCTTGCGCTCCCGCCACCCTTGCGCTGGAACATCCTGCTGGCGGCAGCCCCAACCAGGGCGAGGTCTGAGATTAGCCCTAAGCCGGAGAAGCGGCGGGCGAGCCTGTTTCGAACGATTCCCATCGAGACAACGCTAGAGGAGATCAGGCCTGAGTTGGCATTCGTACGTGAATCCGCGATGGGGAGCGGCCTACACTCGCCACACGTCAGGCGGAGCGCCGCCGGCGATTTGTCTAACGAAAGTGGCTTGGCTTGAACAGTGCGGCTCTCAACGGCACCGGGCTAACCATCGGTATTGTGCGGGCCAGATGGAATGACCAGATAGTCGATCGGCTGGCCGAGGGCGTTTCTCGGAGGCTGGCCGATCTGAAGGTCACCAAGACCGTTGAGGTTTCGGTGCCGGGTTGTTCTGAGATCCCGTTGGCCGCCAAGTACCTCGCCGACTCGGGTGAGATCGACGCCATCGTCTGTATCGGTGCGGTCATCGAGGGCCAGTCGACTCGCAGCGAGATGATTTCCCGGGACTGCGGCCGAGGGGTTCAGCAGGTGCAGCTGAGCACCGGGGTTCCCGTCCTGCTCGGCCTGCTGGCGGTTGAGGACCACGATCAGGCGTTGGCCCAGAGCGAAGGCCCAGGAGGCCACAACGCCGGTGAAGTGGCGGCGGCAAGTGCGGTTGAGATGGCCCGGTTGGCCCAGAAGTGGGCCCCGTTTAGTGATTGTTAAGCGAAGCAGGGATCTGAACGTTTCAGATTTCTGCGCTTCGAATCTGTGGAATCTAGGGAGTGATGATGCGAACTGAAATGTTGATCAACGGTGAGTGGCGATCGGGATCGGGAGGCGATCAGATCTCCGTTCTCGATCCGGCAACCGGTGAGGAGATGGCTGTTGTCGAGGCGGGAACGCCGGCCGATGCTATTGCCGCCTGCGATGCGGCGGCGGTAGCCCAGAAGCTATGGGCAGCAACCGCTCCTCGGGTCCGTTCCGAGGTGCTGCGGTCGTGTTGGCAGATCCTGGTCGATCACACAGACGAACTGGGCGACCTGATCACCAAGGAGCACGGCAAGCCTTCGGCCGACGCCAAGGGCGAGGTGGCCTACGCCGCTGAGTTCTTCCGTTGGAACGCCGAGGAGGCGGTGCGGATCCACGGTTCGATCGGCATGGCTCCGTCGGGCGCTAATCAGATCATCGTTCGGCATCCGCCGATCGGCGTCGTCGTTATCGTCACGCCGTGGAACTTCCCGGCGGCCATGATCACTCGCAAGTTGGCACCGGCGCTGGCCGCTGGCAACGCTTGTGTTATCAAGCCGCCGAAGGAGACGCCGCTTACCGCCCTGCGGGTCGGTGAGTTGCTTGAAGAGGCTGGACTGCCGCCGGGTTTGGTCAACATCGTGCCGACCCTCGATTCCGGTAGCTGGTTCGACGCTGCGGTTGATCACAAGGCCACCAGAATGGTTTCGTTCACCGGTTCGACCGAGGTCGGGCGGGTGCTGCTGCGGCGCTCGGCCGACCGTGTGCTCAAGACCGTGATGGAACTCGGTGGCAACGCGCCGTTCATCGTGTTCAACGACGCTGATCTCGACGCCGCGGTCGAGGGAGCGATGGTGGCCAAGATGCGACACTCGGCCGAGACCTGCACCGCGGCCAACCGGTTCTACGCCGAGGCCGGTGTAGCCGATGAGTTCACCGCCAAGCTGGCCGAGGCTATGGCTACGGTCAAAGTTGGCAGTGGTTTCGAAGCGGGCGTTGGCTGCGGTCCGATGATCAACCAGGCCGCGGTAACCAGCATCGACTCGCTGGTCAGAGAAGCGGTGGCCGCCGGCGCCTCGGCCACTCTCGGCGGCTCGGTAGTCGACGGGCCGGGCTTCTTCTACGAGCCAACGGTGCTTGGCAACGTGTCGCCTGACTCGCCGATCACTCGGCACGAGATATTTGGGCCGGTTGCCCCGGTCATCCCGTTTACCGACACCGATCTTATGATCGCTCAGGCCAACGACACCGAGATGGGTCTCGCGGCGTATGTCTACACCGCCGACATCGGTCGTGGACTGCGGGTTAGCGAACGGCTCGAGTCGGGCATGGTCGGTCTGAATAGGGGAGCGATGTCCGATCCAGCCGCACCCTTCGGTGGCATGAAGCAGTCCGGACTCGGACGCGAGGGTGCCAGCGAAGGCATCTACGAATTCACCGAGACGCAGTACATCGCCGCGCAGTGGTGACAGGTATACAGCTGCGCTGGCTTAGCCCGAGATTCTTGTGAGGTCGACGTCGTCGTCGATCTCACAAGCGTCGCGAATCTGGGTCTCGACCTGGTGCATAAACTGGGCTCTGGCCGCCAAATAGCAGGTGGCGTCGAGTCGGGCCTCGATCATTTGCAGGCAACGATCGTATTCGTAGTAGGCCTCGTGCGTTGGGTTGACCCTGGCATCACGAGCGTTGTCGCACTCGAGAACCATGCTTTGCTGCACCGACTCTCGGAACCGGGGCGACTTGTCTCCACCGATATCGCAGGCGACGTCGAGAGCTTCCTCGCCGGGCATTACATAGAAGAACGCAGCGGCCAGGCGGCAGCGTTCATCCAGATCCGCCAGGGCTTCGTTTAGGCACCGCCCGTGCTCTCGGTAGAGGCCAGCTGCAATCGGCTCCGGCCCATCGACGAGGTGGTCGCAGCTAGCTACGAGCTGAGCGGCGTAGATCTCTCGAAAGGCGCCCCGATCGGGCATCACCTCGGCGGCGGCACCAGGAACGACACCTGCTTCGGTGCCGGAAATGGTGTCGGCACCGTTGATCAGAGTCATAGCGGTCGATACGGGACCGCTCTCCGGCTGCGCTGCGGCATCATCGGTTGGTCCGGTGCTGGAGGTGCTGGAAATCGCCATGACAGCCACGACGACGAGTGTCGCTACACCGGCGATTAGGCCGAGACGAGAGGGTGGTTTGTTTACTGAACTCTCGGTCGAGACGGTGTTGTCCGAACGATCTGCTGTCGTATCGGTAGACCACTCCACCTATGCAGTATGACATTGTCGCAGGTGGGCCGCTCTATCCACCCCGCTGTGGAGCGGAGGGGCGGATAACTTTTGCAGCGGCAGAATGCCTGACTAGTCGTTCTTCTCGTTGAGTTTCTGATAGCGGCGACGGGCTCGCCAACCGAGCAGGGCGACCGCGTTTGCAGCATCGCGCTCGGCCCGGAGTCCCCGATTGAGCGCGAGGTTTCGCGCTTCCTTCTCGGAGTCCACCAGGGCGACCTCACGAGCGACACGATCCTTCAGCTCGGCGACCTTGGCGTCGGCTACCGCCCTGGCCCGGCGCTCCTCGCGGTAACGCTCGGCCACCGCCATACGTTCACGACGCTCGACGGCCAGTTCACCGGTGGTCTTGTTATGGGTGTCGGCCAGTGCGGTCAGCGCGTGTCTCGCTTCCTGCTCCTTGACCTCGGCGGCGACCCGGTCCTCATGGGAGGTCAGCAGCCGATCGAGTAGAGCAAGGTCAAGGCTCTCGGCCAGGCGAGGAGTCTCGCCAGCCTCGGCATCGCTGGGCTCGACATCACCGTCGACCCGAGGTTCGAGTTGATCGCCAACTCGACCGTTGACCGCTAGGTCGGTTTCGACGACAGTGCCGTTGGTGTGGGTGGCCATCGAAATCGGCGTCGCTTCCTGATGGGAGACCAGCGACAGCTCGGCCGGCGCCGTCGGTGGCGCCGGCTCTTGGATCGCCGACAGGGTCTCGGTCGCACCGTCGCGTAAATCAATCGTCCAACCGTTGCGTGAGGCAATGGCTGGGAGGTGCGCCTCGGCAATGGTCCAGACCCGCCCTTCGGGTCCATCGACCTTGCGAGCTTCGGGTAACGCCCCGATTCGAATCAACCTGCTTAGGTCACTGTCGTTAACTCCCAGCAGATCACCTGCTTGGGGCAAGGTAAGTGTCGCCTCCATGGCCAGTCTCCAACTCTCAGTAAACGTAAAACCAGCGGAGTCGGCGACCCGCTGAGGCGGTCACTAAAGTACGAGGCCGCTCGGGTCACAGGGTGGATATCGAGGACCTGACTGGACAAGCAGCCCGAGTTTCGCCTCTTGGGAAGTGGGTGCGGTGTCAGGTTACTTTTACGTGACGGCCACCACCGGACCGGGATTCGAAATCCTAGGTCGCTTCGGCGATCTCTAGCGATGGAACCGCTCGCACCAGTTTCCCGTCCCACTCGGCGATGTAGGAAAGCTGGGCTGCAATCTCGCCCATCAAGTTCCACGGCAGCACCAACACGTAGTCGGGCCGCTGTTCTTTCAGCACCGACTCGGCCACGATCGGAATGTGGCTCCCCGGTAGATACTGACCCTGCTTGTGAGGATTGGCATCGACGACGAACAGGACTTGCTCTGAGCCGACGCCGGAGTAGTTCAGCAGCGTGTTGCCCTTAGCCGCTGCGCCGTATGCGGCGACGGACTTACCGTCAGCTGCGGCGGTCGAAAGAAACTCGAGTAGGTCATGCCGGATGGCGTCGACCCTCGGTTGGAAACCCTCGTAATACGCCGCGGTCGGTACGCCCGCCGCGGCCTCCTCTGAAAGCAGGTCGGCGACTGTCGACTCGATCGGCCGAGACCCGGTGTCGGACCGCTGGGCGAAGACCCGCAGGCTGCCGCCATGGGTTGTGATCTTCTCTACGTCGAAGACCGTGAGGCCGTTTTCGGCAAAAATACGGTTGACCGCAGTAAGCGACAGGTACGAGTAGTGCTCGTGGTAGATCGTGTCGAACAGCCCCTCGGAAACCAGAAGTCCGAGATGGGGAAACTCGAAGGTTGAAACACCAGCGGGCTTGAGGACTTCGGCGAAGCCCCCCACGAAGTCGTTGATATCGGGCACGTGGGCCAACACGTTGTTTGCCGCGGTCAGGTCGGCGGCTCGGCCTTCGGCGGCTAGGCGACGCCCAAGCTCAACCCCAAAGAACTCCTCGACGATGTCGATACCTTTTTCGCGGGCCACCTTGGCTGTGCTGGCGGTTGGCTCAACGCCATAGCAGGGGATGCCTGCAGCTAGGACGTATTGCAGGAGGTAGCCATCGTTTGCTGCCACCTCCATCACGCAGCTTTTTTCGGCCAACTGCAGCCGTTCGATCATCGCCTGTACGTAGCGTTCGGAGTGCTGCAGCCATGACTCGGAATACGAGCTGAAGTAGGCGTAATCGGCCGAGAAGAGCTCATCGGCAGCGGCGTAGTCCTCGGTCTGGACCAGCCAGCAGCTGTCGCACACCAGGACTCGAAGAGGGTATGCGGCTTCAGCGACGGAAGGATCGGTTAGGTAGGCGTTCGACGGCGGCGAGCTGTCTAGATCGACGAACACCAGGTGTAGTTCTGTTTTGCAATGACGACAGTCCATGTTGATCCCGCAATTCACTCGTTCGGCTCGCACCGAGGATACAAGCGGTCGAGATTCGCGGTGCTGAGACTCGCCCGTCTATCAGCACTTCTGCCCGGCGCTCCCGCTATTGTATTCGACCAGACGTGGTTCCTGTATTGCACGGGAACTAGGCGGCGTCCCAGTGAGTAAGTCGACTTACAGGATGGACCCGCCGTGAGACCAGTTCAGCTAGGACTACGTATCGCTCTTTTGGCAGCGTTGATGCTTGGCGTCATCGCAGTCCCAGCCAATGCGAACACCGATGTCTCCATCACCTTCGATGAGTTGGTGTTCGGTAGCCCCGGGTCGGTCGTTGTGGTTGCCGAGGTTGCCGTCGACGCAGCGCTTCTCGGTCGCACCTGCACCCTGCAGGTCCATGCGGAGAACCAGTCGTCGGTTCACATCGGCAACGATCTGATCGTCTCGACCGGATCGTCGGAAGCGGTGATCGTCGGGGTCGAGGACACACCAAACGGCGGCACCGATCAGTCTTACCAAATGACCATGGGTTCGGTGATCATGGTCCAGCTCAGAATCGGTCAGGACGGTATGTCGAGCCTGGGATTCGGTCTGACCTTCGACTGTGACGAGCCGACCACCCCGGGAACCGGAGCTCAGATCGTTAGCCCTCCCGGTGAGACGACGACCGTGCCACCGGCCACGACAACAACCGCCGCTCCGGCCCCGACTGTTGCCGGTGCGGTGACCACTGGCTTGCCTGAAACCCCAGCGGCCCAACCGGTAACCAGGGCCCCGGCCTACACCGGATAGTCCATGCGGCGTTCCAGGTCGGCGGCCCTGCTGCTGGCGGTTCTGCTGATCGGCTGCTCTGCCGAAGTCACTGCGAGATCTCAACCCGGGTCGACGGCGACGGACCGGGTGCCTCCCGCGGTGGCCGGCACGTCTTCGACCAGCGATTCAGCGTTGGGCGCTCGCCCCACCAATCCTGCGATCTCCGGTGGTTCGACGAGTTCGGTCGATGACTCGCCGCGGCCGAGCGGTGTGCTGGTTGCCCACGTGAAGCCAGCAGTAATCGTGGCCCGAGCCGAACCCGATGAGCGGGCAGCGGTGGTGACCGAAATGTCGAACCCGACCGACATGGGCGGGCCGCTGGTCTTTCAGTTGGTTGAGACGACGGTGCCTGACCCAGGAGGCTGGGTTGAAGTGCATCTACCGGTTCGCCCAAACGGGACGACCGGTTGGGTGAAAGGAGACCAGCTGACGCTGTCATCCAATCCCTACCGAATCGAGGTCAGCACAAGCGAGTACCGGCTTCGGGTCTTCAAGGACGATGCACTGTGGTTGGACGCCGAGGTGGCAATCGGCACCGGCGCAACTCCGACCCCACTGGGACAGTTCTACATCATCGAACTGCTAAAGCCGCCGACGGCAGATGGCATATACGGTTCGTTTGCCTTCGGTCTGTCCGGGTTCAGTGAGACGCTCACCAGCTTCGCTGGCGGCGAAGGGGTCATTGGCATTCACGGCACAAACAACCCCGATGCGTTGGGCTCCGACGTCAGCCACGGCTGTGTTCGGGTTGCCAACGAAACGATCGAAGCCCTCGCCGGTGTGATCCCGCTGGGGACGCCGGTCGTGATTGAGGCCTAGTCGGTTACTGATTGTCGGCGGCGCGGCCAACCGCTCGCAGGATGCCGCTATAGCCGGTACAGCGACACAGGTTGCCGGAGAGACCGATCTGGATTTCCTCGGCGCTCGGTTTGGCCACCTTTGCCAGCAGAGCGTGGGCCGACATGATCATGCCTGGCGTACAGAAGCCGCACTGCACACCGCCTTCATCGAGCATGGCCTGCTGTATCGCATGTAGCTCGTCGCCGGACTGCAGACCCTCGATGGTTGTCACGGCCCGCCCCTGGGCCTGGGCCGCCAGGTAGGAGCACGAGTTCACCGGTTGGCCGTCGAGCAGAACCATGCAGGCTCCGCATTCGCAGTCGTCGCAGCCCTCCTTTGTTCCGGTCAGGCCAACATCGTTGCGGATAACGCTCAGAAGGTTGCGGTCCGGCTCGGCGGTCACCGGGTAGTCGACCCCGTTTACCGCTAACAGGTAACTGATGCTGGTCATGTCGTGCCTCCCGACGTTGTTGTGGCCGCCAGGGCGGTTCCTATGCCCAACGATCGGTTGACCGGTACGGGAATTAGCTGGCCCCTTGCTCGCTCGGCCGCGGCGCTGACTGCCCGGCGGGCCATAACACCGACCGTGTGGCGGCGATAGCGATCGCTGGCTCGCAGGTCGCTGATCGGCGTTGATTGTTCAGCGGCGATACGGGCCACCTCTTCTAGTAGTTCACCGTCGACCGGTCGGCCTATCAACCCATCGATGCCTTCAAGGGCGATGATGGTTGGAGCCACCGCGGCCAGCGCAATCGCTGCGGCGCTCACCGTATTGTCGAGAGCAAGCGTGATCGACGCTGCGGCGCCGACCACGGCGATTTCCATGGCTCGGCGGTACTCCAAGCGAACGTAGGCACTGCCTGAACGGGCAGCTCGGGCGGGAAGTATCACCGCGGTGCAGAGTTCGGAATCGGCGGCCGCGGTTGTGCCGGGACCGGTCCACAGGTCGAGAACCGGCAATCGGCGTTGACCGTCGGTTGCTGACTGCAGCTCGACTTCGGCTCCCAGCACCGCCAACGGCGCTCCGGTATCCATGGCTGGCGAGCCATTCATGATGTTGCCGCCAAGCGTTCCAACGTTTCGGGTGGCCGGTGAGCCGACGAGCGCCGCACCGTCGGCCAGGGCGGTGTAGTCAGCGACGATGGCTTCGTCGCTCATCAGTCGGGCATGGCTGAGCAAGGCCCCGACTCGTAGCCCGTCCGCCGAGGGTTCGACAACCGCTAACTCCTGCAAACGGTCGATGGCCACGAGCGCCTCCGGGAGCGGCTTCTTACCCTGCCGGGAGCCGACCACTAGGTCGGTGCCACCGGCAACCGGGCGTGCTCCGGCAGCCACGGCATCGAGGGCCTGGGCCACGGTGACGGCGATGGTGAACGATGCGACGCTCATCGGCCTTCCTCGGCTTCCTGCTGGGTTTCCCAGACTCGTTCAGCGGTCATCGGCAGCTGCCGGACCGGGGTGCCAAGTAGCTTGGCCAGAGCGTTGGCAATCGCTGCCGCAGTGGCAACGTTCGGCGCTTCGGCCAGTCCCTTTGCTCCCCGGGGGCCGGCCTCGGTTCCTTCCACCTCGACAAAGCGATAGTCGATTCGCGGCGCGTCGGCCGCGGTTTGCAGCTTGTATTCCAGCAGACCGGGGTTGCGTTGCTTGCCATCGTCGTCGTAGGTGGTGCCCTCGGTGAGGGCTTGGCCGATGCCCATCAGCACCCCGCCCTCAACCTGACCACCAGCTCCGACGGGGTTGATGATCGTTCCTGAATCGTGGCCCGCTCCGACCTGCAGCACCCTGACCACCCCGGTGTCTCGGTCGAGCCTGATGCGCACCGCGTGACAGGAGAACTGAGGAGCGACCCATGCCGCCATGCCCTGATCGCCGACGCAGGTGGCGCCGACCAGCTCCGGGGCCTCCAACGGGGGAGCGGAGCCGTGAGCGATCAGCAGCCGACCGCCGGCGGCGATGCCTGCCAACTCCGGAATCGACACCGACGAGCCAGGCGAGCCGGCCACCGAGGCCGCCCCGTCGGCCAGCACGATGTCGCCTACCGCCGCTTCAAGCTGTTCAGCTGCCAGCTCTTTGAGCTGGCTGGCGATCTCTTCCGCAGCCTCGATCACCGCTCGGCCATTGTTCAACAGCGTTTGAGAGCCGGTAGCGCCCATGTCGTAGGGGGCGACGCCGGTGTCTTGGTAGATCAGCTCGAACGATGCGGGGTCCATGCCAAGCTCGTCTGCCGCCAGCTGTCGCAGGGTCATCACCGCTCCGGTTCCGCACTCCTGGGCGCCGGTGATGATCTGACCGCTGCCGTCGTCGTCGATCTTCACGTAGGCCCCGGAGGGGGCGGGCAAGCTGGGCCACCAGCCGACGGCAACGCCGATCGCCTCGTTCTCCGGCAGGCGCTGGTCGGCGTCGATCGGCTGGTACCCGACCAGGTCGGTAGCGGCATCGATGCACTGTTGGAGCCCGATGGTGTCATAGGTTTGGCCGACCGGTCCGACGTCGCCGGAGTCGACGCCATTCAACTTACGGAATGCCACCGGGTCGAGCCCGACCGTGGCGGCAAGCTCATCGGTGTGCGACTCAAGAGCCCAGCATGCCTGGGGAGCGGTCGGGGCCCGAACCGACCCCGACGGCTGGTGGTTCGTGTAGACCAGGTGGGCGTCGATCTGGAGGTTCGGCACCCGGTACGGTCCGGCGATGTGCATGGCCGCCAGCTGAGGGAAGAAGGCGGCGTCGGCGGCATAGGCCCCGTTGTCGATGGCCACCCAGCCTTTGCGGGCGGTGATCGTCCCGTCGGATCGTATGCCGGTGGTGACTTCGACGATCATGCCTTCCCGTCGCCGATCGGGAGCGAGGAACTCCTCCTCACGAGAGAACACGAGCTTCACGGGCCGCCTGGCCGCCCTGGCGAGGGCCGCGACGTGGGCTTCGAAGTGGAAACCGCACTTGCCGCCGAACCCGCCGCCGAGGTGAGGCACGATAATCCTGACCCGGTTGCTTGGCAGCCCAAGCGTTTCGCATACTCCGGCCCGGGCGTCGAACGGAACCTGGGTCGAGGTCCAGATGGTGACCTTTTGGCCCTCCCATTGCGCAACCACCGCCCGAGGTTCGATCGGGCCGGCGTGGCAGCCGTCGGCTACGAATCGGCTGGTGATCACGTGGTCGGCGTCGGCCAGTCCTGTCTCAACGTCGCCTCGGCTGAGCGACGAGAACGAAGCGGTATTGCCATCGCGGATCGTGTCGCCGGTGACGTCGTACTCGGTCCAGTCTGGGTGCACCAGTGGGGAACCCTCGGCCATGGCCGCTTCGATGTCGTTAACCACCGGCAGCGGTTCGAGCTCTACGTCGATCGCCGCGATGGCCCGATCCGCTGCTTCGGCTGAAGTGGCAGCTACCGCGGCCAGGATTTCGCCCTCGAAGCGCACAACGTTCTTTGCGAACAGGGTGCGATCGGGGATCACCGGGCTGTAACGCACATCGGGGACGTCATCGCTGGTGATGACCGCCAGCACGCCGGGCACCGCTTGGGCCGCCGAAACATCAAGCTTGACGATCCTGGCGTGAGCCACTCCGGCATATGCGAACTTTGCCGTGAGCGTGCCCGGTAGCTGTAGGTCAGCGGTGTAGCGGCCTGAGCCCGAGACTTTGTCGACTCCGTCGGCCCGCACGAAGCGGGCTGGTGTTTCACCAACGATCATGGCGTGAGCGTAGCCAGATCGAGCGGTTTAG
Source organism: Acidimicrobiales bacterium (assembly GCA_050633745.1). Classification (GTDB taxonomy): domain Bacteria; phylum Actinomycetota; class Acidimicrobiia; order Acidimicrobiales; family SZUA-35; genus JAHELU01. Next base: position 13,367 of record JBOEHD010000034.1, read on the forward strand.
GAATTCTGGCGGCGCTTTTGAATGTTGGCCCACTCATCGCGTAGGCCGACGGTGCGATGGAAGACCGAAGTGTCGTCCGGGTCGGCGGCGAAATACCCGAGCCGCTCGAACTGAACTACCTGGCCGGCAGCGACATCGGCCAGCGCCGGTTCCAACTTGGCGTTTGTCAACGTTTCCCTTGAGGCCGGGTTTAGAGCCAGGAGCGGATCGCTGCCGTCGGCGCCGGGGAAGGGGTCGCTGAACAGTCGCTCATAGAGGTTGACCGTGGCGTCGACGGCGTGAGCCGCTGATACCCAGTGAATCGTCGCCTTTACCTTGCGGCCGTCGGCGGTTGATCCACCCTCGCTCTCCGGGTCGTATGTGCAGTAGACCTCGGTGACCTCGCCGTTGGCGTCGGTGGCCACGTCGTTTGCCGTTATGTAGAAGCCAGCACGAAGCCGAACTTCACGGCCCGGCGAGAGTCGGTAGAACTTCGGTGGTGGTTCGAGTGCGAAGTCGTCCTGTTCGATCCACAACTCGCCGGTGAATGGCACCTGGCGGGTACCGGCGGAATCGTCCTGCGGATTGTTGTTGGCCTCGACGGTTAGCTCCTGGCCCTCGGGCCAGTTGGTGATGACGACCTTCAGCGGACGTAGCACCGCCATCCGTCGCAGAGCCTTCTCGTTCAACTCGGTCCTGATGAAGGACTCGAGCAGTTCGATCTCGACAACGCTGTTGGTCTTGGCAACGCCGATCTTGTTCAGGAACGCCCGAATGGCCACCGCGGGATAGCCGCGGCGGCGCAGCCCGCTGATCGTCGGCATGCGGGGATCGTCCCAACCATCGACCAGACCGTCGTTCACCAGTTTCGCTAGCTTGCGTTTCGAGGTGATCGTGTGGGTTAGCGCCAGGCGGGCGAATTCGGTCTGTTCCGGCTTATCGGAGGGCAGGTCGAGGTTTTCAAGGCACCAGTCATAGAGAGCTCGATGGTCGGAAAATTCGAGGGTGCACAGCGAATGGGTTACCCCTTCGATGGCATCGGATTGACCGTGGGCCCAGTCGTAGGTGGGGTAGATCATCCACTGGTCGCCGGTGCGAACGTGATGGGACCGACGAATGCGATACAGCACGGGATCGCGCAGCTGCATGTTTTCGTTCTGCATATCGATCTTGGCCCGCAGCACCTTCTCGCCGTCTGCGAACTCGCCGTCGCGCATGCCGCGCAGCAGCGCCAGGTTCTCTTCCGGTGAGCGGTCGCGGTGGGGGCTCTCAACGCCTGGTTGGCCGAAGCCGCCTCGCTGCTCGGAGATGGTCTCGGCATCCTGGTCATCGACGTAGGCCAGGCCCTTGTTGACCAGATCTTCGGCCCACGCATAGAGCTGTGGAAAATAGTCGGATGCAAACTTGGTGTCGCTCGACGGCTCATATCCGAGCCAGGCCAGGTCGGCCTCGATGGTGTCGATGAACTCCTGGTCCTCGGTCTCAGGGTTGGTGTCGTCGAACCGGAGGTTGCAGGTGCCGCCGAATTCTTCGGCGATATCGAAGTTAATACTGATCGCCTTGGCGTGACCGATGTGCAGGTAACCGTTCGGCTCCGGTGGAAAGCGGGTCTGCACGCGCTGGCCGAACTTCTGTGAGGCGTTGTCCTCGATCACTTTGGCCCGGACGAAGTCGGTTGAAGTTGGTTCAGCGGTGGTCACCCGCCAAGAATAGCCGCCGCCGATGGCCGCCCATGGCGATTTCGGGTTGATATCGCTGTCACCAAGGGTCTCTAGGATGGTTCGATGCCCGATAAACCCCTAGAGATATTCCCAGACGTATTTGAGGTGAGTGACGTTGCTGTCGATCGCCTGGCGGCCAACGATCCAACGATGGCGACCTATCAGGGCATCGCAGGCTACGAGAACCGCTGGCCGGATCTTTCGCCCGAGGGCCTCGACGCTACCAACCAGCTGTACGTCGATCTCAAAACCCAGGCCGAGGCCTGCCCGACGCCTGATGACCGGCACCTGCTGGCCCAGCAGGTGCTGATCGAATACTGCGACGGCATGATCGCCTCGTATGAGGCCGACGCTCAGCACTATGAGCTCAACAACATCGCTTCAGCTCATCAGGGTTTGCGGTTCGTATACGGGTCGCAGGCCTCGGCCAGCGGCGATGATTGGGAGGCGATCATCGAGCGGGTTGCCACGGTCGGCCAACCTCTTGAGGGTTTCCGCCAGACCATGGAGGAAGGCAGGCTAGCCGGGCACACCGTAAGCCGCCGCCAGGTGGAGACGGTCATCGAACAGGGAGCGATGGCCAGCGGCGAGAGCTCATCATTCAACCAGCTGCGGTCTCGGCTGAGCGATGCGGCAGCCGAGGCTGCCGAAGCCGGTCTTGCCGGGTTCGATGCCGAGGTTCTGGCGGCCAAGTTGGATTCCGCGATCGTGTTGGCAAAGCAGGCCTACTCGTCGTTCAACGACTATCTCAGCGGCACCTACCTCGCCGACGCCCAAACATCCGATGCAGCAGGCGAAGAGCGGTATCTGCTGGCGGCGAGGAAGTTCCTCGGCACCGATCTCGATGCCCGCGCCACCTACCGGTGGGGTTGGGATGAGGTCGAGCGGCTCTGGGGCGAGATGCAGGCCGCCTGCTCAGCCATCGACCCAGATGTGCCGGTGGCTGCAGTCATCGAGGACCTGCAAACCAACCCGAAGTACGCCGCGGCCACCATCGAAGAGTTCGTCGAGCAGATGCAGGCCCGCCAGACCCAAGCGCTGAGTCAGCTGGAAGGCGTGCACTTCGACGTGCCGGATCAGATCCGAACCATCGATGTGCAGGTCGAACCGGCCGGGGGAGCGGCCGCCGCGCACTACGTCTCGCCATCGGAAGACTTCAGCCGCGCCGGCTCGGTGTGGTACCCAATCGCCGGGCAGAGCCACTTCCCGCTGTTCCAGGAGATCACCATCGCCTACCACGAGGGGTTTCCCGGCCATCACCTGCAGGTCGGGGTCCAGATGGCGATGGGCGATGAACTGTCACGTTTCCATCGCAGCGTCGCCTGGTACCCCGGTTCCGGTGAAGGTTGGGCGCTGTATGCCGAACACCTCATGGGCGAGCTTGGCTATCTCGAGCGGCCGGAGTACGTGGTCGGCCTGCTGTCCAGCCAGCTGACAAGGGCCTGTCGAGTGGCCATCGATATCGGCAGCCACCTGGAACTCAAGATTCCCGACGATGTGAGCTTCCATCCCGGCGAGTCGTGGAGTTTTGATCTGGCCTACGAACTGTTGACCGAGCGGGCGCTGGCCGCCCCAGCCATGGCTCACTCTGAAGTGACCCGCTACTTCGGGTGGCCTGGTCAGGCCATTTCATACAAGGTTGGTGAGCAGGCCATCCTCGACCTGCGAGCGGAGCGGTCGGCCAAGGGGCACTTTGACCCCAAGGCCTTCCACTCCGATGTACTTAGCGTTGGATCAATCGGTCTCGACCTTATGCGAGATCGATTGAGCCTTAGCTGAACTAGCCTTCTTCGCCGTCATCACATGGCGTGCCGAATGGGTGGGCTCCCGGCGTCGGGTCGGTGAACTGACAGCCATAGTCAGCTGCTGCAACCGCTGCTGGGTCGTTGACGACATCACCCTCGGGTTTCACGCCGGTCTCGACCCAGTCGACCAGGTCGCTGAAGCTCTCCTCATACTCGGCGGTGCTGAACTCGCAGTGGCCGGTGCCTCGGATAGCTCGCTGGACCAACAGGTCGGTCTTGCCGTGCGAGGCCACCTTGTCGTGGTAAACGACCTCGTTGTGGAACGGCACGAACAGGTCACCGAGGTTGTGCAGTGACATTACCGGCATGGTGATGGTGCCCCGTAGTGGCACCGATGCCGCACCTCGGTAGAGCCTGCGAGCGTTGCGGTCGAGGTTGACTCGTTCGATGTCCTCGTTGAGGGCTTCCTCCATGGCGTTGCTCGGGCCGGGGATCAGGTCGGTCTCGTAGTAGACGTCACGGTTGGTGACAGCAACCTTGGTACTGGTACCGAACGTGCCGTCGCCAACGGCGAGGCCGAACAGGAAGTCGCCGCTATTCCAGAATGCCCACGCCTCATCGAAGTTGGGGCGATCGCCGCCACTGCGAAGCTCTGTCAGCTGCTTGAACGCCTCACCCTTCTCGTTGAGGAGGAACGGCCATCCGCCCTCGACAGCCTCAAATTCGGCCTTGATCTCTGGCAGGCTGGCCAGGAAGTCTGGACCGATCGGGAAGCTCGACTCGCCAAACGCCAGCTGCTGCGCCGCTAGGCCGTAGTCAAGGAAGTAGTCGAAGAGTTCGAAATCGCCGACAACACCACAGACCGGCATCGCGCCGTCGTAGTACTCGGGGTGCCGTTCGATCGATGCTGCGGTGATGTGGCCGCCCATCGATGCGCCAGCGATATAGACCCGCTCGGGGCGATCCACGCTCTGTCGGAACAGCGTTCCGAGCTTGCGAGTGTCTGTCACCGCGTTACCGGTGGAGTAGCTGTTCTGTGAGTAGGTCGATGCCGCCCAGGCGTACCCGTTCTCAAGCAGCCAGACCCGCATCGGTACTTCTTCCGGATTGAAGTAGAGCCGGTTTTCCTCACCTCGATACCCGTGAGCCCAGATGACGAGCTCGCCATTCCAGTCTGATGGAACCTCATAGCGGTAGCCGGCGCCCTGATGGACACCCCATTGGCGATCGCTGTCCTCGAACCCCTCGACGGGATTGAATGGCAGCGTTGTTTCGTCAACGTAGTGGTCGTTGGCATCCGCCTCGAGTTCTGCGTCTGCCGGACTTATTGAAAAGCCGACGAGGCCAATACAGGCCAGTAAAGCGATGACAAGGCGTCTCACAGCTGGGTCTCCCTTGGTATGTGGGCCGCCAAGACCGGCGACCACCCCCACGGCACCCTAGATCAACAAGTTTAAACAATCACAACCAACCGACATTCGTTTGCTTCAGGAGTCTTGTGGTCGGGTCTCGCAGTCGCGGCGTTGAGGCCTGGTCTGGGCGTAGGTAGCGCCGAACTACTGAGCCGCTAGGGTCTGCGCCTTCCGCAGATGCTCGACCAGATCTGGCAGTTGGCTGTGAGCATTGAGCCCGCTGGTGCTAGGCATCAGATAGGCCCTTGTTTCGGCGAAGAGATCGCCGTCAGCCGCCACGTGCAGCGGCTGGAGCCCGGCGGTCGCTTTTCGGTCGACGACGGCCCGCCACCCGGCTAGCCCCACAAAACAGACCAGCGCAGGCTTTGCCCAACCCACCAGGCGTCGAACCCTGGCCAGGCCGGTTTCGTATTCCGATTTCGCTAGCTCATCTGCCCGCCGCGTCGGCCGCTTCACCAGGTCGGTCATGCCAACGCCGTGGTCGACAAGGGCTCTACGGGGATCGCTGGGCTGTGAGACCAGGCCGGATTGCACCGCCGCTGGCCAAAATCGGTTGCCCGGCCGGCCGAAACCGATGCCGACTTCGGCCGAGTAGATGCTGGGGTTCAACCCGCAGACCAGCACGTGCATGCCCGGTGCCACGGTGTCGGTCAGGGTGAATTGGCGTCGCAGGCGCAGCTCGGAGCGGCCCGCTGGAGCTTGGCGGCCCTGCGGCTGACGGTCGATGGCAAAGCCAGCGCCCTCGAGGATGTCGGCGAGGGAATAACCAGCGTCGAAGATCAGTTGTGCGGGTGCTGTGTCGTCGGTGGTTCTGAGCGTCGCCGGGGCGTCGGTCGGCAGGGTCCGATGCAGATCGGCGAGAGCCAGCGGAAGCTCGGCCAACGACACGGCTTGGCCGTCGCCGTTGTGGTCGTAGCCACCGTCGTCGTCGGTTGTGCGATCGCCGGGCCCGATTACGAACCTGAGTTGCTTCGTCGCTGACATTTCCCGACTCCTCGGTCCCGGCCAATGGTAGGGGCCAGCTCGGCCGAGCTGGCCCCTTGGCGGCTGACTACCTATTGTTCTGCGATGACTGAATCCAGGAACGTCAACGATCTCACCGGCAAGACCGCACTAGTGACCGGAGCGAGTCGAGGCATCGGCGAGGCCAGCGCCCGGACTCTTGACGCCGCGGGGGCCCGGGTGGTCCTCAGCGGCCGTACCGTGTCCGATCTTGAACGGGTAGCAGCCGAGCTGAGCAACGATCCGGTGATCATACCTGCCGACCTGGCAGAGTCTGGCGCCGGAACCGATCTGGCGAATCGTATTGTCGCCGATCTTGGCGGGGTCGACATCCTGGTCAACAACGCGGGGATCCCCATGCGGCGCACTCCGGAGCAGCTGACCGAAGAAGACGTCGACCTTGTATTCGGTATCAACGTACGTTCGCTGGTAATGCTCTCGGTTGGCCTAGGTCCTGCGATGGCTGAACGGGGCGGCGGTTCGATCGTCAACATCTCATCGGTCGCCGGGTTATCCGGGCCGTTGGGAAGGGTCGCCTATTCCGGAACGAAGGGTGCCGTCGATGCCATGACCAGGGCGCTGGCCGCCGACTGGGGTCCGAAGGGCATCAGGGTCAACTCGATCTGTCCCGGGATCATCGCCACCGCCATCTGGGAAGAGAGCCGCAACACCATACCGGGGCTGATCGAAGACCTTGCTCAGCAGGTTCCGCTGAAGCGGTGGGGGTATAGCGATGACATCGCCGACGTTGTGCTGTTCTTCGCCTCAGACGCCAGTCGCTACGTGACCGGCGAGTCGATGGCCGTCGACGGTGGCATGACCAGGCTCAGCACCAGCCCCGTCAAGCTGCCCGAGCTGGAATAGCAGTCGGTCCGCGAATCGGGTCCGGCCCTAGGTCGGCGCTCTATTGCGCCGCGTCGAGCACCGATACCGGGATGGGCAGGATCCTGGCTCGGAGCCATTCGCCGAGCGCTTTCGCTTGCGCGTCCTGCCTGGTCGAGGCGGCGACGCCTTCTTCCAGCAGGCCTCTGATCACGAAGTTCAGAGACCGAATTGCCGGGAACCGGTAGCGTTCGATGGAAAGGCCAGCGGTTTCCGGTAGTAGCTCAGCGAGCAGCTCTGTGGTGAGCGTGTTGTCGAGCCAGGCCCAACCGGCATCGTTTCGGGCGTAGACACCGAGGTTGGCGTCGCCACCCTTATCGCCTGAGCGGGTGCCGACGACTCGGCCGATCGCAGCCTCGACCGTTTCGCCGTCCGGCGGCGCCGCTGGCGGCTCTAGGGCCACTTCCAGCGCAGGACCGGTCGGGTTAACCGACTCGACCACGGTCGTTGTATAGCTGGTCGTTGTATCGCCAGTCGTTGAATCGCCGTTCATTGAATCGGCGATGTGAACATACTGCGGGACGAGCTCTGCTGGTACCGCGGCTGGTCGATAGACACCGAAACCGCCGGCTGCGGTCGGTCCGCCGCCAAGGCCATAGAGGCCGGGGATACTTGAAAGGCCGGTGTGGGTGAGAGCGTTCGAGAATGCCCTGCCGACCTTGCGTTCGTCGGCGTCTTTCACCGTGACCCGCCAGATTGCCGTCGCCTCCTCCTGGGTGTTGGGATCGATCTTGTCTGTCGGTATCAGGCGGCTATTGATCGAGTCGAAGTCTTCCGGCCCGTATGGGCAGGCATCCCAGAACGCCGCCTCGGCGAAGCGGGCCTTTTCTTCGATGTCGAGACCGGTCAGGCACAGGCTAAACGAGTTTCGGTAGCCGCCGAGCTGATTCATCGCCACCTTCAGGGTTTCCGGTGGAGCCTGACCCTTCGTCCCGGAGATCCGAACCCGGTCGGTGGCGACCTGGGTCAGTTCGATGGTGTCGAAGCGGCTGGTCACGTCCGGCCCCAAGTACTCCGGACCGCCGATCTCGTACAGCAGCTGCGAGGTGATCGTCTCGGTGTTGACCACACCGCCGGTGCCGTCGTGCTTGCCGATGACACAACTGCCATCGGCAGCAACGTCAGCCCAGGGAAAGCCGAACCGGGTTCGCCCCGGCTGGTCGTAGCCCTCAATCTCGTGGAAGAACGAATAATTGCCGCCGGTTGCCTGCCCGCTGCACTCGATGACGTGCCCGGCCACCACCGCTCCGGCCAGCTGATCGAAGTCGCTGCGACCCCAGCCGTGATGCCAGGCCGCCGGGCCGCATACGACGGCGGCATCGGTGACCCTGCCGGTTATGACGATGTCGGCGCCCTGGTCGAGCGCTTCGACGATGCCCCAGCAGCCGAGGTAGGCGTTTGCCGTGAGGTAGGCCGATGGGTCGCCGAGCTCGCCTCCGGCGGCGAACGGCTTCAGGCTGCCAGCCTGGATCAGTTCGGTGGCTCTAGGTAGTAGGTCATCTCCGTTGACGTAGGCCACCTTGGGGTTCAGACCGAGTTTGGCTGCGACTTCCGAGACCGCCTCGGCGCAACCGTCGGGATCGAGACCGCCAGCGTTGGTCACCACTTTGATGCCCTTATCGAGACACGACCCCATCACCTGTTCCATTTGGTCGACGAACGTTCTGGCATAGCCGCCGCGGGGGTGTTTTGCCCTGATCCTGGAGAGGATCAGCATGGTCAACTCCGCTAGCCAGTCGCCGGTGAGCACGTCGATCGGTCCACCCTCGACCATCTCGAGAGCTCCCGATGGGCGATCGCCAAAGAAGCCTGAACAGTTGCCGATTCGAATGGGGTCGGTCATGCGTCCAGACTGTATGTCTTGGGCGGCGGTGGGCACCACTTTAAGACGTCGGCGTTGCCATCTCCTACCCGGCGGACAGAGCGGCCATTTCTACGCTGAACGCCGCGCCTGCCATAATCTGATCCGTGAAGCCTCTCGACGGTATCAAAGTGATCGAAATGACAAACTGGATGGCGGCGCCTAGCGCCGGGGCCATCCTTTCCGATCTGGGTGCGCAGGTCATCAAGGTTGAGCCTCCCCGTGGTGACCCGATGCGAGGACTTTCCCGACAGCCAAAGGTGGAAGAGGGTGCTCCGACCATCGATGCCGGTTTCAACGTCGACAATCGCGGCAAACGTTCGGTCACGGTTGCCGTCGACCAGCCAGAGGGGGCTGCGCTGGTCAAGCGACTGATCGCCGAGAGCGACGTGTTCTTGACCAACCTGCTGGCCCATCGTCAGGAGCGCTATGGACTCGATCCTGAGTCGCTGCGAGACACCAATCCTCGGTTGGTGCACGCCACCCTCACCGGTTACGGGCGCCAAGGGCCAGAAGCGACCCGGCCCGGCTATGACGTGACGGCCTTCTTTGGGCGAGGTGGCGTGACCCACTCGATCACCGAGCCGGATACCGCTCCACCGCGGGCCCCGACCGCCCAGGGGGATCACACCACCGGACTAGCCATGGTCTCTTCGGTCCTTGCCGCCCTACGGCTGGCCGAGCGCAGTGGCGAAATGCAGGTGGTCGATGTCAGCCTTCTGGCCACCGCCCTGTGGTCACTGGCCACCGAGGTCGCCCCAGCGCTGATCGACCGTCGCCAGCCGCGGGTTCGTGACCGTCGCAACCAGGTCGGGGCGCTGATCAACCGCTTTCCCTGCGCTGAAGGGCAGTGGATCATCGTCAACATGCCGGAGAGCCACTGGTGGCCCCGCTTCTGTGAGGCCATCGGCGAAGCTGACTTCGGCACCGATCCGGAGTTCGACAACCCGAAGAAGCGCTACGACCGCATGCCGGAGATCATCGATCGAATCGATGCGGTAATGGTCACCAAAACCTCGAAGGAGTGGGGGCAGATCTTCGACGAGGCAGGGCTTATCTGGGGCCCGATTCAAACGTTGCCGGAGATCGTCGACGATCCGCAGGCCAGAGCCATGGGGCTCTTTGTCGAGCAGGACTATCCCGATGGTCAAGGCACGTTCGAGACCCTGGCGATCCCGATCAAAATCGAGGGTGCCGACATCGGCCCACGGGGTATCGCCCCGGTGCTTGGAGCCGACACCGATGCGGTGATGGGCGAGCTCGGCCTGTCGAGTGACGAGATTGCCTCGCTACGATCCGCCGGCACAATCGGTGACGCCTAGGGCGGCACAGAGCTCGGTCAGCCGGTCCCGATTGAAACGGAACCAGGCCCATTTGCCCCGCTGCTCACGGTCGAGCAGCCCGGCCTTCACCAGTATCGAAAGATGATGGCTGATGGTCGGTTGCTTTCGATTGAGCAGCGCAGGCAGGTCGCAGGCACAGACTTCACCTGAACCGGCGATCAGGTTGATCAGCTTGAGTCGCACGGGATCGGCCAGTGACTTTAGAGTCGCCGCCAGCTCGTCTGCGGCTTCATCATCGAGCGTCGGGCCAAGGAGCGGCGGGCAGCAGAGCGGCTCCTGCAATTGTTCGTCCTCTGACCGAAGCGTTTGAGTATCTGCCGCCGACGATTGAGCCATGGTCATCATCGTATCATATCGATCAACTTCATATTGACAATCATCGATGTGATGGTATGGTGATGGGAGTCAAACATATCGACGTTCATCGAATTGAACTTCGAATCGAACTTCAATTCGAAGTTCGATCCCTAACCGAATGAGGAAACAATGCGTGTACAGCTGGCTCTAAACGTCGAGAACATCGATCAGTCGGTGGAGTTCTACTCCAAGATGTTCAACACCGAGCCCTACAAAACCAAGCCGGGCTACGCCAACTTCGAGATCGACCAGCCGCCGATGAAGCTGGTGTTGTTCGAGCGGGCAGGGGAGGGCGGCACTCTCAACCATCTCGGTGTCGAGGTCGAAACCTCCGACGAGGTCGAAGCGGCCGAGGCTCGTATCACCGGTAGCGGACTCGACACCACCGGCGTCGACGAGACGCTCTGTTGCTACGCCGCAAAGACCGAAACCTGGGTCCAGGGTCCCGACACCAAGTGGGAGTGGTACGTGAAGAATGACGACGTCAACTTAGCGCACTTCGAAACCACCAATTTCGACGCTGGGCCCACCGATGAAGCGGCCTGCTGCGCGCCGACCGCCGAGGCTGCGGCTGAGACAGCCGCTGCCGGGCGTTGCTGCTAGGGCGCTACCGGCCCTTCCACTCCGGCGTACGTTTCTCGGCAAAGGCCAGCGGCCCTTCCCTGGCATCGTCGGAATCGCGCATTGCCACCACCGCTGGATAGGAGTGGTGGAATGCTTCGGGCAGGTCCATGTCGAGGCCCATCATCGCCGACTGTTTTGTGGCCCGAATCGAAAGCGGCGCTCCGAGCAGGATGTCGTCGATCAGTCGGTCGACAGCGGCGTCGAGTTGGTCGTACGGCACCACATCGTTGACCAGCCCTAGTTCCTTGGCCCTGGCAGCCGACATGGTGCGGCTGGTCAACATGTACTCCATGGCCAGCTTGAGCGGCAGTTGACGCGGCAGCCGATGCACCCCGCCGCCTCCGGCGTAGATGCCACGTCGTGGTTCCGGTAGGCCGAACTCGACATGGTCGGCGGCGACGACGAGGTCGCAGGCCAGAGCCACTTCGAAGCCGCCGCCGAGGGCGATCCCGTTGACCCGAGCGATCAGTGGCTTGGAGAAGTGGAACCGCTCGATCAACTTTGTGACCTGATCCATGAGAGCGGCATCTTCGGCCTGGGCCTCGGCGGAGGCCTGGCGCATCGACGACAGGTACTTCAGATCACGGCCTGCGCAGAATGCCTTGTCGCCCACACCGGTGACGACTACGACCCAAACGTCGTCATCGGCCTCGGCCTCGTCGAGCAGATCGCTCCACTCTTTGTGGGCCGGCGTGTTGATGGCGTTGCGCACCTCAGGACGATTGATGGTGATCCTGGCCACGTGTTCGCGTGGCTTGTCGTACAGAAAATATTGCAGCTCGGGCGTGGCCATACGAGCCTGTTTTAGCTCACCCAATAACCGTTTAGCACATTTGGCGTTAGCGCCCCGATACCGACCTTCGTCTCGCCCGATCGATTGATCGTCATCCATGACGGGGTCCCGAGCGCCCCGTAGGCGCCCCAGAGGCGATCGGTGCCAAGCACGTGAGTAATGCCTTCGACCTTGCGTCCAACGATGAAGTCAGCGATGGCTGCCTGTCCCTCGTCGAGCGGCATGCCGATGATGGTGTAGAGATCTCCGTGGTCTTTCGTTGCCGCTGCGACCGTAGCGGCTTCCCTCTGGCAGGTGCCTCAATGGGCGCCCCAGAACCACAGCACGATGTTTTCGGTGGAGAACGAGTCGGGGCTGAAGGTGCCCCCGTCGAACGTTGGCAGCCCGGCGAGCCGGAGCACTTCGTCCCGGGTCTCAAGGACCGATATTTCTTGCTCGGTAGTCGTCGTGCTCGGTGGCTGGGTGGTGGTTGGAGCCGCCGTCGTCGGAGCGGCTGTTGTCGTCGGTGTTGCTGTTGTGCTCGACGGCGCCTGGGTGCTCGATACCTGGGTGCTCGACGGTGCCTGGGTGCTCGATGGGGCGGTCTCGGCGACCGTCGATGAGGCGGCCGAGGTTGTCGTTGTCACCTGGGTCGAGGGGGCTGTGGCCCCACCTTCACCGTTGCCAGGGTCGGCGTCAGCCTGCTCATCGACCGCCACCACCAGCGGCGCTGATTGTGCAGGGTCGATCGGTGCCGCCTCAGCCGACGCTGAAGCAGGAGCGTCGGCGACCACTGCGGCCGCGCCATTGTCGGTCGAGTCTGTGTTTCCGCAACCCGCCAGGATCGCAGCCGTCGAGACGGCTATCGCCATTGCCACGCCGATGCGCATGTCTGCAGGCTAGCAGCGAGGGCTAGGAGGTTTCCTTGTTCTCCTGATCCGATGCCAGATGCCCTCTGCGGTGACCGCCGGTCCAGTCTTCCTGGGCCGGGGCGGCGTCGAGGCTTCCGAGGATGTTGAGCTGCGGGACTTCCCGCATGCTGCGCTTCATCTCGGCGAATCCGGGGAACGACGCCAGCGTGGTCACTGCGTCCCAAAGTGGCACCGCCTCTTCGTCGGTCGGGACCCGAGAGATAACCGGACCGAAGAACGACAGACCGTCCGGTGGTTGGAACGTGATGATCGGGGTGCCGACGTCGCGTCCGGTTCGTGATAGCGCCAGTTCGGTTTCGTCTTCGAGCATCACATCCCACGAGGTGTCGTCGAGAGCCTCGGCGTAGTCGGTTGAGACGCCAGCTGTTTTGAGAACTTCGACGGCGTGTTCGGTGGTGCTCAGGAAGTCGCGCATGCCGGAACCCTTTGGCTTGTCCCAATAGCTTTCGCCGTAGGCGGTGACAAGGGCGCCCATCGGTTCGCGGCCTAGGTCCTGGCGGACAGCGGCGGCGACCCGCAACATGCGAAGGCCAGCGGTGTGCCCTTTTTCGTACTCCGGAGGAAAGTCGGTGGCGTAGTTCTTTTCCTTATTGAGGATGCGCAGCGAGATAAAGCGCCAGTCGACTTTGTAGTCGGACTGCGCCGCCACCTTTTCGACCCAGCGCGAGGTGATCCAGGCGAAGGGGCACACCGGGTCCCAGTAGAACTCGATGTCGTAGCTCGGGTCAGATGGGGGAGCTTGCGTCGTCATGGGTCAATCCTCTGTAGAGCGCCGGTCTTCTGCAGGCTACAAAACCACATCACCGCTGGGACAATTCCCGAACCAGGTCGTTCGCTTCCGGCACTATCGGGCTTTCCATTCCGGTGGCCGCTTCTCTGCGAAGGCTCGCGTTCCTTCGGCGCTGTCCTCGGTCATCGCCAACAATCTGAATAGGTTCGACTCCAGCCTGAGTCCGTCATCGAGCGGCATACTCAGTCCCTTGATTGCGGCTTGCTTGATGGCGCGTACTGCCAGCGGTCCTGCTTTCAGAATTTTCCGGGCCATCTCTTCGGCAGTGGCCATCAGGTCTGGTTGCGGCACGACCCGGTTCACCAGCCCGACACGATGCGCTTCGGCCGCGTCGATGCGCTCGCCCGAATACAGCATCCACAGGGCGTCGCCGAGTGGCATCGTGCGGGTAAGCCGTTGGGTGCCGCCACCTCCAGGAAGCAGCCCCAACTTCGACTCGCCGAGGCCGAACTGGGCGTTTTCCGAGGCGATCCTGATGTCGCAGCCAAGAGCCATCTCGAGGCCGCCTCCGTTGCAGTGGCCATTCACCGCGGCGATGATCGGTTTCCACACGTCGAGACCTCGCATGAGATCGTCGCGACCAGCGGCGTCGAATGCGTCGGCGGGCTCGGGCTTGGTGTTGAAGTTTTGCTTGATGTCGCTGCCAGCGCAAAAAGCCTTGTCGCCGGCTCCGGTCAGGACCGCTACCCACGCATCGTCGTTGACGGTGAAGTCTTGCCATACCTCGGCCAGGCGTTCGTAGGTTGGCTTGTCGCAGGCGTTATATGCGTGCGGTCGGTTGATTGTGACGAACGCGACCTTGTCGCGAATCTCGTAGATGACCGTTTCCATCCTCAGGCTCCATTTCTGTCAGAGCAACGAGTCTCGCGCTCTAGCTGGCTTCGATGGAAGTCTGGAGAATTCGCGGACTAACCGCTGGCGCCAGCGGCGCCCAGGTCTTCGGGGCAAAGACTCAGGGTGGGCCCAGCGTTGTGCCGGACCCACCCTGTTGTCTCTCAGTGCTGTTGTCTCGATGTTTACCGTGTTAATGCTCGTGTGCCGAATGGCACCGAGTTTCTACATTTTGCTAGTTGCCCGCGATTCCTAGGCGTCCAGGCGCTCGATGATCGTGGCGTTGGCCATGCCGCCGCCCTCACACATCACCTGGAGGCCATAGCGGCCGCCGGTTCGCTCGAGCTCGTTAAGCAGGGTGCTCATGAGCTTGGTGCCGGAGCTGCCAAGTGGGTGACCGAGGGCGATGGCGCCGCCGTTCACGTTGACCTTGCTCATATCGGCGCCGGTTTCCTTCTGCCAGGCCAAGACCACGGAGGCGAAGGCTTCGTTGACCTCGAACAGATCGATGTCGTCGATGCTCAGGCCGGTCTTTTCCAAGATCTTCTTCGTGGCGGGAATCGGACCCTTGAGCATGGTCACCGGGTCGGCGCCTGCGACGGCGAATGCATGGAAGCGAGCCCTCGGCTTGAGGCCGAGTTCGGCTGCCTTCTCGGCGCTCATCACCAGCACCGCTGAGGCACCATCACTGATCTGCGAGGAGTTGCCAGCGGTGATCTTGCCGTCTTCTTTGAAAGCAGGCTTCAGACCGGCCAGGGTTTCGGCCGTGGTGCCGGGGCGGATGCCCTCATCGGCGGTCATGGTTTCCACGGTGCCGTCGAGGTCGACGTCGACCGGAACGATCTCCTGCTCGAAGCGACCTTCGGCGGTGGCCACCTCGGCCCGCTGCTGGCTCTGGGCGCCAAACGCATCGAGGTCGGCTCGGCTGATCTCGTACTCGTCGGCGATCATGTCGGCGCCGATGCCCTGTGGGGGAAGCCCGGTTTCCTCATAACGCTTCTGCATGGGGTCGGGGAAGGGGATTCCCATCTTGCCCTCGACGACCGATGCGCCCATCGGGGTGCGGGTCATAACTTCGACGCCTGCGGCGACCACCACATCGTAGGCTCCGGCCAATACACCTTGCGCTGCGAAGTGAAGGGCCTGCTGGCTGCTGCCGCACTGGCGATCGACGGTTGTGGCCGGGACAGACTCTGGCCAGCCAGCGGAGAGTACTGCGTTGCGGCCGATGTTGAGCGACTGCTCGCCGACCTGCATGACGCAACCCATGATCACGTCATCGACGAGACCTGGATCGAGTTTGTTGCGCTCCTCGAGCGCCTTCAAGACATGGGCCGCTAGATCGGCAGCGTGCCAGTCTTTGAGCTTTCCGTTCCTTTTGCCGCCGGGGGTTCGTACGGCATCAACGATTACTGCTTCAGGCATTTGGGGGTAACTCCTTGTTGATGATGAATGGAGGGTTGCAGATTGAGAGTTGGTTGTTTGCGGGTTTGCTGATCATTGAGTGTCGGAGAACTACGTCGGCATTCATGTGGATGCCCCTAGGCCAGTTCCAAGGTTCTGTTGGATTCGCACGAGGAGCGAGGCCAGCTGCTGGCGTTCCTCTCGGCTGATGCCCACTCGAAGCTCGCTGCGGACGACATGGTCGATGGCGGTGATTTCTGCGACTAGCTGAGCGCCGGCGTCTGTGATGGCGATGAGCCAGACCCGACGA
>JBOEHD010000035.1:0-61464 GCA_050633745.1 Acidimicrobiales bacterium
CGCAGCTTCCCGAGCCTCGCACGGTCGCTCAACGGCGAGCTGACAAACTCGTGGACATCTGCACGCTGTCAATCGAAACGGCGCCCGACCAAGGTGGGGGCGGGACCAGAGCAACAGTTGACGTGGTCATCGACATCGAAACCCTCGCCGCCAACGGCCATGACCAACCCGACCAGAGCCAGCTCGATCGGATGCGAGCCGAACTCGCCCATGGCGGAGCAATCATCGGACCAGGGCTCGACCGTCTACTCTGCGACGCTTCATTCCGAGCGCTCATCACCGACGGACGGCGCATGGTTTTGGCTTACAACCGAGCTACGCCGGCCATACCGCCGGGTCTACGCCGAGCGGTGCGAGTGCGGGACCAGCATTGTACATTCAGTGGCTGCGACCGGCCCTGGTGGTGGTGCGACCTACACCACATCACGCCCCGAAACCGAGGCGGACCAACCACTGCTGAAAACCTCACATTGCTTTGCCGCTTCCACCATGGCTGCGTCCATGATCGCGGCTGGCAACTCACCAGAGCTCCCGACGGCACCATCAACGTCAGATCGCCCTGACGCAAAGCCGGATCGTGTGTGCCGAGCCTCATCTGGGCTGGACCGGTAAGCCGAAACGCACGAAACCCCGACCGCACAGGGCGGATCGGGGTAACGGCGCGCCTCGATGTATCAGAACGGCCCCGTCACCGGGAGTTAGCCGCGGATCGGGTTCTTGTAGGTGTCGAGGTAGGTGATCTGCTCCACCGGGTCGCGCTTGGCTGCCTTGAAGTCGGTGCCGACGGTGTAGGCCACCGGCAGCAAACCGGCCTGGCTCATGTGCTCAGGGATACCGAGCAGCTCGGCCGCTTCCTTTTCCGCCGCCAGGTGCAGGGTGGTGTAGCAACTGCCGAGGCCACGGCTACGTAGCGCAAGCTGGAAGCTCCACATGGCGGGGATGATAGAGCCAAACAGGCCGGCGGCGCTGTTGGTTGTGCCGTCCTCGAGGCGACCAATGATCAGCGGAATCACCATGACCGGAACCTCGCCGAGCTTCTCGGCCAGGAAGTTTGCCGAGTCCATCACTCGACCGGTTTGGCTGTTCTGATCGGCCGTCTTTGCCGCTTCAGCGAGATAGGCCCCGCCGACCTTACGGTAGATCTCACCAAGCGCCGCCTTCTTCTCGGCGTCGCGAATGACCATCCAGCGCCAACCCTGACGATTGGACCCGGTTGGGGCCTGAATCGCCAGCTGGAGGCATTCCAGCAGCACATCATCCGGCACTTCACGATCAAAGTCGAGACGTTTACGCACCGCGCGAGTCGTCGAAAGTAGGGCGTCTGTCTGTTCGAGATCGAATTCCATGCAGGGAGTCTGCCCGCTGCAAACCACAGTAAGCAATCTTGAGGCGCGGGGTTCTCCTGGTTTGTCAGGCCACCTGGCACCTTGGAGTCCCGGTTGGCGAGCAATTGACCGTCAGATCTGGTCCGACCGCGGGCACCGTGTGGTCGCATCTCCCTCCCAACGCCTACGATTGCGCGTCGTGAGCAGAACCGATTGTCGTGGAGTCCCGACCAGCGCCGCCGATGATGCCGAGGTTGCGGCATTCGACGCCAGCTTGGAGCTGTTCCTCAACTACGAAGCCACAGCTGGCGGGGCGCTTAAGCAGGTCTTGGCCGATCATCCGACGTCGGTCATGACGGCAGTGCTTCGCGGCTACATGATGATGATGGTGGAATCGGTTGGAGTTCGCGACAAGGTCGCCGCAACCGCCAAGGCAACGCTCGAAACCGGCGTTGCCAACGCCCGGGAGCGGCTGCATTTGTCAGCCTTAGGGCTCTGGGCCAGCGGGGATGTGCGTGCCGCGGCCACGGTCTGGGACCGGTTGTTGGCCGACTATCCACACGATCTGTTGGCGCTGAAGATGCACCACTACACGACCTTCTGGACCGGTCGGGCCACCGCGCTGCTGAGCGCGGTCGATGGTGTGATCGATACCTGGGACGAGTCGACCCCGGGCTTCGATCACGTACTCGGCATGCAGTCGTTCGCCCTCAATGAGTCCGGCCACTTCGAACAGGCCGAGGTTATCGGGCGCCGGGCAGTAGCACTGAACGACCAGGACCTGTGGTCGATCCACGCCGTCGCCCATTCGCTCGAAATGCAGGGCGCCCTTGCCGCAGGCGACGCCTTCTTCGATGTGGCAGACGACATCTGGGCCACAAAGAACCCCTTCGTCGGTCACATCTGGTGGCACTCAGCGCTCTTCCCATGGAACGGTGGCAACTACGACCGGGTGCTCAACATCTACGACGAGCGGCTTCGGCCGATCAGCACCGAGTTCTACTTAGACCTGCAAAACCTGTCGTCGTTGCTGACCAGGCTAGAGCTGGCGGGAGTCGATGTCGGCGACCGCTGGGATGAACTGGGCGAGAACGCGGCCTCAAGAATCGGTGACCATGTGTTGACCTTCACCGACGTGCACTGCGCCATGACGCTTTGCCGTACCGATCGCCGGTCCGAGCTTGAGGCCTTCACCGCGTCGCTGTTGGCTCATCGCAACTCCCTACCGAGCCAGTTCCATACCGAGGGGCTCGACGTGGCCATCAAGCTGTGCCGTGGCTTTGAAGACCGGGCCGACGATCGTTTCGAGCAGGCAGCCGAAACCATGTTGGCGATAC
This sequence comes from Acidimicrobiales bacterium, assembly GCA_050633745.1. Classification (GTDB taxonomy): domain Bacteria; phylum Actinomycetota; class Acidimicrobiia; order Acidimicrobiales; family SZUA-35; genus JAHELU01. Next base: position 2,663 of record JBOEHD010000035.1, read on the forward strand.
GAGACGACCTGGCGCCGATCGGCGGCAGCCACGCCCAACGAGACCTGTTCGAGCTGCTGACCGTCGATACCGTGGCGGCGACGGGCGACACCGCAATGGAGCTACACCTGCTTCGCAGCAGAACCAGGCGCTGGCCGAATTCGGTGCCAACTTGGACACGCTATGCCTCGGCGCTTTCTGAGAGCGGCGACCAGACCGGCGCCGACGAGGCCAATACCCGAGCACTACAGCTCAAAAACCAGGATGGAGCCGAATAGATATGTCGGAAAACATGAACCTCTGGTCCCTGACAAAGGAACAACTCGACCTGCAGAGCCGGGCCCGAGCGCTCGCCGAAGAGGTGATCGCACCCCGCGCCGCCGAGGTCGATGAGACCGAGCAGTACCCCTGGGATAACGTGGCCGCCCTGCAAGAAAACGGCTTCACCGGCATGACCGTGCCGGTCGACCTGGGTGGCCCAGGCCATAGCTTCCTCGACGCGGTTCTTGTCGTCGAGCAGATGGCCAAAGTCTGCGGCGTGACCGGTCGTATCGCCGTCGAGGCCAATATGGGGGCGATCTCCGCGGTGCTGGCCTACGGCACCGAACAGCAGCGGCGGATGGCCGCCGAGATGGTGCTGGCCGGCGACAAGCCAGCGATCTGCATCACTGAGCCCGATGCCGGCTCCTCGGCCTCGATGATGACCACCAGGGCCGACAAACGAGGCGACCGCTACATCGTTAACGGCAAGAAGCACTGGATCACCGGCGGTGGCGTGTCCAAGCTGCACCTGATCTTCGCCCGGGTGTTCGACGAGGACGGGAGCGAGCTCGGCATCGGCGGCTTCCTAGCTATCAGAGACGAGACCCCGGGGCTTTCCTTCGGCAGGCGGGAGCCGACCATGGGCTTGCGCGGCATCCCCGAGATGGAGGTGCTCTTCGAAGACATGGAGCTCGGCCCCGAGATGGTTGTCATGCCCCCGTCGGGGTGGCGTCGAGGCTTTGGCGACCTGATGAACGCCTACAACTCGCAACGGGTCGGCGCTGGCACCGTGGCCCTTGGCATAGCCACCGGCGCCTACGAGCAGGCGCTCGACTTCTCAAAGAAGCGGGAACAGTTCGGCCGACCGATCGCAGAGTTCCAGGGACTGCAGTGGATGCTGGCCGACATGAGCGTCAAACTCGAAGCGGCTCGCAGCCTCACCTATCGGGCCGCCTGCTCACGAGGCACCGGTTACGACGGCACCGCCAGCCCCTTTCCGGACGCCGCGATGGCCGCCCAGGCCAAGATCTTCACCGCCGAAGCTTCGATCGACGTGGTCAACCACGCCCTGCAGTCATTCGGCGCCGCCGGCTACAGCAGGCGCAACCCGCTGGAGCGTATGTACCGAGATGTCCGTATGTTCACCATCGGAGGCGGCACGGCCCAGATCTTGCGCACCGTGGTGGCGACCCGGATCTTGGACGCCAAACTTCCCCAAACCCGCGAAGGCTACGTGAAGTAGCGCCGGCCGCTGACCGCTGGTCGCCAGATCAGATAGCTAGTCAATCCAGGCGGCTAACCAGCACCGCGTTGTCGTGGAACGTGGCCCCCGATGCCATGTCGGCGTCGCGCTCTTCGACGGTGTTGTTGATCGGCAGTTGCCACCAACCTTTGGTGATGGAGGCGACTCCAGCGCGGGTTGTTTCGGCGACGACCACCGCAACCTCAAAGCGGCCTCGCTCATTGTGAACCGCCGCTCGGTCGCCGGTTGCCAGGCCCCGGGTGGCAGCGTCGTCGGGGTGGACGACAAGTTCAGGGGTCGAGGTCCGGGAGCCGGTCTTGACCGTGCCAGCGAAGGTCGAGTTGATGTGGAAGTCGCTGGCTGCGGCGATGAGTGCGAGATGGTCCGGCCGCAGGTCTGATGCTTCGCTACCGGCTCGGTAATTTGGCAGCTCGCCGTGGCCATCTTTCGCCGCCTCGGCCGATGTGAACTCAAAGAGCCCAGACGGTGTGGGGAATGCCCGCTCGGCTGGCCCGGGCTGCGGAGGCAGGGGAGCGTAGCCCCTGCTCTTGAGCTGTTCGACGTCTATGTTGCTCGCTCGGAACTCGTCGCTGTCGAGCACGTCGGCCGCCAGTTGCTCATCGGTGGCAAACAGTTCGGTGTCTTCGTAGCCCATGGCCCTGGCCAGTCGGCGGAAAATCTCGGTGTGAGGCAGGCAATCTCCCGGTGGGGCGACCGCCGGTTGATTCCAGTGAACGTAGCGGTGGTTGTAGGAGTCGTTTATCTCCAGCTGCTCATGCTGCATCGTCGAGGGCAGCACCAGATCGGCGTAGGCCGCTGTCTCGGTTGGGTAGAGGTCGATCACCACGGTGAAGAGGTCCTGGCGTTCCAGTCCTCGCCGCACAAGCTGGGTCTCGGGGTTCGAAACCAGAGGGTTGGCGCCGTAGACGATAAGCGCCTCTACCGGCGGGTCGTCGAGCTCAAGCAGATTGCGACCGAGGTTGGTCATCGCCAGGGTGCGAGGCCGCGCTCCCAGCTCCGGCCGCTTGCTCTTGGCCACGTTGAAGCCCTTCGGCACCCCGGTTGAGGAGTACAGCGAGCCACCGCCGGGCTGGTCGTAGGCTCCGAGAATCGCAGGCAGACAGGAAACCACTCGCATCGCCTGGCCACCGTTGGCCTGACGTTGCACACCGTGGCCGATGCGCAACGCCAGCGGTCCGGTGTCTATCAACAGCTGAGCCACACGTTCGATGTCAGCCCCTGCGACACCGGTGACCGTTTCGGTCCTTGCTGCGCTCCACGCTTTCAGCGATTCGGCGAACTGCGGCCAGCCGAGCGTTCGTCGGTCCAAGAACGAATGGTCGGCACCGCCCCGGTTGACGATCGCCTGGCAAAGCCCGAGCGCGAGGGCGCCATCGGTTCCCGGCCGCGGTGCAAGGTGGATGTCGGCCGCCTCGGCGGTTCGGCTTCGAACCGGATCTACCACGATCAGCGGCGCCCCGGCCTCCCTCGCCTGTTCGACGAACGGCCACAGGTGCCGGTTGGTGACCAGGGTGTTTGAGGCCCAGATCATCACGCTGCCAGCGGCAGTGAAGTGTTCAGGGTCGAGCCAGGCTCCCGTGCCGACCGAATATTCGATGCCTGCCCGACCGGCAACCGAACAGGTCGTCAGGTGGTGGGCAGAGGCTCCCATCTTCGACCAGACCCTGGCTGGACCGTTGCTGCCCTGCAGCCACCCGAGGTTGCCGGTACCGACGAACGGCCAGATCGCCGCTCCACCGCTCGAGTCGATGATGCTCTGAAACCGCTCGGCCATCTCCGACAGTGCGTCGTCCCACGAGATCGCCTCGAAGCGACCGCTGCCCTTCGGACCGACCCGGCGCATTGGCTCGGTTAGTCGGCTGGGATCGGCCGAGAACTCCAGCCACGGGTTTACCTTCTTACAAAGTCCGCCCTGGGTAAAGGGGTGGTCGGGGTTTCCCCGCAGCTTGGTCGCCCGCCCTTCTGGATCGACGGTCACTACCCAGGAGCAGGCGTCGGGGCAGTCGAGCGGACACGATCCGATGACCTCTCGCCAACCGGTGGTCTCGCCGTTAGGCGTCTTCGGCTCAAGCTCCCTCGACATCATCGGTCGCTTTCACTGGAGGGTCGCCCACTCGATTGGCCGTAGTCGCCCCACGGGCCGTCCCGTTCAGCTACGACCTGGCGTAACCCGCGCTCATCGATTGCCTCGGACCACTGCAGCGCCTCTTCGGTGTGGCGAGCCATGCCGTCAAAGAACGTAGCCATGACCTGGGTCGATCGCAGGCCCATATTTTCGTAGGCCTGATTGATAAGCAGCTTGTTCAAGGCCAGTTGATTGCCCGGGATAGTCGCCAGCCGTTTGGCTTCTGCTTCCACCTCGCCCGAGATTTGGTCTGCCGGGTGGACCGCGGAGACCAAACCGATTCTGTGGGCGGTGTCGGCGTCGATCGCTCGGCCGGTCAGCAAGAACTGCTTCGCATGTTCTAGGCCGAGCCGGTGAATCCACATCATGGTGGTCGGCAATCCGTATATCCGGCTGGGGGCGTAGCCGATGTGAGCGTCGTCGGCCATGTAGAGCAGGTCGGCGCACATGACGAGGTCGGTTGCACCACCGATGGCCCAGCCGGTGATTTCCGCCACGACTGGCTTGGGGCACTCCCACAGCTTCATGAAGCGCTTTACATTGTTGTTCATGAATTGGTAGTCGCGCACCGGATCCCAGGCCCCTGGTCGTGGCTTCGGGCCGGCAGCGTCATATGGCGTTGACCACGCCGGGGGTTCGGTTCCGGTCGAGAACTCCTCGACGGAGCCAAGGTCGTAGCCCGCGGTGAGGGTGCCGTTGGCGCCTCGCAGCACGATTGACGCCACATCGGGCGAGGCGGCGGCCGCATCAACCGCGTCGGCTACCCCCTGCACCATGGCCTCGGTCAGAGCGTTACGTTTTTCAGGGCGGTTGAGCGTGATAATGGCCATGCCATCTCGTTCTTCGTACAGCGTCTCGCTTTGGGTCTCGCTCTGAGCTTCACTCATTGCTGAAAACTAGCGGAAGGCGGCAAACGAAACCGAGTCCTTGCCGCGGCCCGGCCGTCTCGGCCGGGTCCTTCACTCAACTGTCCAGCCAAGCGCAAGATCAGTATTCTGTAGCGGTGACAGAAGCTAATCAGCCAACGCCGCTCGAGCCCTACAACCTCTACAGCACTGACCCGGTCCTGGCCGCTGCGGTCGAGCGCGAAGGTGGCCCAGCGGCCCTCGCTGGGTTGGAGAAGTTCGGCGAGCGGGTCGGTTCGGCCGAGGTCTATGAGTGGGGTTTCCTGGCCAACGAGAATTCGCCGGAGCTGCTGAGCCACGATCGGTTCGGTGACCGCATCGACGAGGTCCGCTACCACCCGGCATATCACTCGCTACTCGATCTTTCGGTCAGCGAGGGCATACACGCCGGCCACTATGACAGCGAGCCGGGAGACGGCGGCTACATCGCACGTAACGCTCGTATGTTCCTGAGCGCCCAAGTCGAGGTTGGCCATCACTGTCCGACCTCGATGACCGGCGCGGTGCTCCACGCTCTGCGCCATCAACCCGATATCGCCGAGATCTGGGAACCCAGAATCCGAACGAGGTCGTACGATCGGCGCCTCGTCGACCCGGCAAACAAGTCTGGATGTCTGCTTGGCATGGGCATGACCGAGCGCCAGGGTGGGTCCGATGTACGAGCCAATACCTCGACCGCTGTTCCTGCCACCAGTGGCGGGGGAGCGGGCACCGAGTATCGCCTGACCGGGCACAAATGGTTCACCTCAGCGCCGATGTGTGATGCCTTCATGGTGTTGGCCAACGCCCCGAAGGGCCTGTCTTGTTTCCTGGTTCCCCGGGTCTTGCCCGGCGGTGAGCGCAACCCGCTGCAGCTGATGAGGCTGAAGGACAAGCTGGGCAATCGCTCGAATGCTTCCAGCGAAATGGAGTACACCGATGCTGCTGGTTGGATGATCGGTGAAGAGGGCCGAGGGGTCAACACGATCATCGAGATGGTCAGCGGCACGCGAGTCGACTGCACAAACTGGGCCGCGGCTCTGATGCGCCAAGCGGTCTCGCAGGCCGCGTGGCACGTCTCGCAGCGCTCGGCCTTTGGGTCCACCCTGATCGACAAACCGCTGATGCAGAACGTGCTGGCCGACCTTGAGCTGGAGACCGAGGCCGCGACCCTGATGGTGATGCGGCTCTCCGGGGCTTTCGAACGTTCACCCATCGACGAGGGTGAAGCAGCCCTATTCCGGCTCGGCTCAGCGGTGGCGAAGTACTGGATTACCAAACGCTCGACCCCGGTGGTCCGCGAAGCGCTGGAGTGTGTAGGAGGCAACGGCTACGTCGAAGAGTCGATCCTGCCACGGCTGTACCGCGAGGCCCCGCTTAACGCGATTTGGGAAGGCGCAGGCAACGTCATCGCCCTCGATGTGCTGCGGGCGTTGGCCCGGGCTCCTCATGTTGGTGAGGCGTTCATGGCCGAGTTGGAACGTGCCGCTGGCGCAGATCCCAGGCTCGATGCCGAGATCACCTCGGTAGGCCAAGCCCTGACCGAGGCTGGCGCCGATGAGATGGGCGCCCGGCGGCTGATAGAGCGGCTGGCGGTCTGCTGGTCAGCCACCCTGCTGGCGCAGCACGGCGACGCCGCGGTCAGCGACGCCTACATACGTTCAAGGATCGGCGGTGACCGGGGTGCCGAGTTTGGCACGCTGGCCCCTCACAGCGACATCGACACCATCGCCGGTCGAGCCGTCCCGATGCCAGCATGAGTCTGACGACGACGCAGCCAGGCATCCCAACGCTCAGCTTTGAAGAGACCGGCAACCCGGATGGCCAACCGCTGCTGTTGATCCACGGCTACATGTCGAGCAATAACCAGTGGGAGTTGAACCGGGAGGCGCTCGGCCAGCACCTGCGGCTCATTCTGGTTGAACAGCCGGGCCACGGAGGCTCGCCAGCGCCCGACGATCGGGCCGATTATGCCCCCGAGCCGGTCGTGGCCGCCATCGAAGAGGTCCGCAAGGCGGTTGGAGTCGAGCGTTTGTGGGTCGGCGGCCATTCGCTCGGCGGTGCGATGGCGTTGCGCTACGCCCTGGCCAATCAGCAACTGGTCAACGGCGTGGTTATGACAAACACCCGGGCGGCGTTTGGCATCGCCCGCGACCCCGCTGAACGACCGGAGGTGACTATGGAGCCGGGAACCTTCGACCGGCATCTGATCCACGTTCATCCGATCAGGGCCAAACGTTGGCCCGAAGATCTAAAGGCCAAACTGGTTCACGACGCCGACACTATGCCAGGGACCGCGCTGGCCAACACCGCTGCCAGCAGCCCGCTGTGGCGTTCGGTCGATGAGTTACACCGGCTGCAGGTGCCGACGATGTTGGTCAACGGCCGCTGGGAGAAGCAATTTCAGCCCTGCGTCGAGCAAGCCCGCGAGGCCATCACCCAGTTGGAAGTCACCGACCTCGAAGGTGGCCACTCGATCAATATCGAACAGCCAGATGGCTTCAACCAGGCGGTGCTCGACTTCATAGCGCGTCATTCGTAGCGGTTCATTCATAGCGCGTCATTCATAGCTCGCTATAGCTAGCCCCTCGGGCTAGCCGAGCTGCTAGTCGACTATGCGATAGACCCGGGAGGCAGTCCCGGAGAACATCTGATCCTGTTCTGCATCGCTGTATCGGGCTGCCATCTTCTGTAGCGCGTTCCACAACACCGGGTACGACAGAGTCTGGCGATCGACCGGAAAGTTCGACTCGAACATGCAGCGATCGGGACCGAAGGTATCGATACAGAAGTGCACTCGGTCTTGCCATGCCGCGACCACCTCATCGGAACTTGGCGGCTTCGGGCGGTCTGCCCAGCCGAGACCGTAGTACCCGTCCATGCCGATGCCGCCGACCTTCAGCGTCACGTTCTCGCAGGCTGCGACCTCGATCATCGAGGCCCGCCAGTTGGCCATGGCCTCGTCCCGGTTGTCGGCGTAGCCGCCGATCCCCAACGGTCCTCCGAGGTGATCCAGGATGATCGAAGTGCCGGGCGTCGCCTGCGCTAGCCGAGCCACCTGGGGAAGCTGTGGGTGGTACATCCAAGAATCAAAGCTGAAGCCCATGGCGCCGAGCTTTGCCACCCCGGCATGGAACTCGGCACTGTCCATCATCATGTCGGTGGCGTTGGTGTGAGCGCCGGGAACCGCAGGGTCGGCGTCATGAGAGACCGCATGGCGAATGCCTCGAAACAGTCCGCCACCTGCGATGTCATGGGCCGCCAGCACCTCTTCGACAGCGTCGCCCAGCATCATGTCGGCGAAGGAGACGATGCCCCCGATTTTCAGTTTTCCGGTTGCCGCAGCTGCTGCCGCCTCGCCGGCTACGAACCGGGTTTCGCCAACAGGACGTAGCGGTTCTGGCGCTTCGCGGTCGTACTTGGAGAAACACTCGACGAAGACCGTCTTGGTCACATTGTGGCTGGCCGTGGTGTCGGCGATCAGTTCGTCCGACAGGTAAACACCGCTGCGGTTACTCCACAGATGATGGTGCGGATCGACGATCTCCCGCTGTGGGTCGACCGCCTCCTCAACCTGCTGATTCAGCCAATCAAACCGATAAAGCTCCATGACGCTCAACATAGTCCGATCGGTTACCCAGCCGGAAAATTGCCCGGCCGAGTGCGCATGCTACGGTCGGAATATGGCCGAACTCGATCATCTAATCTTTGCCTCCCGAGACGTCGATGAGGGCGTACGAATCATCGCCGAACTAACCGGAGCAACCGCGGTGGTCGGTGGCCCTCACGTCGGAAACGGCACCCACAACGCTCTGTTGACGTTCGATGACCGCACCTACTTTGAGATCATCGGCATCGACCCGGACCAACCCGATCCTGGCAGGCCCCGTTCGTTCGGGCTGGACGATCTCGCCTCGCCCAAGCTGGTTGCATATGCTATCCACCCCACCGGCGACGAGACCCTGGAGGACGTCGCAGCGGTTATGAGCGCGGCCGGCGTTGATGCAGGAAAGATCGCTTCGATGAGCAGGCAGAAGCCGGACGGTGACCTACTCTCGTGGCGTTTGACCACCGGAGGCGACAGCGGAGTTGGCAGCGACGGAGCCCTTCCGTTCGCCATCGACTGGGGCGACAGTCCAAGCCCGGCCGTGTCGCTGCCATCTATGGGGCAGCTGATCTCACTAGCCGTATCGAACCCCGATGCGGCCATTGTGGCCTCGGTCGATGCTCTCGGCGTCGGCGTCATCGCCCGCCAGGGCCCGGTTGGTTTGGTGGCATCGGTGGAGACACCGAATGGCGTGGTCGAGATCTCCTAGTTGAGCCAGCTAGGACCACAACACGGAGCAGGTTTAGACTCGGTGATGCGCCGGGCCCCGCTAGTTCGGGTTCCACAGCCAGTTGGCGCGAGTTAAGAACAACAGGAGTGAGCCATGACTAGCCAGCTACGAGGAACCGTCGATACCGGGCTACCTCCAGACGATGATCACCCATACCGCAGTGGCGTTTGGCAGCCGCAGGTCCGAGAATACGACGCCTGGGACATGGAGGTCGAGGGAAAGATCCCCGACGATCTCAACGGCGTCTACATCCGTAACACCGAGAATGCTCTGTTCGAGCCGATACGGCGCTATCACCCGTTCGATGGCGATTCGATGCTGCACGCCATCTCGTTTGAAAACGGTGAGGCTCGCTATGCCAACCGGTTTGTGCAGACCGACGGCTTCCTAGCCGAGCAGGAAGCGAAACAGAGCCTCTGGGCCGGTATTACCGAACGACCATCCAGCGCCATCGCCGATCATGGCTGGGGCGCCAGGACGATGATGAAAGACAACGCCAGTACCGACGTCGTGGTTCACGGCGGCAAGGCTTTGGCCAGCTTCTACCAGTGCGGCGAGCTCTACGCCCTCGATCCCCGCACCCTTGAAAACCTTGGTAAGACCGAATGGGGCGGCCAGTTTCCCGCGGAGGGCGTTTCGGCCCACACCAAAATCGATGAGCACACCGGCGAGATGCTGTTCTTCAACTACGGCACCGAGGCGCCGTATATGCACTACGGCGTGGTCAGCGCAGCTGGAGAATTGACCGACTACGTCGACATCCCGCTGCCTGGCCCTCGGCTCCCACACGACATGGCGTTCACCACCAACTGGTCGATCCTCAACGATCTGCCGCTGTTCTGGGATCCTGAGGCCCTGGCCGAGGGCCACTACTCGAACACCTTCCGCCGAGACATGCCCAGCCGCTTCGCCCTGATTCCACGCCATGGGAAAACCGAAGACATCCGCTGGTTCGAAGCCGACCCGACGTTTGTCCTGCACTGGATTAATGCCTACGAAGACGGCGACGAGGTCGTGCTCGACGGGTTCTTCCAGCACAACCCAACCGCTCGCGGCGTTCCCCGTGGCGCAGGGCAGTTGAAGGGCTTTGAGACTCTCGACATCAAGGTGCTCGAAGCTCGCCCCCACCGCTGGCGTTTCAACCTGGTGACCGGTGAGACCAAGGAAGAGTCGCTGAGCGATCGGCCGATGGAGTTCGGGATGATCAACGGACGCCACGCTGGGCTCCGTCACCGCTACAGCTACAACGCTCTTAACGCCGATGGCCTCTTCGCATTCGATGGTCTGGTCAAACACGACATCGACGCAGGCACCGAGGAAACCCTTATGTTCGACGAAGGGGTCTTTGTCAGCGAGACGGTCATGGCTCCCCGCGACGGCTCGACAGCCGAAGACGATGGCTACCTGGTGACGTTCAGCTCCGACCTGGTCAACGACCGCTCAGACTGCCTGATCTTCGACGCTGCGGCGCTGAGTGACGGTCCGGTAGCTCGCATCAAGCTGCCGGAGAGGATCTGCAGCGGCACCCACTCCACGTGGGCACCGCTCCAGGATCTCTAGCGGTGCTCGCCAGCGCAGCAGGTTAGGAACCGCCGGCGAACTTTTCTCTGGCCGCTACGGCATCGCTGAAGGTCCTCGTCAGGGCGCTCTGATCGGCATCGGCGAACGATGAGGCTCGGTGCAGGGCGTTGGCGGTGGCGTTTACCGCCTCCTTGACCATCCGAGTCGTCGCCGCGGGCATAGCGGCGGCGCCCCGAGCCATACCGAGGGCCACCGCTTCGGCTTGGCCGCTGTCGGCGATCTCGTCGATCAGACCCCAGTCGAGCGCATGATCGGGACCCATCTTCTCGCATAGCAGAATGATGCGCTTCGCTCTGGCTGGACCGACCAGGGTCACCAGTCTTGGCAGGGCGCCCCACTGGAGGTTCAGTCCGATTTTGACCTCTGGAACGTACAGGTACGCGTCGGCGGCCAGGACCCGCCAGTCGCAGGCCAGGGCGATGGCACAGCCGGCGCCGACGGCCAGCCCTTCCATGGCCGCCACGGTGATCTGTGGCATGTCTTCCCACGCCTGGCAGAGCCGCACCCCGCGGTAGAACCGGGCTCGTAGCGCGACATCGTCGTCGAGTTCTTCCCAGGTGGCGGGGTCTTTCAGATCTATGCCTGCGGAGAAGGCCCTTGGCGAGCCGCTCAGTACGACCGCCCTGGTTTTCAGATCATCCTGGAACCGTCGGGCGACGTCGGTCAGTTCAAGAATGGTTGCCTGGTTGAATGCGTTGAGACTGCCGCCTCGGTCGAAGGTCACGACTGCGACATCCCCGTCGTGTCGGACGGTGACGTTCTCATACTCTTGCACTGCGGTGTTCACGTATCGCTCCGTTTAGGCTCGGTCGTCGCCGGTGGATCAACCGGCTCAAACGAGACTACGACAGCGCTGCCAGGCGAGCGACTCTGCGCCACTCAGTCGCCATCACGATCCCAAAGTCGGTGCGCCAGCACGCCGTTGCGCTGCTCGATCGCTTCCATCGCATCGCAGATGATGTCTTCCCTGAAGCGCCTGCCGACAATCTGAATCGCGGCTGGACGCTCATCGACAAGGTCCATGCCGATGACGCCTGCTGGCAGCCCCAGGTAGTTGATCCCGGTGCTGTACATGGCGGAATCAAAGAGTTCTTTGACCTGTTCGAAGCCGCCGGTGTCGTAGTCGTGGTCGTACATTGGGCGCATCATGAACGGAGTCAGCACTAAGGGGTGCTCATCGAGGAACAGGTTCCAGTCCCGCATGAGGCGGGTACGGTCGGCGAACCCATCGATGTAGCCGTCGCGGTCGAGCAGGGTCGACATGGTGAAGTAGTGATCGAAAATCTCGTTGATCACCGGGGAGCCGTGCTCTCGGATCGGACCGAGCAACGTCGCTTCCATCTCAGAGATGGCAGTGCTGAACCAACCATTGGCAGCATCGATCACCGGCGGCGGGTCGGCCCGGACCACGCGGTAGCCAGCGTCGGTCAGCTGGGTCGCCGCTCGCTCTAGCAGTTCGACGATGCCGGGATGGATGTCATAGCCCGCCGATTCGGTGGTGACGGCAACGGTGATCGGACCATCGATCTTGGGGCCGTCAAAGGGAACCGGAGGGCTGAGTGGGTCGCGGGGATCCGGTTTGATCATGATGCTGGTGGCCAGCCGGACGTCGGCGGTGTGGCGGGCGATGATTCCCTGGACCGACATGACCTGAGAGAGCGGGCCACGTTCGGCGGTGGCCGAGCTATTGAACACCGGGACACGGTTGTTTGTCGGCTTTACCGTAGTCACGCCGTTGGCCATGGCCGGGAACCGCAGCGAGCCGCCGATGTCGTTGCCGTGATGCAGCGGAGCCATGCCAGCGGCACATGATGCACCGGCGCCACCTGAGGAGCCGCCGGGAGAGATCGGGTCACCCCACGGGTTTACCGTTCGGCCCCGCAGCGGGTTGTTGGTGGTGAGTCGCATCGAGAACTCGGGCACGTTTGTACGACCGATCACGATGGCTCCGGCCGCCCGAAGGTTCTTGACCAGCGGGGCGTCCTCGGTGGCCATCAGTTCGGCGAATGCAGGAATGCCGTTGGGATTGGGGTGGCCAGCCTGATCGATGTTCTCTTTGATCGTTACCGGCACGCCGTGCAGGGGCCCAAGCTCCTGACCCGAGGCCACGGCCTGGTCGGCCTTGGCCGCTTCGGACCGCGCCTGGTCTGTCATGTCATAGGTGATGGCGTTGAGCCCGGGGTTCTTCTCGGCCACCCGGGCCAGCACCGACTCCATCACCTCGCTCGGTTTGAATGTCTTGGCCTGTACGCCTGCGGCCAGTTCGGTGGCCCCCAATTTCCAAAGCTCACTCATTTGTTTCTCCTGTCGAGTCACGGCCATGCAGCTCTCGACGAAAGCTAGCTCATGGCTTGGAGCGGCGCGTACTCGTCGCCCGGCCGCCTGGTGAGATCGCTGCCGGGTCGTGAGTCGCGTTAGTGTGGCGTCGACCAGGAGGACAGCCATGGCCCGCATAGAGCCGCTACCACGAGAAGAGCTGCCGCAGCACGAACCGATATTCAAGATGGTCGAGAGCGCGATGGGCTTTGTACCCAGCAGTATGTTGACCATGGCCAAGGCCCCGGGGCTGCTCGAAGCGTTCGGTGGCTTGGCTGGCACCATCGGCGGTATGGGGGCCATAGATCGCGGCCTCAGCCAGATGATCGCCAACATGGTCAGCAACGCCGCCGGTTGTCGCTACTGCCAAGCGCACACCGCGACCCATGCCGCTCATGCCGGTGTCGATGCCGACAAGGTTGCAGCGATCTGGGAGTTCGAAACCAACGAGTTGTTTAGCGAAGCTGAGCGAGCGGCCCTGCGGGTGGCCCGTGATGCCGCACAGATCCCCAACGCCACGACAGACGAGCAGTTTGCCGCGTTGGCTCAGCACTTCGATGAGCAGCAGGTGATTCAGATCGTGGCCACGATCAGCATGTTTGGCTATCTGAATCGTTGGAACGACACGATGGCAACCACCCTCGAAGCCGAGCCGCTCGGTTTCGCAAATCAACACCTGGCCGCGAACGGCTGGGAAGCCGGCAAGCACGCTGGAGAATAAGGAGTAGACATGGAAATCTCAGGTAAGAAGGCTGTGGTGTTCGGCGGAACGTCTGGCATAGGTTTGGCCACGGTTCAGCAACTGGCGGCGCAGGGCGCTGAGGTCGTCGCCGTCAGTCGAAATCCAGATAAGGCGGGCGAGCTTCCCGCCGGGGTGACCACGCAGGCGTGCGACGTACTCGATCGCCAGGGCATGGATGCGCTGCTTCGGTCTTGCGCTCCCTATGACATCCTGGTCAGCGCAGCCACCGGCGGCGAACGAGCTGTCGGCCCGTTTGTCGAAATGGATATGGACGGTTTCGCCGGGTCATTCGACAAGCTCTGGGGTTACGCAAACGTGCTTCGCTATGGCACCGAGCATCTGCCAGACGATGGCACGATCGTGCTGGTGAGCGGCAGTCCGGCCCGAAAGATGAGGCCGGGGTTTTCGGCTATCGGCGCGACTGGCGCCGCGGTTGAAGCGCTGGTCCGCTCGGTGGCCACCGAGATCGTGCCAAAGAGGGTGAACGTCGTCTCGCCGGGGACCATCGACACCCCGATGAATCCTCTGCAGGGCGAAGCCCGTATCGCTGCGCAGGCCAAGGCGACCGCTGGCAACCTGATCCCTCGCGCTGGTACTCCCGATGAGGTGGCTCAGGCCATTCTGTTCATGATCACCAACGATTTCGTGACCGGAACCACCATCGATGTCGACGGTGGTTGGCTCCTAGGCAAGTAGTCGTCGATGTTCCATCGCAAGCAGTGTTAGGACATCTTGGCGTCAACGTCGGCGACCTTTCCCAAGCTCGCGCCTACTACCGCGAGCTGATGCCGCTGGTGGGCTTCGAGAGTTTTCTCGACAACGAGGACGAGTTTGCCTACCGTCCGGTCAACGGCAAGCCGGGCACCTACCTCTTCTTCTACCCGGCGGCCGAGACCGGCCAGTTCTCGCGCCATGCCCCGGGTTTGCAGCACCTAGCGTTCATCGTGAAGACCCGCTCTGCGGTGCAGGAGGTCTTCCAGGCGATGGTCGATTCTGGCAGCGAGCCGGTACACGAACCGCAGGTCTTTCCCCAGTATCCGCAACCCTATTTCGCGGCGTTTTGGCTAGATCCAGATGGCGTGCTGCTGGAGGCGGTCTGCCACCATGATCGGCCATGACGCCGCGTCCCGTTCTACCCATCCTCGACAAGGCCCCATGTGGCCGATACCGTTGATTGGTCTGGCCGAATGTCGGGAAAGTCGGTGCAAAGTCCGTGGGTAAGACAACCCTGTTAGAAAACCACAAAGCGAGTCCCGGATCTCGCTATGAGTTTCGGGTCTGGGGCAAACAAAAGCAGGCCTGCCGTACGCTGTCCAAGATCGCCGATCGGGAACGTCTACAGCGACTTGATGATCTCTACTTCCTTGATGGCGATCCGGCATCGAGCACCAAAATTCGACGCAGACGGCTAAAGGTTAAGCGTCTGCAGGAGGTGCGTCTCGGCTTCGAGCGCTGGTCGACGACCTGGCACCGCGTTCCGAGCGATGCCCCTAAACCATTCGACGCGGTACTGAAAGAGTTGCAGCACTGCAAGCCGGGGTCAAAAGACTATGACCAGATCATTGCCAGCGTGGCATCTGGCCTCAAGCCAAAACATGCACTGCGAGCGGTGCTGGTAACAAAAGACCGCCGTCGGTTCCGGTTCGGGGCCATTAGGGCCGAAGCGACCACCGTGCAGATCGAAGGCTGCGCTGACTCGTTGACCACGGTGGCGATCGAAGGTCCAGACCTATTGGAGTTGGTTGAGCTGCGAGAACGGCTAGGCCTCGAAAAAATGTGCAACGTGGCGGTACATCAAGCCGTTGGTATGGAACTAGACATTTAGCCAGCAGCAGCGTCGGATCCGAACCGCAGCCAGCTGATAGCTACCCAGGCGGTAACCGCCGCGGCGGCGATCCCCACCATGAACAACGTTGAACGCACTCCAATGAGGTCGGCGATCAGCCCCCAGATCGGGGCCAATAGCGCCTGCGAACCGAAGCCCATCATCGACAGTGACATGACCCGGCCGTGATAGGCCGGTTCAGCAGTCGACATCAGGAGGGTGTTGTCGACCAGCATGAAGCCGGCCCGACCGATTCCGAGGGGGATACCGGCGAGGATGGCCAGCAGGTAGGTCGGAGCCACGGAGATCAGCATGAATCCGAAGGCCATTACAAACCCGGCACCGATGAGCAGTGGCCATGCAGGGCCCGTCCGCACCATGCCTGCGAGGAGCAGGTTGACCAGCAGCCCGGCAATGGCCAGTACCAAGAAGATGACGCCAATGTCGGTCGGTGATCGGTCGAGCTCATTACTCAGCAGGCCTGGCAGCAGAGTCTGAAAGGCGAACCCGCAAACGACGATGCCGACGAAGCCAAGCCACAGTGTGCGCAGCCGTCGGTCGCTCCAGACGTAGCTCAGTCCAGCTAGCAGTTCGGAGCGGATCGGTCGACGCTCCTTTGCCGCAGGCTCGGTATTTGGCAGCTTGATGGTGATCGGCAACACGACGGCGAACAACGAAGCCATGAACAGGTAGGCGCCGCCGATGCCCAGGAAACGACCGACCAAAACCGCAATCAGTAGGGGAGCGGCCACCTGCGAGATGTTCTGGGCGATCTGTTGCAACGCGACCGCGTTGCGGAACTGGTCCTCGGGAACGAGTTCTGCGACCCAGGCTTGGCGGGCGGGGCCCATGAAGGCGAAGCCCAGCCCCATAACCAGGGTCGCCGCGGTGAGCATCGGAACGGTGATGTTCTCGGTGAGAATAAGAATCCCGGTTGTGAGAATGACGATGGCCGGGATGATTTGGCCGGCCAGAACTAACTTCTTCTTGCGAGCCCGGTCGGCGATCACCCCGCCAATAGGCGAAACGACGAACATGGCGATGCCAGAACCCATCTGAGCGAGGCCCGCGGCGGCGTTACTGCCCGAGATCTCAAAGGCCACGCTGGGGATCAGCAGGAACGACATCATGAACGCGGTGGTGGCCAACATCGACCCCGACCACAGCATGCGGTAATTGCGGACCCCTAGGGCAGAGAATGTACCGCTTAGCACGAGGGCTGGTCACCGGAACCCAAGGGGTCCGGTGCCCAGTCGTAGATCGACATGAGGGTGCCGCCCATCAGCGCAGCTCGCTCGCCGGTTGTGAGGCGATCGGTCAGGGTGAACGCTTCGACACCCTGCTGATAGGTAAGAAGCTCGACCGCTCTGGTCCAGTCTGTTCCCCATAGCAGCCGATCGAAACCGAAGGCTTCGAACATGCGGCTCAGCGGATCCCAGATGTCCAGGTACGGAAACGGTTCGTGGGACAGGGTGCAGGCGCCGCTGACCTTGACGGCGATGTTGTCGAGCGCCGCTAGGGCCAAGACTTCATCCAACGCGGCCCAAGGCTCGGGAGGGGCCGGAGGTTCGAACGGCTGGGCCAGTCCGAGGTGGTCGACGATCAGCTGGGTGTTTGGGTGTTTGCGGGCCAGTTCGGCCATCATCGGCGCCGCCCCCCAGCACAGCACGTTAATCGGAAGGCCGACGTCGGCTGCGGCTGCCAGGACGGCGTTCACACCCGGGCTGTCGGGATCGATGTTGCCACCCTGACCGCCGGTGACACCGACCATCATGATTCGGGCGCCGACTGCTCCAGGTGTGGCGGCCCAGTCTCCGATGACGTCGGCCGCGTCGGGGCGACTGGTGTCGATCGGTTTGATTAGCCCAAACCGCCCCGGGTGCGCCTCATAGACTTCACAGGCATAGCTGGCGTCGTAGCGGTACATCGTCCACGGAGACACCAGCAGCGCCCCGTCGACGCCGACACGGTCCATGGCCGCCACCATGTCATCGCCGGTCACTTCCGGCGGGCCATGAAGAACTGCAC
This sequence comes from Acidimicrobiales bacterium, assembly GCA_050633745.1. Lineage (GTDB taxonomy): Bacteria > Actinomycetota > Acidimicrobiia > Acidimicrobiales > SZUA-35 > JAHELU01. Next base: position 20,005 of record JBOEHD010000035.1, read on the forward strand.
GCCACGGGCGTTCCGGATGGTCTCGTTCGTAGGCGTGGACTTGAACGTCGATGATCGGAGTTGAGTTCATTGGGCTTAGAGGCCTTCGTATGCGGCCTGTTCGACTTCGTAGAACAACTCGAGCGACCCGGCGTCGGCGAAAGGCAGGATCTGGCTGAGGTAGGCGCCGCCGATGCCGTTCTCACGATCGATCCAGTAGAAGCTGTTAGCGAGGCCAGCCCACATGAGCGTGCCCGCGGGGCGGCCGGTATGTGCCGGTTGCTCATTGATCTGGAACGTTAGGCCCCAGCTCTTTGGTTCTCCGGGGAAGAACTCAGCGTCGTTCGAGAATGCCGGTGCCTGGCTGATCAGCGGCTGAACCCGTAGGTCGCCGATGTGGTTCTGCGCCATCATCTCGACCGTCTCGGCGGCCAAGACCCGGGTGCCGTCTAGCTCACCATCGTTGAGGATCATGCGGATAAACCGACCGTAGTCGGACATAGTCGACTGCAGCCCGCCGCCGCCCATCTCGAATTCGGGGTTGGCCGGTGGCGGTAGTTCTATTGGGGCCAGCGAGCCGTCTGGGCCCCGGCCGTGCATTGCCGACGCTCGCTCCAGCATCGATGGATTGTGGGCGAAGGCGGTATCGGTCATGCCGAGCGGGCCGGTGATGTGCTGGGCGAAGTATTCGCCGAGTGTCAGCCCAGAAACCGCTTCGACCATCTGCCCGGCCCAGTCGATGCCGATCCCGTACTCCCAGCGGGTCCCCGGATCGAACATGAGGGGCTCGCGTAGCGATGCCTTTTCCAAAGAGAGGATCGTCGGTGCCCCGGTTACTTCGTGCCACTTCGCCGAGTCGGCGTTCCAGATATCGTATACAAACCCCGAAGTGTGGGTGAGCAGGTTGCGTAGCGTGACCGGATTGCTGGGTGGCCGGGTGATGGGCTGGCCAGCCGCATCGAACCCGTCGAGCACTGCCGTTTCGCCCAGTTCGGGGCAGACCTCGCTCGCCGGAGCGTCGAGGTCGATCTTGCCCTGTTCGACCGCGTGCATCGCCGCAGCGCCGGTTACGGCCTTGGTCATCGAAAAAATGCCGCCGACGGTATCGGTGGTCATGGCGACGCCCGAGCCGGCCGCCCGCTCGCCTGCTGCTCCCTCGTAGAGCACCCCTCCGGTGTTGACGACGGTGGCCACCGCTCCCGGTGCGGCTCCTCGCTCGATCCCGGCCTTTAGTATCGCGTCTATCTTGTTCTGCATCTGGGCACCCCTAACGAGCCGCTGCCGGGCTGGCAGCTATGGAGTGGACCTTAGCCAAATCGTGAGTGGGCCTTGTAACCGAGCTACGCCTGCGCGGTAGCTGGGTTAGCCCCATCCCAGTTCGTGAAGGGCATCGTCATCGATGCCGAAGTGATGGGCCACCTCGTGAACCACCGTGATGGTCACCTCTCGCCGCAGCTCCTCGATGTCGCTGCTCTCCTCGCAGAGCGGCAGGCGGTACACCGTGATGCGGTCCGGCATGAGCACGTCTGCGAACTCTCGCTCGGTCAGCGGTAGACCTTCGTAGAGCCCGAGTAGGTCTTCTTCTGGGTGCTCGTCCTCGACCATGATCACGACATTGTCGAGTAGTTGCCCCAACTCCTCTGGCAGCGTGTCGAGCGCTTCGCCGACTAGCTGTTCGAATTGGGCTTCGTCGATCGCTTCCACTGCATGATGAGGCTAGCGGGTTTCCCGCCATGGTTTTGAGCGACCATGATGGTGGCCATGACGGCTATACAAACCGTGCTCTGCCACGCCATCGATGAAGACATCACGTCGATAACGCTCGACACCATCGACCTCGGTCCGCCCGAGCCGGGGGAGGTTCAGGTTAGGTTGAAAGCCTGCGCGGTGAACTTTCCCGACATCTTGATGATCCAGGGTAAGTATCAGCTCAAGCCACCGCTGCCCTTTGCCCCCGGTGGTGAAGCGGCAGGCGATATCGCAGCGATCGGCGAGGGCGTCACCGACTTCGCTGTTGGAGACCGGGTCATTATCAGCTGTCGCTTTGGTGGATTCGCCGAGGCCATAAACGTCGATGCGGCGGTTGTACGTCCGTTGCCCGCTGGCATGAGCTACGCCGCAGGGGCATCGTTCCAAACCGCCTATCTCACCGCCTGGGTTGCCCTGGTCAGCCGGGGCCATCTTCAACCGGGGGAGACGGTGTTGGTCCATGGCGCTACCGGTGGGGTAGGTATGGCCGCAGTCGACCTGGCCAAACATCTCGGCGCGACGGTTATCGCCACCGGAGGGCGCGACGACAAGCTGGCGGTGGTTGCCGAGCGGGGTGCCGATCACGTGATCAACTACACGATGCCAGACGGGTCGCTTGGCGGCTTCCGAGAGGAAGTCAAGGCACTCACCGATGGCCGCGGCGCGGATGTGGTCTATGACCCGGTCGGCGGCGACGTCTTCGACGAATCGATGCGCTGCGTGGCCCTCGACGCTCGGCTGTTGACCATCGGGTTCACCAGCGGGCGATGGCCGCAAGCAGCGGTGAACCTGATCCTCATCAAGCAGCTGTCGGTCATCGGGGTTCGGGCCGGCGAGTACGGCCGGCTCTACCCCGAGCGGGGAGCAGAAAACCAGGAAGCGATCTATCGCCTAGCCTCCGATGGCGACATCAAACCGTACGTCTGTGCCGCGTTTCCGCTGGCCGACTCGCTGCAGGCGCTGCAGATGCTCGAGTCGCGGAATGTGATCGGCAAGTGTGTTGTGGTGATGAACGGCTATGAGATGGAAGAGGACTAAGGCCAACGCTAGACGCTGCGCACCTGCGGTAGATTCCGATGGTGGAGTCACCTGAGCTCGGCGAAGAACTGGAGCGGATGGCCGATGAGGATTCGACCGTGCGCCAACGTCTCCTTGCCGCCGGTCAACTGTTGGGCGGCTATAACCCCGAGATGCGGGCCGTCCATCGTCGCAATGGGGATCGCCTCGAGGAGATCCTCGATCAAACCGCAGGCTGGCTGGGTTATCGCCTGGTTGGCGAAGCTGGCTCGGAGGCGGCATTTCTCATCGCTCAGCATGACATCGCCAACCCCAACCTCATCCGACGGGTTCGCCAACTGTACGCCGCAGCTGTCGACAACGCCGATGCCGATCCCCGCCGACTGGCCAACCTGGAGGATCGCATCCGCTATTTCGAGGGGCGTCCTCAGTGGTACGGCACCCATGTCGGTTGGGACACCGATGGCCAGTTTGGCCCGTGGCCACCGGTCGAAGAGCCAGACGGGGTCGACGAACGAAGAGGTCGACTAGGGCTCCCACCGCTAGCCGAAGCGATCAACACCGCGGGGCAGGGCCGCACATTACGTCGAGTCGTTGAAGAGGTCCTCGACGAGCACCGCCAAGCCGCGGAGTTTGCCAAACAAGCCGGTTGGCGAGGCGACGAGTCGGCGCAATCGACCGCTGAGCAGGATCATGGATAGAGCCACATCGACGGATGAGACAGCAGTCGCTTCTGCAGTAGAAGCTCGACATCTCGAAGTGGCAGAGGTGCTTCGAAGAGTCGACGAGTCTGTACTTCTTGGAGAGTCGCTGCTTGAGGGATGGAGCAGACTGACTATTGCCTGTCACCTCCGCTATGGCGCCGAGGCATCGCGTCGCATGACGACGGAAACGTTGGCAGGCGGGGCTACCTCCTTTTACCCGGACGGCCGAGACCAACAACGACCTGCCACTCTCCGGCCGCATGATGGCGAGTCATCGACCGACGTGGTCGAGTCCCTTCGAGAGGAGTCTGAAGAATTAGACCGACTCTGGCGCCGCCTCACGCCTGAACAGTGGCAGCGGACCGTGAACGAGCCAGATGACAACCCAGACCTGGGTCCGATCACGCTGGCGCAGCTGGCGCTTCTACGGCTGACCGAGGTCGAGGTACACGGCTACGACCTCGACCTGGGCCTTTCGCCCTGGAGCATCACGTTCGTGGAAGCCGCCCTGCCGATGCGGCTGCACTGGCTGACAACACGCCGCTCCAATCACCGGGTGCCCGATCTTTCAATCGGTGGCACCTGGGCTCTCAGCGCAATCGACGGGTCGACCTTCCTCGTAAGGGCCAGTGAGGATGCAACCGTTGAAGAAGCCACCGGAACGGTCGCTGCCGACGCAACGATCATCGGCACTGGCAGCGAGCTACTGGCACACCTCCTAGGCCGTCTTGCTCTCTCAAGCCTGCGAGTCGAGGGGGATCGAGGCCATGCTGAGGCGTTCCTCACAGCATTCCCGGCTCCGTAGCCGTCGGTGCTCGCCGGTCAGCTACGGCTGCCGACGACCAGGGTGGTCATCTCGTCGACAACTGAGGACGAACCATCAACTTCGAAGCCGCGGTCCGACAGCATGGTTGACAGCTCATCAACCGAACGCGACCGGTGGTTTGGCACAAAGACAGCGTGCTGCAGTGACCACGCTGCGGCGTGAGCGCCACCGCCGACCATAAAGTCGTGAATGGCGATCCAGCGCACATCGCGCTCGGTGAGGGCATCGAGTAGCGGCTCGTGAGTGTCGCCCGGAATCGAGGAGAAGAGGTAGCTGAGCACCGCCCCGTCGTATTGGACGCCATCGGTGTCGGTTGGCCAGGTCGCTGGTTCAAGCGCACTACCGGCGACGAAGGAAACCCGGTCACCGACCGGTGGAGCTGAGCCGACGACCATGTCGAGATCGACCACATCAACGTCAACGTCGTGGTGCTTAACGATAGAGCGAGCGATCGCCCCCCAGCCTCCACCGAGGTCGAGAACCCGGTCTTCGGACTCTGGCAGCGACGTGGCGATGGCCTTGGCTGGCCCCAAGGACCCGGCGTACTGCGACGCCTGATAGGCCTCGGCCTCCTCGGCATCGGCGAACCAACCCTCGTAACCGGCTCGCTGGTCCGGGTCGTTCAGTACGTCGGCGAGCACGTTCTCGCCCGCCATGCCGAGCGTGAGCCTTGGCGTCATCTGCTGCAGGACCTGACCACCGAGATAGTCGGCGTAGGAGTTGTCTCCGACGAGCAAACGCTCCATCGACTCACCGAGGTGCCACACACCATCGCGCAGTTCGACGAGCCCCTCCTGCGCAAGCACATGCAGCCATGTGTCGACGAGCCCAGGGTCTGGGTAGGTGTCTGTGAGTTCATCGGCCGCTGCAGGGAGGCGGTCGAACAGGCGCTGCTCGCAAGCGGTGAGAAGCGCCCACGATGCGATATAGCCGTAACCCGTGTCGTTGATCTTCCGTGCGGCGGTGGCGAGGTCCATAGATAGACCCTCGCTGGTCTCGGGGATGACGTCAAAGTTGACGTCGCACCGACAACGACCCTACAGCGCTGCAGCATCAGCATCAGCATCAGCATCAGCATCAGCATCATGCCGTGCAGCTCGCTAGTCGTTTCGTCGTTCCCCGTGCGAAGCGGCGCGAAGTCGTGTGAACTGATGACGGGCTGCGATACTCGTGCTCGACGGGCACGCAATCGGGAATGGCCTCGCAGCCCTCACAAATCCACCAGACATCCACCAGACATCCACCAGATATTGGGAGCAATACATGAGCGATGAACAGAACATCACCGTGGCCGGAGGCGGCCCATACCTCGTGAAGGGTTCGGTCCCCATCACTTCCAAGTCACCCATCATGTCCGAGCACGGCGAGCCGCTTACGTGGAAAACCGCGCCGGCAGGCGAGACGAAGAAACGTGTTGCCCTGTGCCGCTGCGGAGCGTCCGAAAACAAGCCGTACTGCGACGGCGCTCACGCCGCGGTCGATTGGGACGACACCGACAACGCGCCGGCCGGCACCTACAAGGAGCGGGCTCAGAGCCATGGCGGCGAAGGTATGGAGGTGTTCGACGACCGACCGATCTGCGTGCACGCCGGGTTCTGCGGCAACCAGGTCACCAACGTCTGGAAGATGGCAGCCAAGACCGGCGATAGCCAGGTCCGAGCCCAGGCGATGGCGATGATCGAACGGTGCCCCTCTGGCGCTCTGACCTACAGCGTCGATGGTGAGATGATCGAACCCGACCTGCCGGCGGAGATCGCGGTGATCCCCGACGGTCCGCTGTGGGTCGGTTCCGGCATCGAGATCACCCGAGCCGACGGCACGACTATGGAACCACGCAACCGAGTCACGCTCTGTCGCTGTGGACAATCAGGGTCTAAGCCGTTGTGCGACGGTTCACACAAGGAGGCGGGCTTCACCGGGTAACCCTCGACTCGAAGCTGCCTCTGCGAGCTGTTCGCTAGTAGCTGCCGGGGGTGAACTCGAGGTCACCGTGGACCATCGGGCAACGTACTATCACCGAGTTTGGCGTCACGTCCATCGTCGTGCCTTCGATCCCGGTCAGGTACCAGAGTCGAGGTTCTACCCCGACGATACGGAACGTAGTCCACCGGTTGGGGTCTTCGACCCGCGGCGCGACCGTTAGATGCAGTGCACCTTTGACCCACTCGGCCCGGCTGAGCGCCACATCAGGGAAGTCGACGTCGACTACCTGCCCGCAGGGCTCCAAGGGAGCGGCCGACAACGCTGACCACATACCAGGCCCGGATGCCTCCGCAGCGGCCAGGAAGGCGTTGAACTGGCCTCGTGGGTGCTCTTCGTCAAGCCCCATGCCCCAGGTGAACTCGCCAGACTCGTCATCCCAGGTCGGCTCATAGGATGCCTCGATTGCCTGCGCCAGTCGTTCTTCAAGTTCCCGTAGGCCCCACTCTCGGGCCAGTACCAGCGCTGATCCGTAGCCTCGACCTGGTCGCAGGGGCAGCTTTGGCGTGGCGTCTAGGCCCATGGAGCGGCAGGCCGCGTCGAAGAGGCGCCGGGCATCGTCGGGACTCTGGGGTGCTGCATAGTACGACGTGGTCATGGCCGCCGCGACCGGGAGACGATGGTGAACGTCGAGTTCGGGGTCGTAGTAGAGCGTGGTCATGTCCGGGATGGTGTCACCGGTGAGTTCGAGATAGTGCTCGCGGGCGTACTCCCACCAGGGCTCAAAAGCCTGGCGGTGATAGTCCGTGCCGTGTCGGTTGTCGTGCAGCCTCAGACCGAGGCCCGCTCCAGCCAGTCAAAATGGCCAGATCTTGGTGTTCTCTCAATGACAGCCGATCGGGGCCGCAAGCCACTGTTTGCAAAGATGCTCGGCGATCTCCGAGTGGGTCCAGGTGAAGGTGTCGTCTCCGTCCCGGATCATGGTGAACGGTTTGTTCCAACGATCGACTGGGTCGATCATCGAACGAATCCCTAGCAGCACAAGGAAGAAGCCCTTGTAGAAAAGCATGCCGTCGGCGGCCACCGGGTCCATCTGCCGGCCCCACGGTTCGATTCCGTTTGCCGTCCAGCCCGGTACGTCGTACTCGCCCCAGAGATGCTCAGGGATGTAGGCACGGTAGATGTCGGGATAGTTGGCCCGGTCGGGGTCATGACCGAATTGGGTTAGCCAGTCTGCAGCCGACCACCAGCCGGTGTGGCGCTCGATCAGCTGGTCGAGAATGGAGACGTACCGCTCGGTCCATGCCGGGGTCCGGTAAGCCATGAGCCCCATGGCGTATGAGGAGTCGACGAGGTCGAAGCGATGCCAGCTGGCCATCGGTGGGTCGGAACGATCGTCCCAGTGGGGGTGGGGCTGGCCGTCGCGGCTCCAGTTATCTGGAGTGTTGACCTTGCGGTCGAGGTATCGAAGCCAACCCAATGACCGTTCTGACAAACTCACGCTGCGAACCTTAGCCGCTGCAGCGATCGGGGAAGCAAACGCAAGCGCACACGCCGAGACCAGGTCTGGGAACGAGCCAAGAGCCCGGTCAAAGCCCCAGCTCGGATCGAATTTCGTCTCCGTGGGCTCCGAGGTCTGGGGAACGTTCGGGGTGAGGCCCTGCCCCGCCGACGAGTTGGCCATAGACGGTGATCGGTCCGAAGTTGGTCGAGTCATGGACGACGGCCAACTCGTTTGCCTTGGCCAGCTCTGAATGGGTCAGGCCGTACATCTCGACCTTCACCGTGCGGCCACCATCGGTCCAATCGAACCCTCCCTCGTCAGCCTCGGACCAGGTGTCGTGTTCCTGGCCTGGATTATCAAATCCACCGAGAGTCGGTTCAGCGGCGCCGGCAAAGCGGGTGAATTCGGCGGCCTGGGCTGCCATCGTGCTCTGCACCAGTGACGTCCGCACATGCTGGGAGCCGCCACCGCCCGCTGCGGCTGGTCGTCCTCGCTGCCACCAGCCCGCAACGACGCCGAACGCGCCGATCATCGGGGTCATCACATCGTGAATAGGCACGGACAGGAACACCGGCTCGGCGCCGTCACCGGAGGCGGTGACGCCGCCCTGGGCGGCCATGAAGCCGCCGAGAGCCTGGACCAGAGGGTCGAAAGCCGCCCGTTCGGCCATCGTCTCATCGATCCCGTAGCCGGGCGACGAGAGGAACACCAGGTTTGGGTTTACCGCTCGCAGCGTGGCCTGGTCGCACCCGAGGCGTTCGCTGACACCGGGTCGGAAGTTCTCGACGACGGCATCGGCAGAGGCCACCAACCGGTGCAGGTCGGACTGTCCCTCTTCGGTTTGCAGATCGAGGATGATGCTCCGCTTGGCCTGATTCCAAGAGTCGAACATAGGTCCGATGCCCCTGAACGGATCGCCGGACGGCGCTTCGACCTTGATCACGTCGGCACCCAGCATGCCGAGATGGCGGCTAACGACCGGACCGGCGATAAACGAGGCCAGATCGATCACCCGCATACCGGCCAAGGGGCGCTCTCCGGAACCGGTGACGATCTCCTTCGGAACCATGGCGGCACTACCGGCCTGGGCCGACGGCTGCGACCAATCGGCGAGCACCTGTTCGGTGTGCTGACCGAGTAGCGGCGCTGGCTTGGTGACGCTGCCGGGAGCGCTGGTCACGTTTACCGGCAGGCCCATCATGTTGACCGTGCCGAGCTCGGGATGTTCGATGGCGACATCCATCTCGTTTGCCGAGACCAGCGAGGTTTCCAGAAACTCCGACCTGGTTAGCACTGGCTGAGCGGGCACGTCAGCCGCGGCAAGCAACGCAAGCCATTCATCGCGAGGCTTGGTGGCAAACACCTCTTCGAGTATCGGCGCAAAACGCTCGATTGCTGGGTCAAGCATCAAACCCCAGGGGGGATTGGCTAGCAGCGGATCATCGATCAACTCGGGCCGACCGATGACGTCGAGCAGGCGTTTGTAGAAGCGGAGCGTGCCGCAGGCCAAAAACAACCACTTCCCGTCGCCTGCTTCGATGAGGCGATAGCAGGCTACGCGGCCCTTTGAGCCCATCGACGACTCACCGGCCCGGGGCAGGTCGTCGTCGGCCAGCCGGAACTCGCCGAGCTGGATCGCCGCCGCTCCGGCGACCTGGGAGACCTCGTATGTTGCGGCGATGCCCTGTTCCCTGCGCAGCAGCAGGCCGGTGGCTGCCGCGAGCGCGCCGAGCACCCCGGCGCCGTATTCAGCGATCGGCACCACAATGTCGACCGGCGTTTCGCCGTATGACTGTTGGTTCCAGGCAATACCGGTGGCCGCATGCAGCATCCCTTTACTGACCGGGTCATGAACCTTCGGTCCCCGCTCACCCCAGGGCGGCATGGTGATTATGACCGCCGATGGGTTGGCGATTCGCAGGCGATCGGCCTGACCCGGTCGATCGACGAAGATAACGTCGGCCGCGGCCAAGAGCTCCTGCTCATCGACGACGGCGGAACGTTTGTTGCGGTTGATGGTCTGGAAGCCTGGCTGTGAGCGGTATGGGTCGCCCTCTGCGGTCTCGACCTTGACCACATCAGCACCCTGATCGGCAAGGAACATTGCCGCGTACGGGGCGGCGATGTTCGTTCCAAGATCGAGAACCCGGATGCCTTGATAGGGCCCGGAGTGCTCAGGGGCATCCTGCCCTGCAGTTTCGCTCATGAAGCGAGATCGTACAGGCCACCTCGTGAGCGGTCGAAACTGTAGTCGCCCGCGGGTTTCGGTACCGTTGGTGTTATGAGCCCGACTCCGACGGTTACGCCGATCACCCCTTCGATCGGAGCGGAGGTCGGCGATGTCTCGCTCGCCGATATTCCGGGAGATACCGCGCTGTCCGAAACGATCAGGGCCGCCCTGCTCAAGCATCAGGTGCTGGTGTTTCGACAGCAGCAGATCGACCGGGAGCAACACAAGGCGTTCGGTCGGCTCTTTGGTGAGCTGCACGTGCATCCGTCGAAGCGCTCGCCTACGGCCAAGGGTGATCCGGAGATATTTACCGTGAAGGCCGATGAGACCACCACCCGGAACAACGGTGGACGTTGGCATATGGACGTTTCGTGCGATGAGATTCCGCCACGGGGTTCGATACTGCTGCTGACCGACGCCCCGGCCGATGGCGGCGACACGGTGTTCGCCAACATGAACCTGGCGTTCGAAACCTTGTCTGCGCCGGTCAAGGCCTTCTTGAGTGAACTGACCGCCTATCACGATGGACTACAGGATCTACGGTGGTACGGCTACCAGCCCGAACCGGGGTCGACCTACCCGGCCACCAGCCATCCGGTTGTGGTGGCTCACCCTGATACCGGTCAGCCGATTCTCAATGTCAACGAAGCGTTCACATCGCACATCGAGGGTTTGGCCGCTGCCGAGAGCGACGCCATTCTGGCCATGCTGTTCGCTCACATCAGCAGCAACCCGCTGCTGCACTGCCGAGTGCGGTGGGAGCCGGGCACCGTTGTGTTCTGGGACAACCGTGCGGTGCAGCACTTCGCGGTGTGGGACTACTTCCCAAACCTGCGGCGAGGGGAGCGGGTTTCGATCTGTGGGGTTGAGGCCCCTCAGCCTGCGTTCTCCGCCCGCGGTCGATAGGGAGAGCTGCGAGATCCCAGGCGCAGGACAGCCTCAAGCGGACCGGTGCGAAAGCGCAGCTTCCAAAGCGTGGCGAAGGCCATGAAGCCGAAGTAAATGGGCAGTAGGGTGAGGAATTCCTGGCCAAGGTCGGTTTCGGACGGATGTGGCGTGAACCGTACGAGCACCGCCTGGAACACGTAGAAGGTCAGGGCCAGCTGTCCCAGTGACACCAGCGGCCGGCTCCAGCCACCAAGTTTGGGCGTCAGTAGAAGCGAGCCGCCAATGATGGCGACCGACGAACCCATCGCCGCGATCAGCCAGGCCAGCATCTCAGAGTGACCGTCGTCGTCCAATAGACGTGAGAGGTTAAACGCCGCTTCGTCGGTTTGCCATGCAAGTACGTTGACATCCAACGCTTCCACCAAAGGATCGGCGGTGAGTGCAACCGCGGCGAACGTCAACGCTCCGACAATGGCCAGGCGAAGCGCCACCTTGGGTGACCGCAGGTCCAGCCTGGCAAGAATCATCCCGACGATGAAGAACGAAGCCACCGGAAAGAAGGGGTAGAAGCCCTCGAACAGCAACGACCAGCCGAGGTTGAGCGGCGCATCGATCAGATCGGAAGGCTGGCGGTAGCCGGTGACCTGTGGGGCCAGGAACTGGTACGTCCAACTGCCAGCAACCGCGATGAAGATAGCCAGACCGGCGAGGACCCGGGTCGAGAGCCGCCGTAGCACCACCGCGGCGACGAAGAACACCGAGTAGTAGTGCAGGATGATGGCGATGAACGTCGTCAACTCCTGCAGCACCAGGCCGAGCGGTCCGAGGATCGCAGCCCGAATAAGCAGCGCACGATCGGGGTGGGGCGAGCGGCTGGTCAGCATCGTGACCCCTAGGCCGCCCAGCATGACGAACAGTGGCATCGCCCTGCCGTCGACCGAGCTGGCGATGCCATCGAGGATTCCGTCGGAGTCATCGGGCCAGGCATAGTGGGCAATCACCATGCCGAACATGGCCACGGCACGAGCAACGTCGATGGCCACGATCCGTCCCGCAGAGCGGGAAGTCGGTGGCGTCAGTGCTGTCGCTGCGGTGTCCATCATGTCTGAAACACCGTAGCCACTGCTGGTCTTGTCGTCGGCGCGGTTCACCGCAGCGTCATGAGCTGGAAATCCGGCTAGACATGGGTTGATGCCTTCGAAACGAAAGCGGGCCACGCCGCCCGCCGGTCTGATACTCACTCCCGGTGCCAGCGCCGACCGTGATCACGCCACCCTGGTGGCCATCGATAACGGGTTGCCCGAAATAGCGGTCGAGCGGTTGACGCTTGCCACTACCAGCGTCAAGAACGCCGTCGGCAAGATACGTGTCGCCGCCGAGGAACTAGCGGAGCGGCTCGATGTTCCGCTCAACCAGATCGCCTACGGCGGCCGCAGTTTCGGCGGTCGCGCTTGTTCGGTAGCGGTGGCCGAGGGACTGCCTGCGGCGTCGTTGGTACTGTTGAGCTACCCGTTACATCCGCCGGGCAAGCCGGAGAATCTGCGGGTCGAACACTTCCCCGATATCGATGTGCCAGCGCTGTTCGTTTCCGGCGTCAAAGACCCGTTCGGCACCGCTGACGAGTTCGCCGCCCATACATCGACAATCGCCGGACCTGTCCAGTTTGAGTGGGTACCTGGCAACCATTCACCAAAGGGCCAAGACGAAGCCATCATCGAGTTGGTTCGTAGCTTCTTCGGTCTGACCTGACCTGCATCGACCAGGCCGGCCTACCAGGGACGGCCCCAGGTGTCCCAGTCGAACGGTTCGAGGCCCGTCTCGTTTAGCCGCCAGATCGTCGCCTCGGCGCCGCTTTCGCTGATGTCGAGGAAGCCGACCGTGCCGAACTGCACCTCAAGGTTGTGGGGGTAGGTCGGCGAGCCGGGGTTTACGCAGAGAATGCCGTTGATGGTGGTGATGTGTTCCACGTGGGTGTCGCCGTAGACGATGACGTCGAGGTCGGCGCCGTCGAAGTGACGCTCGACCGCCTTCTCGACGTTATAGAACTTCATCTCGGGGATCGGCATGTGATGGGTGAGACCGATCTTGCAGCCAGCTCGTTCGATAATCCACGACGGCTTTAGGCGGCTGTCGTCTGGTTGGTTGGCCCGGCCACCGGATCCATCATCGCCGTTGCCCCGGGCGGCGAAGGTCGGTGCAACCGCATGCAGACCTTCGATAACCGACAGGTCATAGATGTCACCGGCATGGAGGATCGAATCGCAACCTTCGAAGACCTCGAAGACGTGGGGCCAGAGCTCGGGCATCGCCTCGGGAATGTGAGTGTCTGAAATTAGGCCGATTCGCATCATCTCACCGTTGCCGCTCTGACACTGGTTGAGCAAACCAGCTCGGTCAGACAGCGAGCAAAAGTTGCATCAAGTAGCTTGGAACCCTACCTGATTTATGGGAGATGCTAAATGGATCGCCAGTTACTAGCGGGCATACCACTGTTCGACGGGATGAGCGAAGAGGAAGTGCAGGACTGTGCTGGGGCCTTTCAGCAATCTCAGGTGCTCATGGGCCAGGAAGTCACCACCCAGGATGACTTCGGCTACTCGTTCTTCGTTGTCCTGTCTGGGCGGGTACGCATCGACATCGACAACTCGTCGGTGGTCGAGCTGAGCGCGGGCGATCACTTTGGTGAGGTCTCGCTGGTCACCGGTGAGAAGCGAAACGCGACGGTGAAGGCTCTGGAAACCTGCCAGCTAGCCAAGATGATGACTTGGGACTTCCAAGAGCTTCGCAAACGAAACGCGTCGTTCGAGTCGCGAATCCAGGCCGCTATCGCGGACCGGTCGTAGGCGGGGTAGACGGTGCAGACGGGGTAGACGGTGCAGAAGACACCGGTGTAGCGCGGGCATCGGCGACCAGCTGCTGTCCAGCCTTTGAGCGGATGGCTCCTGCCAGGCCCATCGTGATGATCAGGCCGCCAACAAGATGGACCCAGGTGATCCCCTCGCCGAGGAATATCCAAGCCAGGCCACCGGAGACCACCGGCCCGGCTAGGCGCATCAGCGGCGGGACGTTGGCCGGGACATAATTCAACGGCCAGGTCATCGCAACGTGACCGAGGGTCCCGGGGACGATGGCCATGGCTAGTGCCCGCCAGAGATCCGGCCCGCCGACCGAACCGGGGGACAGCCCGATCGCCAGCACGAATATCGAAACCAGCACCGCGGCGGTCGACATCACGGTCGTTAGGAAGGCCACGACCGCTAACTCATCGCGGCTGACCTTAGAGATTATAAAAAACATAGCGAAGCAGGCGGTGCTGCCAAGCGCCATGATCATACCGAGCAGGTCACCGGTCGGTCCGGCGGAACTGCCGAGCACGACAAAGGCCGCTCCGGCCATCGTCAGCACCGACCAGGCTCGAAATGCCGGTGCGGGGCGCTCGCCAAAGAGCGGAATGGCGATGATGGCCACCAAAATCGGCGACAGGGTGCCCATGAGGCTGGCGTCCACCACGCTGGTGCGTTTGATGGCGGTGAAGAACAGTACCTGGTTAAACGAGAAGGCCAAGCCGGCCAACATCGCCCACCGTAGGCCTCGGGCGGAGCCAAACGAGCGTCCGGAGAGTCGATGCACAGCCAAGCTAACGGCTAGCACTGCAGCACCGAACCACAGGCGCCAGAACGAGATCAGAACGCCGGTGGTCTGCGATGAGCGCGCCAGAACCGGCCCAGTGCCGTAAAAAAGCACTCCGAGAGCGATGAGATGCAGCGGAAACCTTGCGGCAATACGATCGGCCGCCGCCGGGGTAGTCGTTACCACTATGTCTGGTCTATCGGCTTCTCTTGGCTCCAGCAAAGTTGCTGGCCACTAGCTGGTTTGCTACCAGCGCTGTTGTCAGTCCTTCTGCGGGCTAGCCGGGAAGCTTGGCTACGTCGATGTTGTAGAGGTCGACGACGTTACCCCACACCATCTTTTCCTTCTCATCTGCGGGCACACCGGTGAGCACATCATCGAGAATGCTCATCGAATGAGGCCAAATCGAGTCATGGTGGGGGTAGTCGTTGCCCCAGACCAGGTTGTCGACACCGATGTCGTGGCGGGTGGCGATTCCGTGCACGTCGTCTTCGAAGGTCACCCAGAAGTTGCGGTCGAAGTACTCCGAGGGCTTCATCGTCATGTTGTCGGCCAGCTCCCACGGGGTGCGGTAGGCCGCATGGTCGAAGCGCTGCTTGAAGTGGGCTACCCAGCCGGTTTCGAATTCGGCGATGACGAACTTGAGTCGGGGGAAACGCTCAACCACACCACCGATAATCAGGTCGATCACCGAGTTCACCACCGAGATGTGCGACATCGTGTAGCCCTTGACCGTGCCACCCGGGGTGCCGAAGTGGGTGGGAAGACCGCAATCGAACGAGGTGCCGGTGAAGATGTGCATGGTTACCGGCAGGTCCATGTCCTGCAGCAACGCCCACAGCGGGTCGTAGATCGGGTCGGCATAGTTCTGGTCGACCGGAGCGTGCGACGGGATAGCGAAGCCACGCACGCCCTTTTCGCCGGCCCGCTTCACTTCCTTGACGCAGGCGTCGACGTCGGGCACCGGCAGGCAGCCGATACCGATCAGCCGGTCGGGGTTGGGGGAGCAGTAGTCGAACACCCAGTCGTTGTGGCGTTCGAACGCCGCCGCCTTGATCTTGTTATCTGGCACCGCGAAGGTGAACATAGAAAGGCTGGGGTACATAACCTCGCCACAGATACCGTCGGTATCCTGCTCGGCTAGCCGCAGCTCGGAATCGACAACCCCCGGGTTCAAGCCTTCATAGCCCTGGGCGATCAGCTCTTCGGTTGCCGGGTCGTCGAGGCGTTTGCCAGCGATGCCGAGGCGTCCGACCGGCACGGGACGGTTGTTGCCGATAACCAGGAACTCGCCCCGCTTGCCGTCGAGGTCTTTAACGATGTGTGGGGCGGCTGAGCCGAAGCGATCTTCGAGCCCGGCAAAGGCATCTCGTCCTTCAACCACGTGTGAGTCGCAAGAGTAGTAGCGCATGGATATCCCCCGATAGTCCGAAGTTGCTTAGGTGTTGGGTTGTCTTGTCGCCCCTACAGCTCAGCAGACTTCGACCCCGATTGGCGAACTGAACTCGGTTGTTCCCGGCGTCGAGCCGCCCGTCACGAACGTTGATGGGGATTGGCCTAGATCTCGGCTAGAACAGGGCCATGGCTGATCAAAGCGATACCGACCGGATGCTCGACGATGGTCAGCCGGTCGAACTCAACCGTATTCGCGCCGAGGGGCCGACTGGGGCGTTACCGCTCACCGCCGACAAGCTTCGCAACGAACCAAGCGGGAACCTGTTCGGCTTGACCCAAAATGTGGCGATGGGCTGGTCCCCCGACCGTTCCGACGGCGATGCCTATCTGATAATGAGCACGCAGGGAGGTCTACGTAATCCCGATGGCAGCCCTGCCGCTCTGGGCTATCACACCGGGCACTGGGAGCTGGAACTACTGGTTCGCCACGCGGCGGTCACGTTCGAGGCCGAGGGAGCGGTTCCGTTCGCCGGATACTGCAGCGATCCGTGTGACGGCCGCTCGCAGGGCACGACGGCTATGTTCGACAGCCTGCCGTACCGCAACGACGCGGCGATCGTGATGCGGCGGTTGATTCGCTCGTTGCCGATGCGCCGAGGCGTGCTCGGAGTGGCCACATGCGACAAGGGGCTACCGGCGATGATGATGGCCCTGGCCGGCTGCTCTGATCTACCAGCGGTGCTGGTCCCCGGTGGAGTCACGCTGCCTGGAACCCCGGATGAGAACACCGCCAGCATCCAAACCATCGGTGCTCGTTTCGCCAACGACATGATCGACCTGGAATACGCCGCGACTATGGGGTGCCGAGTCTGCGGGTCGGCTGGCGGTGGCTGCCAGTTCCTCGGCACCGCGGCAACCTCTCAGGTAATCGGCGAGAGCCTCGGCATGTCGCTGCCTCACAGCGCTCTAAGCCCCTCCGGCGAGCCGATCTGGCTCGATATGGCCAGACGCTCGGCTCTGGCTCTCATGGAGCTTGAGAGGCAGGGCACGACGATGGCGTCAATCCTCGACTCACAAGCGGTGGAAAATGCGTTGCTAGTCCACGCGGCGTTCGGAGGCTCGACCAATCTCTTGCTACACCTGCCTGCGGTAGCTCACGCTGCTGGTCTCAGCACGCCAACGGTCCAGGATTGGGCCGCGGCAAGCAGAGCGACGCCAAGGCTGGTAGATGCCCTGCCGAACGGGCCCGCAAACCACTCGACGGTTGAGGTGTTCATGGCTGGCGGTGTGCCCGAGGTCATGCTGGAACTGAGAGCTGCCGGGCTGCTGAACACCGGCGTCAACACCGTCAGCGGCAAGCCGCTTTCGGAAGTCCTGGATTGGTGGGAGCACAGCGAACGGCGGCACAACGTGCGCCGACACCTGCAACAGAGCGGCGGCATCGATAGCGGCCTGGTCATCTTCGACGCCGACACCGCCCGTTCGCGGGGGATAGGTGGCACTATCGCCTTCCCCATCGGGAACCTGGCGCCCAGCGGCTCGGTCATCAAGGCGACGGCCATCGATCCGACCTTGTTCGACGAAGCTGGCACCTACCATCATCGTGGTCCGGCCCGAGTGTTCACTTCAGAAGCGGCGGCAATCGCCGCGCTGAAGGGGCAATCCGACCGAACGGTGGCAGCTGGCGACGTGCTGGTGCTAATCGGCGCAGGTCCGATGGGAACCGGCATGGAGGAGACATACCAGCTCACCTCGGCCCTCAAGTTTCTACCGTGGGGCAAGACCGTTCCGGTAGTGACCGACGCCCGGTTCTCCGGCGTGTCGACCGGGGCCTGCATCGGCCACGTCGGCCCGGAAGCTCTAGCCGGGGGTCCGATCGGCAAGCTCCGCGACGATGACATCGTCGAGCTGATCATCGACCGTAAAACCGGCGCCGCCTCTGTCGATCTGGTCAGCCCCGACGACGGTGCCGCAGCTGCGGTGTTGGCGGCCCGTGAGATCCACCCCGACTTGGCGGTCCACCCCAAGTTGCCGGACGATACCCGGCTGTGGGGCGCGCTGATCGACGCCAGCGGCGGCACGTGGGGCGGCTGCGTCTACGACGTCGACAAGATCGTTGCCACCCTCCAGGCCGGAAGCGAGGCCATCGCCGCGGCGCAGAGCGGTTCGAATCAACCAGAGGACGCGAGGTAAGCCAATGCACATTCCAGACACCGCACTCGATGATGTCCGCAGCACAGGCTTCGCCATCGTCGAGGGTTTTCTGGCCGCCGACGAGCTCGAAGCAGCCCGGGATGGCCTGTTCCAGGAGTTCCCGTCGCCCGAGACGTACTTCGCCGACCCAGCTCCGTATGCCGCGCTGGTCGAGACTCCTTTTGCCGGTATCAAGATCGGCCCCTACAGGAGCTGGGACCTGAGCCGATTGGCCTTTCACCCCGACCTGGTTAATGCCGCCGAACGGTACTGCGGCTCGACCGACCTGCAGCTGTACAAGATCGAGCTATGGGCCAAGTACAGCGAAGCAGTCGACTACGACCAGGCTCCGCATCGAGACTACGGCAACCACAACCTGGTGGTACCGCGGGCCGACGGGCGGTGGCCGCAGCTGACCACGTTCATCCTGCTTTCGGACGTCACCGAACAGGACGGCCCAACCAAGATCCTGCCCCGCGCGGTCGGTGATGAGGTTCCGCTGTGGCCGTCGAAACGGAACCCTGGGGAGTTCGCCGACCGCGAGGTTTCGGTGACCGGTCCCGCAGGCACCATTCTTCTCTACACCACCGACGTGATGCACCGCGGTTCGGCGATGACCGGGCACGAGCGCAGCCGTTTTGTGCTGCTGACCGACTACTCCGAGCGCGGCAACCCGTGGATGAACAAGGTCGCGTGGCCCGACGGGGCAAACAGACCTGATTGGGTTTCGACGATGTGCAAGGCCTCGGTTCGTGAGCGCGATCTGTTCGGCTTCCCACCACCGGGTCACGAATACTGGAACGAACAGACCATCCGCGATGTCGGGCTGCGTTACCCCGAGATGGATATGTCGAGCTACCTACCTGGGTGAGGACAGATCGTTGGCACCGAGGCTTCCCTAACCGTCGAGGTGTGCGATCACCGCGTCGGCGAACTCGCCGGTTGTGGCGGTGCCACCCTGATCGACGGTAAGTGTGCGACCTTCGCGATAGACAGCGGTCACCGCGTCATCGAGCCGCTTGGCCTCGCCGTGGCGGTCCAGCCACCGCAGCATCATCACTGCCGACAGCAACGTGGCGGTGGGGTTGATGCGCTCTTGGCCTGCGATATCGGGCGCAGTGCCGTGGGCTGACTCGAAGTATGCAAAGTCGTCGCCATAGCAACCGGACTGGGCGAGGCCCATGCCACCGATCGTGCCCGCGCCGAGGTCTGACAGCACATCGCCATAGAGGTTTGGTAGCAACAGCACATCGAGCTGATCCGTCTGCAGCACCAGCCGGTGGGCCATGTCATCGACGATGAACTGGTCGAGTCGAACATCGGGGTACGAACCGCCGACCTCCTCCACGATGTCGCAGAACCAGCGGTCGGTGGCCGGAAGCATGTTGGTCTTGGCCGAAACGGTCAGTCGGGCCTGGCGGCCGTCTTCGGCAGCCCGTTTGCGGGCGAGCTCGAAGCTGAAGCGGGCTACCCGCTCGGTGCCTTCTCTGGTGATGATCTTGGTTGCGAACCGCCCTTCGCCTTCCCAGGCCAGCCGAGCCCGAGGACCGATCAGATCGCTGGCCCGCAGCGCATCGACATCACCCATAATCCCGACGTAGGCGTCTTCCAGATTCTCTCGCACGATCACGTAGTCGAGCTGTTCAGGATGAGCCATGGGGGAGCGAAAACCCGGACGCCACTGCACCGGCCGAACGTTGGCGTAGGTCAGGCGTCCCCAGCGCAGATGTGCGATGCCCGGCGTTGTGCCGTTGCTTGAGCCGAAGAGAACCGTGTCCGCCTGGTCGAGCCGTTCGACGACCATCGCTTCTCGCTCTGCCAGCGGCATGTCGGCCAGTTCCGACCCCGGTGGCAGCACGTCGAACTCGAGCGGAGCATCGGCCGAGTTCAGTGCCCGCAGTACCCGAAGCGATGCGGTCATCGCTTCGGGAGCGGCATCGTCTCCGGGGACAACGGCGATCAACGTCATGACAGGTCCGATCTCAAACCAGAGCCGTTAGAAGCCGAGTTGCTTGTCGACGATGCCTTCTAGCCCTTCGCCTCGCTGGGCTAGGCCGAGGTTGCGTACGAAGCGGGCCACGTTCTTCGGCGCCCGTAGCTGACTGGCTCCCGCGGTGTGCGGGGTCATGGCGACGTTGTCCAGGGTGAAGAGTTTGTGGTCGGCCGGTAGCGGTTCGCCTGGCGCAACGTCGAGAGCTGCTCCAGCGAGATGACCGGATTCGAGGGCCGCGACGAGGGGCTCGTCGGCGATGATTTCGCCTCTCGTCACGTTGACGATGTAGCTGCCGGGGCGCATCTTGGCGAAGGTCTCGGTGTTGAACATCTGGTCGGTGTCGTCGGTCAGCGGGCAGCAGACCGCCACGACGTCGGACTGGGCCAGGAGGTCATCGAGCCGATCGAGGGGCCACACCTCGGCCACCCCGCACTCTGCGGGCAGCGAATCGGCCGGAGCGGGGAACTCATCGACAGCGATCGTATTCATTCCAAAAGCGACGGCGCGGCGGGCCATGGCTCGTCCGGTGCCGCCGAAACCAAGCACCCCCATCGTGAGGCCCTCGAGCTCGATCTCCTGGGCTCGCATCGCGACCCGGTTGGCCCAGGCGTCTGGCCCGAGCTTGATGGCGGTGTGGATCTGACGGGTGAGGGCCAGCAGTAGCCCCATGCCGGTATCGGCTAGGTGTCCGCCGACAAGGCCTTTCTCACCGGTCAGGAGCACATCGGAGTTGATGAAGTCGTCGAACATGAACATGTCGACGCCAGAAGCGGTGGCGTGGACCCAGCGCAGGTTCGGGGTCTCGGCGAACATTCGCTTGTTGATGATGCCGAGGATTACCTCGACGTCGCCGGCAAACGGCATGGCTTCCTTGACGCCCGACACCACCTCGATGGTGCTGCCAGCGGGCGCGGCGGCGGTGATATCTGCCAGGTATTGCGGGGTCACCGTTGGCATGGTTAACCCTGCCATCACCAGGATGTTGCTCGGTTCGCTGATGCTGACCGTGGTCTGTTTGCTCATCTGCTCAGTCCTCTCGGAGTTGGTGAGCTCGGCGGTGACCCCGTCAGTCGTGTTCGACGGCGCAGCGGCTCATGGCCGGACATTAGTTGCGCGACCGGCGGGAGGCGAACTGGTCGGCTGTAACCCAACTGCCGCTTTCGGCTCACATGTGGCCCTGGCCTTTACCCAACCCCGACCCCGACCTCGACCCAACCTTGGCGACGGGGCCGCTGATGGGCCAAGCTCTGGAGATGGATATCAGCGTCGCCGGTATGTTCGGCAATTCCCCGAGACGAGACCTTGGCTTTGTGAAGGCTTTCGCTCAGGCGACCGAGTCGCTCGGTTTCCGAGCGCTCTATGCCCCGGAGCATGTGGTCTTCTTTTCATCGTACGAGTCGAAGTATCCCTATTCGAAGGACGGTTCGGCCAACTGGGGTCCCGATACCGGTCTTTACGATCCGCTATTTGTGTTCCAGGTCGCAGCTGGGGTGACCAGCACGCTTCGGTTCTGCACCGGCGTACTGATCTTGCCCCAGCGGCCTGCGCTGCTGACGGCCAAGGAAGTTCTGAGCCTCGATCATCTAAGCGAGGGGCGGTTTGAGCTTGGGGTCGGTTCGGGCTGGTCCTGGGAGGAGTACGCCGCGCTCGGCGTGCCGTTCGAGCGCCGGGGGAAACGTATGGACGAATATCTGGAGGCCATCAAGGCGGCGTGGACCGAGGACCAGGCCACCTACTCCGGTGAGTTCGTCCAGTTCGAGGGGGTGGTCATGAACCCGAAGCCGCTGACTCCCGGAGGCCCGCCAATCATCGTCGGCGGCGACTCCGCTCCAGCGATGCGAAGGGCGGCCCGTATGGGTGATGGCTGGTACGGCTGGTGGGCCCCCGGCGGGCTGGCCACCCCGGAGGATCTACCGGTCCGCATCGACCGCATGCATACGATTCTGGCCGACCACAATCGTTCGGCCACCGACGACGATTTCAGCATGCGGATCGGGCTCCCGCTGGGTAATCAATCGCCTGACGAAGTCGCGGCCCTCGTCGAGGAGGCCAGGGCCCTTGGCGTCGATGAGCTTGTCCTAGCGGCACCGATACGAGCCTCGGCATTCGAAACCGACCTGGAAACCTACGCCAAGGCCGCTGGCCTGTAGCTAGCCAGTTCAGGCGCCGGGGATTGGCACCGGTTGCTGATCGGAGCGGAACACTACTTCGTTTAGGTCTGCCCCTGACTCATAGCGACTAACGAGTTCGTCGGGGTCGAAAGGCTCGCCGATCGGATTGGCATCGAAGGCTGCGCTTCGCATGAACTCGTTGGCCAGATCGGGTTCGACAAGGTCGATCTGGAACTCCATGAGATTGCCGTCGGGGTCTGCGTAGTACAGCGACAGGGTCATACCGTGCTTGACCGGTCGGTTCGGCTCGATGCCGCTAGCTTTGAGCCGCTTGTAAAGCTCTACCAGCTGATCGAGCCCGTCCCAGGTGTATGCGACATGGTGCACACCAACACCCCGACCGAGTCTCGGCGCAGGCGCATCGTCGGGCATCGGGCCCAGGTTGAGGAAGGCGAAGCGATGGTGCTCATCGTCGTAGGTCAAGAACGCCAGCCGGTCATCGCGGTGCGCTGTTCGAGCCTCGAACACCTTGGTGTACCAGTCGATCATCTCTTCGTATCTATGGGTGTTGTAGACGACGTGGGCGAATTTACTGGGAGCGGTCACTGCTGGCCTCCGGATTCTCTCGGCCTACCCAGTATGGGTTCTGCCACCGAACCACCGCCACTTGTACATCCGCCAAGCGTTGATCGGCCGAACAGAACTCTGACCCCGAGGGCGGCCCGACCGAATAGCCTCGCTGGGTGAGTGACTTTCTACGGGTCTTTAACCGATCAGCCGAAGAGCTTGTCGATCTGATGGAACTTGCGATTGATCTTGAAGCGCGGGCCGCCCGACGCAACGACTATCGCCCCCTTGCCGGCTATCGCCTGGCCATGTGGTGGGACGGAGAGGGTTTCCGAAATCGTGCCGCTTTCGAACTCGGCGCCTCAATCCTGGGGGCACACTCGGTCAACATCCCAGGTGTCGTCGGAAGCCGGGAAGAAGTCGGCGATATGGGCCAGTACCTCGGGAACTGGTTCGATGCCATCGTGGTCCGCACCCCGAGCTTGCCATCGCTCGTCTCACTCGCAGCGGCAACCTCGGCGATGGTTGTCAACGCCCGCACCACCCACAACCATCCGTGCGAGATCCTCGGCGATTTGGCGTACCTTCACGCCAACGGCCACGACGTCACGAAGCCCATCAACGTTGTGTTTGTCGGTGCGGCGACAAACCTCTGCCACAGCTGGCTAGAAGCAGCGTCTGTTCTGCCGATCACCGTGACGCAGATCTGTCCACCGGGCTTCGAAGCCGACCTTGAACGATGGACCGAGTTTGTCCCGACCCCGGTCGGCACGGTGAAGGTCGCCCACGAGCTCAACGGACTCCTGGCAGATGCGGACGTCGTCTACACCGACTGCTGGCCGTCTGGCATCGCATCGGAAACCCGACAGTCGTTTCACGATTTGCAGATCACCGCTGAGCTACTCGACCGGTGCCCGCCGACAACGAAGTTCCTACCGTGTCCGCCGGTGTCGAGAGGCGAAGAGGTCAGCGCAGAAGCAATGACTCATGCGATGTGTCACGTCGTTGAGGCAAAACGCTGGCTGCTGCACGCTCAGAACGCGCTCCTCATCCGGGGGCTTACCTGAGCGCACGGTGTAGCGAAGGAACGGAAAGTCCGTGGACGGTGGCCGCCTCATCGGCAATGCTTGCCGCAATGGCCACTAGTCGAAGAGCAGACATGTTCACCGAGGACGGAAACCCGTCCGATGATGATCCTCGTGAGCACGGGCCGCGGCTTGGCGATGAGCGCACCACGCTGGTGGAGTCGCTGCGTTGCCAACGGCTCACCCTGGAGATGAAGTGTGAAGGTCTAGATGCCGAGCAGATGGCAAGGCGGGCGGTGGAGCCGTCGACAATGTCGCTGCTCGGGTTGGTGCGACACCTTGCCGACGGAGAGCGCGAGACGTTCCGGATCATGATGGCCGGTGAGGATGCACACCCGCTGTTTCGTTCAGAAACCGACCGCGACGGTGACTTTGATGGCGCCGTGGCCGATCCCGCAGTGGTTGCCGAGGCTTGGGATGCGTGGCGAACCGAGGTCGAATTCGCCAACCGTTTCGTCGCCAGCGCTCCCAACCTCGATATCACAGCCGGGGATCCGCTCAATCACCACGGCAGCGGCGGGGGCGACATGTCGCTGCGCGAAGTGTTGGTCGGCATGATCGAGGAGTACGCCCGCCATATGGGTCATGTCGACATCCTGCGAGAGCGGATCGATGGCCGGTTGGGGCAATAGACCGCGCCGAGGACTTCTGCTGGGCGACTCTGGGGGTTACTGTTGAGACATGGCCATCCACGGCATCGACCACATCAACATCGACACCACTAAGCCGGACGAAACCGTCGAGTTCTACGAAACGGTTCTCGGGCTGGAGAACCGACCCGAGGATCGACCCGACTTCGGCTTCGCCGGGGCATGGCTGTTCAGCGGCAAACAAGCGGTGATCCACCTGAATTTCCACGAGCCGGGCAGCGAAGCCGCGGCGAAGCTGGCAGACAGCGGCAAGTCAGGTGCGTTCAACCATTTTGCGTTCGCCGGTTCTGACTTCGATGGCACCTGTCAAAAGCTTGATGCCCAGGACATCCGATATCGCACCAACGATGTCCCGGACCTCAACCTCAAACAGATTTTCCTTCGCGACCCCAACAACGTGGCCATCGAGCTGAACATCCGCAGCTAGAGCCGACTATCCGTCGTTGAAGCGGAGTAGCCGTCGTTGAAGCGGAGTAGCCGTATCTAGAACGGGATTAGCCATATCTAGAACGACGGCTTCAGCTGGGTCAAAAACGAACCCTGCTCGGGATCCTTGGCCAGAAACTTGCCGGACCAGCATTGACCCGACGGCGACGCCACGACCTCACCGAACAGTCGGGCGTCGTTGGCTAGACCGCTCCCAAATTCAAGCTCGTAGCCCTGGCGCAGCGCCTCGAAGGCGATCTTGGCGGCGTACCGGCGGGCCGGTACCAGGTCAGCAGCATCATCGCCGACTGGGGCTTCGGCACCCAGCAGGTCCTGCACGGTTGGGTCGGCAAACAGCGCTGCCAACTCGTCGGCCTGTGCTGCTGCGGTGGCATCCCAGGTAGGCCGCTGCAGCTCGATCGCACCTGAGCGCAGATCCCTGGCCACCGCGAAGGCCCGAGCCAGAGCGGTGCTGGAAGGGCAGATCTCATGGGCCAGACCGATGTTCACCGCCTGGTGGGCATCGACCGCTTCACCGTTGACCGACATCTCGGCGGCGATACGAGGGCCGACGATGCGCGGTAGGCGTTGCATCCCTCCGTAGCCGGGTATGAGGCCAAGCTTGACCTCAGGCTGTCCGAGGGCCGCGTTCTCGGTGACGATCCGGTAATGGGTGCTCATGGCCAGTTCGTTGCCGCCACCGAGAGCGAACCCGTCGATGAGTGAGACCACAGGGATCGGCAAGTTCTCGAGGGCGGTAAACACCGCCATGTTGTCGTTGGCCAGCTTTTCTAGGGCCTCGGCTGTCTTGCCGATAAAGACCCCGATGTCGGCCCCGGCGACAAAGGCCCGGCCGGCGCCGCGCACGATCATCGCCGTTACCGGCGAGCCGGCGAACGAGCCGCTGGTCGCTACCTCGGTAACAACCTTTCCGAACTGGTCGAGCAACTCTTCGCTCAATGCGTTGAGGGCGTCGGGCCGATCGAGTGTCACCAAGGCAACCCCGTCGAGTACTCGGACATCGATGAATCGGCCAGCTCCGGGATCGGAAATCTGCGCCGCCTGGCCGAGGAACGCAGCCTCGTAGTCGGCGATTGACCGACCCGGCTTGTCGGCCTGAACCAGTGCGACACCCTTTGGCTTCGACATGGTTCCATCGAGCATCTTCTGTTGCACCTCAGCCAGCTGGTCGAGGTGTACCACTTCGAGGTCTTCCTGCTCCATCACGATGCGGTTCTCGGCCAGGAGCCGCAAAACCTCCCGGGCCTGGGAGTCGTGGTACATGTGCGAGCCCAACACCTCAAGGTCGATGTCACCTCGGCACAGCACGTAGCTGGAAGCCATGGCGTCGTTCTCGTCGAAGTCTCTGGCCAGGAAGGTGCTGTAGTGCAGGGTGCTTTGGTCTGGTCGCTCGACGATGAAGTCGGGGCTGACCCGGGGTCCGAAGATGCCCCAGATAGCTCGGCCCATCGACCGGGCGGTGACCTGGAACACGTCGTTGTACTCGGGGTTTGGTGTGCCGTCTTCCAACAACGGGTCTGGCATGTCATCTTCTAGTTCGAACCGGTCGCGGTCGATGATGCGGTCTGCGCCGATGCCCAGTTCGGCCATGGCGGCGATGCCGTCGGCTTCGGTCGACAGCGAGGCGATGACCGCCAGATCGGCCTGCCGTTCCAGGGCGGCCGCGGCGAAGGCCAGGGAGTAGGCATCGGTGCCCCAGATAACGCCTCGGCGTCCCGGTAGCAGTCCGATTTCGGCGAAGATCTGGTTTGGCTCGGCGTCGCGGAACATCACCTGCTTCTGGCGCATCCAAACCCAGCGAGCGTCGAGTACCAGGCGGCGGTCGCCGTAGAAGAACGTCTCTTTGTATTCGCCCTTGAGGGCCTGCCCGGTGGCCCCGAAGAACGCCAACGCACCTCGGTCGGCCAACGCTGAGGTCAGAAGGGGGAAGTTCCTACCGCCGGTGTGCTCGAACACCTTGTCGACCGGCTTGCCATCGTTTGCGGCAAACACCGCGTCGCGGAATGGCTGAGTTCTAGCCATCCAGTCGGCGTGGCTTTCGTCTTCAGCGAGCACGCCGTAGACCTCGTCGGGGAGTTCGCGGCGGTTGACGAACGCGTCGGCAACGCCACGGTCGATCAGTTCAGCGGCCAGCGTCGGGTTCGAGCCGATTAGGATCACTCTGGCGCCCAGCGCCTTGCCAATCTGGGCTCCGGCGTAGCTCGTTCCCTTTCCGCCGCCCATCACCAGCATCGACTGGCCGGGCTGGAGGTTCAATCGTTCGACGACAGCTCGATAGGCGGTGCCGTAGGTGAGCAGCATGGCCGCCAGCTGCTCTGGGCTGTTGCCCTGCATGGCCGGTGGGATGGGAATCGCTCGCTGCTCGTCGACCAGCGCGAATTGGGCGTTGAAGCCATCGTGAGTCTCGTAGCCCCGGATGCTGTTGCCGGTCCAGGAGTCGAGAATGACCGCTTGGCCGACCTTGACGGTGGTAACCGCGGGACCAGCGTCGACCACAATGCCGAGGGCATCGCTGCCGGGTATGTGGAGCGTTGCTCCATCGCCGCGGGGGAACACCGGAACCGGTAGGCCGAGGGCCGCGAAGTTGGTGTTGAAGTTCGGCCCACTGGCCAGGATCGATACGAGCACGCCGCCTGCGTCGGCGGGGCCGAGCGTTGGGACCGGGACCGACTCGCAGGCCAAGACGTCACGGGGTTCGCCGTATTGGTCACGGTGCAGGATGAGGGCCTGCATGTGCGTTGGGACGACGTCGGCCAACGTCGGAGTGGAAGCGAGCGGCCATAAGTCGGCCCCGGGCATTGCGTCTGACACGTTGTTGTTCTCTTTCTTCATTGACTTGGGTTCATTGACTTGAATTCACTGACTTGAATTCACTGACTTGTTGGCGCGGGCAGAGGTTCGGCCCCTGTTGAGCGAGGTCGGATTCGAGTTATTGGTAGCTGAGGAATCGCCTCGGGTTGTCGATCAGCATGATGTCGAGTTGCTCCTCGGTCACGCCACACTCGCGTAGGGCAGGCAGAACATCGTTGCTGATGTGCAGGTAGTTCCAATGCTCAGCGCCCTCGGGCGGTAGCTCTCCGGGAATCCAGTCGAGATAACACGACGCGTCATGGCTCAGCACCATACGTTCGGCGTAGCCCCGGCGACACAGTTCGGCGACGACGGCAACCCGCTCGGCGGTTGGCAGGTAGCGGTCGATGCCGAACCGGTCCATGCCGAGATAACTGCCGTTGTCGATGAGTTCTAGGAGGTAGTCGAGGTCTTCGCTGTCGCCACTGTGGCCGATTACCACGTTGCCGAGGTCGACGCCTTCCTCTTTGAAGATGGCCTGCTGTTCGAGCCCTCGCCTGGTCGCGGCGTGGGTGTGGGTGGTGATCGGACAGCCGGTCTCCAGATGGGTCTTTGCACAGGCTCGCAGAACCCGCTCGACCCCTGGCGTTACGCCCGGCTGATCAGTGGCGCACTTGATGACCCCGGCTTTGATGCCGGTGTCGGCGATGCCGGAGGTGATGTCGCGCACAAACATGTCGACCATCGGATCGCTTCCGCCTGGCCCGCTGCCGGGCGTTCGTCGACCGAAGTAGTGCGGCAAGACGTCGAAGGTGTAGAGACCGGTGGCGACAACGATGTTTAGATCGATGCGCTCAGCGATTCTGGCGATTCTCGGCATGTATCGACCAAGGCCCAACGCTGTGGGGTCGAGAATCGAATCGATCCCGGCTGCTTTCAGGTCGTTGAGCCGCTGAATGGCATCGGTGACACGATGGTCTTCGTCGCCCCAGTCTTCGGGGTAGTTCTGTTGGATTTCAGGGGAGATCACAAAGACATGCTCGTGCATCAACACCCGACCGAGGTCGTCGGCGGCGATCGGTCCACGGGCTGTTTGTATCGTCGCCGAATTGTCGGTCATTACGAAGCTTCCTCGTTCATCGGTTGCTGGCGGTCACTCGGTTGCTGATAGCCGTCGCTGATTGCTAGGCGTAGGTGCCGGCCATCGGCTCGGCCCTACCGGGAACACCGGCGATGCCCCCACGACCAACAACACCCTCCTGGGTGCCCCGCCCAAAATCGGTAGGGATGGGCCGGCCTTCATCAAGGGTCAGCCATAGCCGAAGCAGGTGCCGTTTCAATGCCGGGTCCGGGTCGTCTTCGTAGCTGGTCCGGGAGTGGAACGTTGAGTAGTTGCAGACGAATTGGATATCGCCGGGACGAAAGTCCATCTTGAGGGCAAAGCCCGGCTCGTTAGCGATCTCATCGACGAGCTCAAGAAACTCGGTCTCCTCGGCGGTGTGAGTGGGAACCGCATCATGTCGCTGTGCTGACTCGAGGAAGCTTCGCACGTAGCGGATCGACAGTAGGCCATCGTTCCAGGTGGCCAGAGGGGTCTTGAAGAACGGGTCCTGGCCTGGGCCTTCCTCGTTGCGGCGATCGTAGAACCACTCCTGGAACCAGAGGTGGGCCAGGTCGGGCCGGCGGCGCACGGTTTCGTTGTATGCCGAAGTGGTCGATGCCACCGCGCTGAGGCCACCTTCCTTCGACGGCTGCAGGCAGAGCAGCCCAACGACGTCTGAGCTATCGGTGTGATAGGGCAGCCGCCAGCGTGTTTGGTAGCCCCGAATACCGGGATCGCTTAGGTCGCGCCCCTCGTCGGTGACATGGCCGAGCAGATGGCCACGAGCGTTCTGCGAAACCGGGGTGCCCATGTGGAGTCCCAGTCCCCAGTAGGCGAAGGCCGCTTCACGCTCGGTCATCCGGTCAATCGGCAAGCCACGCAGCAGCCAGAATCCTCGTCCACGGTCGAGTTCTTGGGCCAGCGTCTTGAGTCGGGGGCCGAGTGTCGGTAGCGGAAAGTCGTCAGCAGACATTCCGAGCATTGGGGTTCCGGCCTGGTCGACGGCGTTCAGCGCGGCGTCGATTTCGGCGATATCAGCGGGCGAAAGCTGCTCGATCCAGCTGTCGTTGTTCTGAAGCTCGCGGCCATACCAGGCTGCGGGCCCGGCCACGATGCCTTCTGGTCGATCGGTTTCGGTCTCTGATTTGGTCAACGCATCGGTCATGGCGTCTCCTGACGGTCTCCACTCGCTTACCATTCAGCTTCTCACGGCACCGCTAGCTTGACCAAGATACGGCCAATCGCTGCTAGACAGGATCGTATGACTCACGAGTTGAAGTTCGGCTGGCTTTCTCCGGTAATCGGCAATCGCTGGAGCGATCACAAACCCATCGTGGTCCACCAGGCAGAACACGTGTTGCCGACGGCCGTCGAATTTTTCGACAGCCTCTGGATCGCCGATCACTTCTACGGCTTCGACGCCAAGACCGACCCGTTTATGGAGGGTTGGACAACGCTCACCTGGCTGGCCGGAAAGTTCGAGAACATCGAACTGTGCCATCACGTCTTGGGCCACGGCTACCGACCGCCAGCGCTGACCGCCAAGATGGCCGCCACGCTGCAAACACTCAGCGGCGGGCGCTTCATGCTGGGCATCGGTGCAGGGTGGCGCGGCGACGAGTACGAGGCCTACGGCTACGAGTTTCCAAAGCCGTCGGTGCGGTTCGCTCAGCTCGAAGAGGTGATCGCTATCTGCCGCCTTATGTGGACCGAAGACGAGCCCAGCTTCCAAGGCACCCACTACTCAATCGATGGCGCCTCCGCTCCACCTTTGCCCGATCCGATGCCGCCAATATGCGTTGGGGCCAACGGCAAGAAAGTTGGGCTACCACTGGTCGGCCGTACCGCCGACATGTGGCACAGCAGCATGCGAGGCGACGACGACTGGCTCGAGAAGGCAGCGATCGTCAACCGTTCGGCCGAAGGCGCTGGGCGTAACCCGGCCGACATCGTGGTCGGCACCACCATTGAGCGGGCGCTACCGGAGACCGATGCCGAGTCCGACGAGTTCCGTGAGTTGCTAACCCACTATCGGAGTCTCGGCATCAGCCACTTCGTTCTCGACTTTGGCCACCCGCAGTCGACCGAGCCGATCAACCGGTTCGCCGAGCAGGTCATCGCGCCGATGCGAGCCGACTGACCAGGTCAGGTTGCCGGGAGGTCACCGACCGCGGCCAACCACTCGCCCCAGTAGTGCTTCCAGGTTTCTACCTCATCGAAGGTCGCAAGCTTTCGATGCGAAACGCTGACCTTGTATCTGGGCGATTCGTTCTTTTGCTCGCGGTCGTCTGATGAAGTAGTTGCCGGGTCGATGGTGATCTCGACGACCCCGGTGCCGATGGCGACTCGCATACGCTTGGCGTCGGGTCGAGAAAGCAGCTCGGTCTGATGCCCGGGAAACAGATCTTGTCTGTCCTGCTCACTCAGCAACATCGTTCTTAGCTGCACGCCGTCGACGTCGAGCGTTGCCGACTTGCCTGCGGTGAAGGTGCCGTCGGGGCGTTGGTAGGGGAGTCGTAGCCCGGTGATGCGTTCGTAGCCGACGGTCACGCTCTGCGACCACCAGGCATCGACGCCGAGCTCGTCCCGCAGGTACGTAGCGATAGCGGTGTGGTCGGTGATCGGTCGGCCGGTCTTACCTTTACTTGTCTCGTTCCTGCTTGTCTCGTTCTTGCTTGTCTCGCTTTTGGGATCGACGCCTGCCCACCGATCGATGATGTCGCACCATTGCTCCCACCCCTTGCCGGTGGCCTCGGTCACTGCGCTATCGCTCATCTCCGGTTCGGCCATCCAGGCACGTTTCCGGGGCCGATCGGTCTGCTCTATCAGCGCCCGGCGGGCGGCGACGTAGCGCTCGCCGGTCTTAGCCATACGAGCTCGCACCCGACGTTTGAACGATTCTTGTTTAGTCATTGCGATCAGTCTCCAGTTGGCGGCCGAGCATCGCTGACAACTCACGCTTGTCGAGATGCCGACCGGCACCGTCAAACCGATGTGAATTCCTATCGGGCACGCTAGGTCCCCTTTGCCTTCCGGGTCAGCAGCGTGAGTGCTGATGCGAAGGTCCGGCGCGACAGGTCGCCATCAAGCAGGTTAGCAAATCTGAACCAGCGGTTCTAGAAGCGGCGGTCCAGTACCGAATCATTGCCGATTCGCCGCCGGTTTCACTACCGATCTCATTACCGATTCAACGGTTTCGCCGGAACGCCAGCGACGACTGCCCCGGGGGCCACATCACGATTGACCAGCGCGCCAGCCCCAACGGTTGCCTCTGCCCCAATGGTGACGCCGGGCATCACGGTGGCTCCTGCGAAGACGGTCGCCGCGTCGCCGATGGTTACCCCGCCGCACAGCGTGACACCGGGGCTGAGCGTGACATGGCGGCCGAGTACGTCGTCGTGACTGACTATCGACCCGGTGTGAAGCTGACAGAAATCGCCGATGGTCACGTTGCCGGTCACTCGTACCCCTGGCGACAGCAGCGAACCTTCGCCGACCGTCACCCAAGGGCCGATGGTCGTATCGGCATGGATCAGGGTCGCCGGTGGGTAAACCCCGCGGGCCAGCAGGTCGGCGTTCGCCGGCTCCTGGCTTGGACCGGCGCCGGCGAACGCCACATGGCAGCCGGGCTTGGCCTCACCCAACGTTGCCAGCAGCGGCACATCCAGCCGTCCGGCTAGGTCGGCCAGCAGGTCGCCTTGGCCTACCAGGGCGACCACGGCGTAGTCGACCGATCCGGAGCGCGGGTTCTGCACGACCCCGATCAGTTCGGAGGCGGCGCCACTTGAGGCAACGATGACCAGTGAGGTTGCCATCTTCTACTCCGCCAGAGCGACGGGGTGGAGTACGCAGAAGTAGCCGACGGCGGCGGCGTCGGACGAACCGCTGGGAGAGTCGATCGCAGACTCCGAGGCACCGGCTCGGCTCGCCGTCGACAGCGAGAGCGCAGCGCTAAGACCGAAGGCCAGCAGCAAAGCCGCCGCCCCTCCGATGGGAGCCGGCGATAGCCGAATCGCTTCAGGGGCCTGCGGTTGAGGCCCCTCGTCGATCACCAAATGTAGAGCGGCAGCTACGATGCCGAGCCCGACAGCGATCCACCACACCGGATCATAGGAACCAAGTCTGTCAGCCAGCGTGCCGCCCATCCACGCTCCGACGAAGGCGCCGAGTTGGTGAGCTAGGAACACGATGCCGAACAGGGTTCCGCTGTGAGCGGTGCCGAATTGGCCGGTCACGATACCCGAGGTCAGGGGCACGGTTGAGAGCCACAACACCCCGATCGCGGCGCCAAAGATTAGCGTGGTCGCTTGACTGGCCGGGATGAGCACAAACCCGGTGATGACGACCGCCCGGGCGGTATAGATCATCGACAGCAACCGAGTCTTCGAGTGTTTCCCACCAAGCACACCAGCGGCGAGCGAGCCCGCGATGTTAAACAGCCCGATCAGGGCCAGCGCATTAGCAGCGTTCGATCGGCTCTGGCCAACGTCCTCGGCGTAGGAGGCTAGGTGAGTGGCAATGAAGGTGACGTGGAAGCCGCAGACAAAAAAGGCCAGGTTCAGCAGAATAAATGACCGCGAGTAGGCCGCCCGCCGTAGCTCCTGTCGAAGGGGAACGATCGCTGCTGGCGCTCCGGATGAAGCATCGGGATTCGAGCTGGCGATGAAGTCGGCTGCTCGACCTCGTAGCCCCGGGGCGCAGGCCAGCACCGCCAGGATGACCAGGGCCAAGATCACCGCGGTTGACTCCCAGCCAGAACTGTCGATCAGTCGCTGTACCAGCGGCACGAGTATGAACTGGCCGACCGAGCCCATGGCGGTGACGACGCCCAGGGCCATCGATCGTTTCTCTACCGGCGCCATTCGCCCTACGGCCGCCAGCACAACGGCGAAGCTGGCCGCTCCGGTGCCGACCCCGATGACAAATCCGGCCGACAGATAGAGCATGCCCGACGAGGTTGCGGTCGACATTAGAACGAGGCCGAGAGCGTAGACAATGCCGCCGACGGTAATGACCCGCGCCGAACCAAAGCGGTCGGCTACCGCCCCGGCCAACGGTTGGGACAGGCCCCACACCAGGTTCTGGATGGCGATGGCCAGGGCGAACGTGCCCCGGCCGGTGCCGAGGGTTTCGATGACCGGATCTAGGAACAGACCAAATGTTGACCGCACACCGAGCCCGAGAGCGGTGATGACGCTGCCCGCAGCTAACAGAAGCCACAGCGGAGGCATCGCACGGGCAGGCCGATCAGTCGGGTCGAGCCCGATGGAAGTGCCGGACAAGGTCCGACCTCAGTTCTTGGGTAGTTCGCTGAACGGAGTGTCCGGTGATGGCCCGGGTTCCCTCGGCAGTCCGAGCGCCCGTTCGCCGATCACGTTGCGTTGGATCTGGTCGCTGCCGGCGTAGATAGGCGGAGCGGGGGAGAACAGTGTCATCTCCTGGAACATGCCAGCCGCGCCCTCCGACTCGATCAGCTGGCCCTCGGGGCCGAGCAGCATGTTGGCTGCGTCTCGGGCTGCGGCCACCGCCCCGGAGTTGTAGATCTTGGCGATATTGCCTTCGGCTCCGGTTCTGGTGTTCGGGGCCGCCTTGGCCTTCCACCCCATCAGCTTGATGATCTGGTGGTCGGAATGCACACCTGCCAGCGCTTGACGGACCACTGGATCATCGATGCGGCCCTTCTTTTCGGCAATCTCGGTGAGTGCTTTCAGATGCCGTCGCCCGACAGCAGCACCGGAAATTGGGCTTTTTACGCCGACGAAGGAACTGGCAGGCCGGTCGAGATCGCCAGACCGGCTTCCGGGCAACGCGGCGGCGAATGTAGCGCCTCCGTGGCCTGCTCCTGCTCGCTCGAAAGCCAGCGTGGTGTTGGCCACTCGCCACCCCTCATGTAACTCGCCGACAACGTCGGCCTGCGAAACTCGAGCGCCGTCGAGGAAAACCTCGTTGAATACCGAGTGGCCGGTCATCTCCCGGAGCGGTCGAATCTCGACCCCGGGCTGGTCCATCTTCATCACGAAGTAGGTTATGCCCCGTCGCTTAGGCGCCTCCGGGTCGGTCCTGGCGATGAGAATGGCACGGTCGGCGCTCTGCGCGGTCGAAGTCCAGACTTTTTGACCAGTCACGATCCATTCGTCACCGTCGCGTTCGGCCTTGGTTTGTAGCCCGGCCAGGTCAGATCCGGCCTGGGGCTCAGAGAACAGCTGGCACCACCCCTCGGTGCCATCGAGAATGGGGCGCATATAGCGGTCGATCTGAGCCTGAGAGCCCACAGAAGCCAGCGTGGGAGCGGTGAGCAGTAGACCGATCCCACCCGGCGATCCAAGCGCACCGGCCTTGGCTAGCCCGGCCATGACCGTCGCGGTGAGATTGCCAGGCCAACCCAGTCCACCGACCTCGGGTGGCAAGCCGGGCGACGAATAGCCAGCGTCTGCCAGCTTCGCCCACCACTCCCGAACCGTTATCTCATTCGACCAGTTCTCGGCCACCCACTGGGCCACCTGCTGCTGGACTTGTTCAACCGAAGGCAAACTCACCGGGCCATTCTGGTCCACCGCCAGACAGCGGTCCAAGACGACGGCACGATCCGGCAGACTGGAGTCCCGCGGGGACGAGATTCTGCCGCTGACTTCGACTGCCTGCCAGACGGTCACGTCAGCGAAATCCGGAACCAAGACGATGACCTGCTGGGCACGACCGGGGAGAGTCAGCTAGGTTATTTCTGAGCTTGTGAGGAGATTCACAAGCACACCAACATAGGAGTCGACCATGGTTGTTTCGGTACACGTCGCTGATCTTGGCATCAAAAGCCTGCTGGTCCGTCCGCCGAAACCGGCGCAGGTAGCGGGCCTGCTGCAGGCCGACGTTGGCCTTTGTGCCGACCTCGGCCCTGGCTTTGTGCCGCGGCTCAATCTGCGGCGGCTCGGCATGGTGGCGTTCTGGGAAGACCAGGCATCGCTAGACGGCTTCCTAGCCAGCGACCACCGGGCGGCGAAAATGGCCTCGGGTTGGATGGCCACCCTGCAACCGATCCGGGCCTTCGGATCGTGGCCTGGCCTACCCACCGAAGTACCCCGAAGTCGCGACATCGATTCGGAGGGTCCCGTCGTCGTGACCACTCTGGGCAAGCTGAAGATGAGCCAAGCTCGCCGGTTCCTCTCCACATCGGCCAAGGCCGAAGCTCGGGTGCTCAGCGCCCCCGGTCTGCGGTGGTCCACCGGGTTTGGCTCGCCACCGTTCGTAGCAACGCTGTCGGTCTGGGATTCAGCCCAATCGGTAAAGGACTATGCCTATGGCAGCGACGAAGGGCCTGAGCACCCCGATGCCATCGATGTAGACCGCGCCCAGCCGTTCCACCATCGCAACGCCTTCATCCGATTCCGGCCACTGTCGGTTTCCGGGTCGATCGACGGCATCAGCCCTATCGCCGCACAAGAACTGGCCTGACCGAACACCGACGGAACCGGCGACGAAACAAGCGGCGGAGCCGGAGCCCGTTCGATCGAGCTGCCCCGTTTGCGATATGACAATCCTCATAGCGATGTAGTGAGGATGCTCTCTACTGGTGTTTAGCCTCGTGCCGCAGTGTTGTGGCTATGGAAACAAGCATTCGGCTACGAGGCCTTAAGAAGCAGTTCGGCGTCGGTGACGACGCCGTGCTTGCGGTTGACGGAATCGATCTCGACATCGGCGCAGGGGAGATCGTGGCTCTGCTGGGACCAAACGGTGCCGGGAAGACAACCACGCTCGACATGGTGCTGGGATTCGAGCCCCCGACGGCGGGGACGGTGAGCATCTTTGGTGAGTCTCCCCACCAGGCGGTTAGCAACGGCCGGGTCTCCGCCGTCCTGCAGACCGGCGGCTTACTACGCGACCTGACTGTAGGAGAAACGGTCGAACTGATCGCCTCTACCTACCATTCGCCACCTGCTCCGGCGGTAGTGATCGAGCGAGCGGGCTTGGGTGACCTCGCCGGCCGCCGGGTACAGGCGTGTTCCGGAGGGGAGCAGCAGCGGTTACGTTTCGCTCTAGCACTGCTAGCCGAGCCGGACCTGCTGATCCTCGACGAGCCAACGGCCGGCATGGACGTGCAGGCTCGTCAGGAGTTCTGGGCGGTGATGCGAGCCGAGGCCGAGCGAGGCCGCACCATCGTCTTTGCCACCCACTACCTGCAGGAGGCGGAGGACTTCGCGGAGCGCACTGTGCTCGTCGCTGCGGGCAAGATCGTCGCCGACGGCCCGACCGACGCGCTGCGTCGCCAAGCCGCCGGTCGTCGTGTCAGCGCCCGGTTCCCGAGCAAGACCCTCGGCAATGTGCTGTCGGAAGTAGAGGCGCTTCATGTCGTCGAGAGCTCGGCGGTCGAAGGCGATCGGCTGCTGTTCACCACGCTCGACTCCGACGGACTGGCTCGCACCTTGCTCGGCGACCTAGGAGCAACAGACCTCGAAATTGCCGCCGCGTCGCTGGAAGACGCGTTCGTCGCCCTGACCAAGACCCCAGAGCTCGAAGGAGCATAGATATGAACGCCATATTCAACACCACCTACTACCGTCTGGAGCTGCGACGAGTCCTCCGAGACCGAACCTCGCTCTTCTTCACCGTCGGGCTGCCCGGCTTCCTCTATTTGATCTTTGGAGCCCAGCAGGACTTCGGCGATGAGCCGGTCCGAGAGGGCAACGTGGCAATGTGGATCATGATCGCCATGGCCGCATACGGAGCGGTAACCGCAACCACCAACGTTGGCGGGTCTGCAGCGCTTGAACGTATGCAGGGTTGGACACGTCAGCTGGGGCTGACCCCGCTCCGTGACCGCGACTACGTGACCGTCAAAGCCGCCACGGCGGTGACCGTCGGTGCATTGCCCATCGCCGTCGTGTTCGCTATCGGTGCGGTAACCGGTGCCAAGGCCCCGCTGCATGTCTGGGCTATCTCCGCGGTTGCGTTGGTGCTGGGCGCGGTCACCTTTGCTCTGTACGGCTTGACCTTTGGACTCGCCTTGCGCTCCGAGGCCGCAGTCAACGCCGCGGGCGGTTCGATAGTCATCCTGTCGTTCCTCGGCAATATCTTCGTACCCCTCACCGGTTGGCAACTGACCCTGGCGAAGTTCACACCGCTGTATGGCTATGTCTCGCTCGCACGCCGGGCGCTGACCGGCGGCGGCACGGTCGACCCGGGGAATGGCGAACTGATCGCCGAACCTCTTTGGCAAAGTGTCACCAACGTCGCTGTGTGGATGACACTATTAGCAACCGTGACCATCTTCTTAGTACGACGAGGTCGGAGCAGGCAGTGAGATCACTAGAGCGGAAGTCGACAGAGCTGAAATCAATGGAGCAGGATTCCACAGAGCGGGACACGGCAGTCCCCAGTTCAACAGTGCTCGACGCAACAGGGCGGAATTCGTTCCGTCAGGATTGGCTGCTCGCCAACATCTGGCTGCTCTTCCTCCTGTTCCCTGCATTCACGGTGCTGGTTGACGATCTCAGCCTGAGTCGGAAGGCAGGTTCCCTGATTCTGATCGCGGCCTTCGCCGTAACTCACATGCTCGCCTATCGCGACATCACTCGGCGATGGCTCGGCCTAGACCCCGAACCGGGGCCGAACCGGAACCGGTGGTGGTTCACCGCCCTGGTCGCTATCAACGCGGTTGCGTTCCTGGTCGGCAGCTGGCCCCTGCTCGCTGTCCTACCGTTCATCGTGTCGTTCGCTATGTTCCACTTCACCTGGCGGACCGGGGCAATCGTCGGCCTGCTATCGGTGTCTACGGTGATCATCTTGCCAGCGTTCGCCGGTGTACTCAGCCATGTATGGTTCTTCAGTATCGTTGTGCTCTCCGTTGGTGCGGCCACCGGCATGACCCGTCTGAGCGAGGAGAGCCATACCGAACGCAGTTTGCTCCTCAGACAACTGGCCGTCAGTCAGGAACGAGATCGGGTCGCACGCGATGTGCACGATGTGCTTGGCCATAGCTTGACGGTCGTCATTCTCAAGACCCAGGTTTGCGACCGGCTGTTGGAAAGCCTCGATGGCACCGCCTCCGGGCAGGCGACCGAACCTGCAGTCAGCACCGTGGTTGAACAGGCCCGAGCCCAGCTGGCCGAAGTCGAGTCGGTCGGTCGCCGAGCGTTGACCGAGATACGAGCCACCGTTGGCGGTTTGCGCTCGGCTGACCTCGCCAATGAGCTAGCTGCGGCCCGAGTGGTGCTCGCCGATGCAGGCGTCGAGCTGGTCGTGAACGGCGAGGCGAGCCAGATCACCATCGATGAACGATCGTTGCTTGGCTGGGTAGTGCGTGAGGCGGTGACCAACGTCGTCCGTCATGCACAAGCCACGCGCTGCCAGATTACCCTGACGCCCACCGACGTTTCAGCAGGGGAGCGTGTGTTGTTGCGAATTTCCGACGATGGAGTCGGGCTTGGCTCAAGTAGGCCAGGCAACGGTTTGGCGGGTCTTCAGGAGCGAGTCGAAGCGAACGGAGCCACGTTGCGAGTCACCTCGGGCGGCGAAACCTCAACGAGCAAACCGGCGACAACCGGCACCGTGATCGAGGTTCTCATTCCCGCATCCGAGATCGGTTTCTGAATCCATGGGCAACGATGCGGGGCTCCAGATCCGGCTGCTGCTGGCCGATGATCAGGCGCTGGTTCGCGGCGCCCTGGCCGCGCTTCTCGGCCTTGAGCCCGACTTAGAGGTGATCGCCCAGGTCGAGCGGGGAGACGACGTGCTGCCGGCGGTGCTGGCCCAGCCTGTCGATGTTGCTCTACTCGATATCGAAATGCCGGGCATCGATGGCATCGCGGTTGTTGAACAACTTCGAGAACATGCACCCCAGGTCCGGGCCCTAGTGGTTACGACGTTCGGCAGACCGGGCTATCTCCGTCGGGCGCTCGACGCCGGTGCGGCCGGATTCCTGGTCAAGGATACGCCAGCCAATGAGCTCGCCGATGCAGTGCGCCGGGTGCACAGTGGTCTGCGGGTGGTGGACCCGTCGCTGGCCACAGAATCGCTCCTTGAGGGAATGAACCCCCTAAGCGCTCGCGAGCAGGAGGTTCTCAGCGAAGCACTGACCGGCGCTCCGGTTGCGGAGATTGCCCGGTCGCTCTCGCTCTCGGTCGGGACGGTGCGAAACTACCTTTCGACCGCAACGGCCAAGGCGCATGCCCAGTCCAGCGCTCAGGCGGCGGTTATCGCCCGCGACCGAGGTTGGCTCTAGGAGTGTCGGCGCCGCTGGGGTCTCGTCATTGAACCGAGGCTAGCTGTGGCCGCGAAACTCAAGCCCTTCGAATTCTCCTGAGTCACGCCAGCTTTCGATGTAGTCGAAGTAGGCCACCGGTCCCTCGGGGTAGCCGAGCGAGTTGAGTAGTCCTCGACGGCCGGCATCTTGACCCTCGAAGTTGTAGTAACCGGGAGTGCACGTGGGGTCAGCGCCAAAGGAGCGGCCTCCGGCCTCCAAGCGTGCGACCCATTCCTGTTCGGCCACCGCGGTGGTCTCAACCTCTTCGGCCCCAATCTGTTCGGCATGGCTGATGATTGCGGCGATGGTGGTGCCGGCCTCGGTCAGGTTATGAGGGATGTTTGAGATGAGGTTCGCCCCCTGGCTGTGGCCAACCACAAAGGCGTTTGGGAAGCCGTGAACGTGGATGCCGTGCAGGCTCTGCATACCCTCGGCCCAACGCTCTGACAGGCATATGTTGTTGCGCCCGACCATGTCGAAGCCGGCCCGCCGGGTGTAGTCGGTGCCGACCTCGAACCCCGATGCGAAGATCAGACAATCGAGCTCGTATTCGATGCCACCAACAACCACGCCGGTTTCGGTGATGCGCTCGACGCCCTGGCCGTCGGTGTCGACCAGATGGGTGTTGGCATTGTTGTAGGCCTGCAGGTATTGATCGTGGAAGCACGGTCGCTTGCAGAGCTGGCGATACCAGGGTTTGAGGGCGTCAGCCACGCTCGGGTCGTCGACGAGTTCATCGACCCTGGCCCGGATCTCCACCATCTTCTCGTCGTCGCTCTCGTGATAGGCCCGTTGCAGCGCCTCCGGGCTGAAGTCCTGGTTCGGATCGGCCATGGCGCGGTCCCTGATGCGCTGGGCGAGATCGGTCCAACCGTCCATCACCAGATCTTCATCGGCGAAGCCGCCGGTTTGCAGGGTGGTGAAGTTGTGCAGCCATTTGCGCTGCCAACCCGGCTCCAGGGTGTCGAACCACTCGGGGTCGAGAGCGTGGTTGTTGCGGATATCGATCGATGAGGGCGTGCGCTGGAAGACATACAGCTCGCCACAGGTTTTCGCCAGGTGCGGGATGCACTGGACCGAGGTCGCCCCGGTGCCGATGATGCCAACCCGCTTGTCGGCCAGTTTGTCCATCGGGGCCCCGGCCGGGTTGCCGCCGGTGTAGTCGTAATCCCAGCGGCTGGTGTGGAAGCTGTGTCGGTCGAACGACTCGATCCCCAGAATGCCCGGCAGCTTGGGGCGATGGAGCGGGCCGGTCCCCATCGTCACGTATTTGGCTCGGATCTGGTCGCCGCGATTGGTGTGGATGGTCCAGCGACTGGTCTTCGCATCCCAGGCGAGGTTGATTACCTCGGTCGACAGGCAGGCGTTTTCGTAGAGATCGAAGTGGGTAGCAATGCGGCGGCAATGATCGAGGATCTCGGGGGCGTGGGTGTACTTCTCGGTCGGC
>JBOEHD010000035.1:61537-103814 GCA_050633745.1 Acidimicrobiales bacterium
TTCCAGTACCAGGTCCCGCCGAAGTCGCCGCCCTTCTCTATCAACCGAACGTTCTCGACGCCAGCTTGCTTCAGCCGGGCGCCGGTAACCAGCCCGGCGAAGCCGCCACCGATGACCGCAACGGTGACCTCGTCGAACAGTGGGTCACGCTCGACAACTTCGACGTAAGGGTCGTCGAGGTACGCAGCGAACTTGCCGGTCGGCTCGATGTACTGATCGTTCCCCTCAGGACGAATTCTCTTGTCGCGTTCCTCGAGATACCGGGCCAGCGTGGCGTCCCTGTCCAGTGGTTCGTCTCTATCCGTTGGTTTACTGACCGACATTGCAGTTCCTTGAAATCGGTGACTATTCGAGAACAGCCCGGATGGCACTATTCCATGATCGAGCGGTTTGCATCTTGCTCCGACCGCTGCTGTGACGCATCTGGTCCCACGACTCAAACGATGTCAGGACATTGATTACCGCCACCAGGTCGTCTCTAGCGGCCGCGGTCAACGAGCCGAGCTCGTGGTCGAAGTGGTTGCGGATCTGGTCGGCCGTCGTTGCCCGTACCCGCTCGATCGTGTCCCTCGGGAGCTGTTGATCACCCCGAGTACGGACTAGGCGGGACATCGGCGCGGTGGTTTCGTGAAGCAGCAACCGTGCCGATACGAAACCGTCGATGCGGGCCGACAGCGGGCCCTCACCAATCGAGGGAATAGCAAACAGGTAGTCGTAGCGTTCGAAGTACCGGGCGACCGTGTGATGACGAAGGTCGTCGAGAGTCTCGAAGTAGCGGTAGAGCGAAGCGACAGATACACCGGCTCTGGCCGCTACCTGCTCGGCGCTCGGGGGAGTGAAACCCTCGAAGACGAGGTCGACCATTGCATCGCTCACCGCAACCCGGCCACGTTCGCGACGGGCGCGCCTACCATCGACAGGACGCTCGGCCAGCGGCTGCTCCTGTTTCGGTGAGGATGTTGCTTCGGTCATCGTTGTCCCATGGGCTGTTCATCGATTGGCACTGATCATCGATCCGGACTCGGTCAACGATAGCCAGCAAACAACAATGACCGCGAGTCGACGCCTGGTTCGCGGCTGGTTTCCACGGTCTGACTCGATTATTGACACTGGGACTCGCAGTTTCTAGATTTCTGCCATGAGTAAACTGAAGAACGCACTGTGCGAGCGCCTCGGCATCGACGTGCCGATCATCTCCGCCGGCATGGGCCCGATCGCCGGACCGGACCTGGTGGCCGCGGTCTCAAACGCAGGCGGTCTCGGGGTGCTCGGCTGCACGTCGATGTCGGCCGATGAGGTGCGGGACGTGATCCGCAGGACTCAACAGCTGACCGATCGGCCATTTGGCGTCGATCTGATTCTGCCTACTCGGCTCGACCAGGGAGGGGTAAAAGTCTCCGATATCGCCGACATGCTGCCTGAGGAGCATCTTCGCATCGCGGCCGAGATCGCAACAGAGCTTTCTATCGCGCCGCCGAAAGGCGGCGACGGCGGTCCGCTCGGATCGAAGGACCGCAACGCGCTCGGCACCGATGCCGAGGCCCAGATCGAAGTCATTCTCGAAGAAGGGGTCCCGGTGTTTGTGGGCGCGCTCGGGTCGCCCGGTTT
The DNA here is from genome assembly GCA_050633745.1 of Acidimicrobiales bacterium. GTDB lineage: Bacteria > Actinomycetota > Acidimicrobiia > Acidimicrobiales > SZUA-35 > JAHELU01. The sequence continues at coordinate 63,146 of JBOEHD010000035.1, forward strand.
TGTCGTCGATCGCTTCCATGACGCCGGAGCGACCGTGATGTCGGTCGTCGGCAACACCAAGCAGGCGATGGCGGTTGCTCGAGACGGTGCAGACGTGGTGATCGCCCAGGGCACAGAAGGCGGGGGCCACACCGGCCACGTCGGAACCATGGCGCTGTTGCCGCAGGTGCTCGACGCCATCGATGTGCCGGTGGTCGCCGCTGGCGGCATCGGCGACGGGCGTGGCCTGGCCGCAGCGTTGGTGATGGGTTGCGAAGGAGTATGGGTTGGTACACGGTTCCTAGCCACCGTCGAGGCGGGCATCGCCGGTTGGCAGAAGGCGGGGATTGTCGCGGCCGCCGACCAGTCACCGGTGATCAGCCGCGCCTACACCGGCAAACGGTTCCGGATGCTGCCAAATCGCTGGACCGAAGCGTGGGAAGCCGCCGACGTTGACCCCCTACCGATGCCACTCCAGCCGGTACTGGCAGGAAGGACCATGGGGCCACTGGCCACCGATCGCGGCGGCCAGGAAGGTATTTCGATGAACGGTGCAGGCAACATCGCCGGCCTGATCGGCGAGGTGATGCCTGCCGCCGATGTGGTGGCGATGATGGTCGAAGAAGCCACCGCCAGGTTGTCAGCCTGGTAGCGGCGTTGCCCGATCGGGCCGCCCCGGGGGCGGCTGTTCATCTTTAGGCGTCTGGTTTTTCTGGGTCCTCACCATCTGACGGCGGGTCGTCCCGGTCGGCTGTCTCGTCCGGTATCTCCAACTCGGTGAGGTCGGCAGGCACGTCGACCGCGTAGAGCTTGAGAATGTCGAGCGGCACAATCTCGATGGCTCGTTCGTGGGTGCTGGCCAGCACTACTGGAGCCGCCGCCCCATCCATGTGGGCCCGCAGCCAGTTGGCCGCGGTCACGCACCATCGGTCGCCGGGCTTGAGCCCGGGGAACCCAAACTGGGGCGCCGGGGTGAGCAGATTGTTTCCGATCGCTGCCTGATGTTCCAGAAATTCCTGGCTGACCGAAGCGCAGATTGTGTGACTACCACCGTCGTTTTCATCGGTGTTGCAGCAGCCGTCGCGGTACCAGCCGGTCATCGGGTCGGTGCCGCACGGTTCGAGCGGATCGCCGAGGACGTTCAGTGCCTGAGGTTCTGACATGATCGCAGTATCGCCCAATGCGGCTTTCACCGCAGAACTGGCTCGATGGGCAAAGCGACGGGCGTGGTCGGTCGAGTCGGCCTGGCCGCCTTCTGGGGTCTACGGTGGCGTCAAGCCGATCGAATGGAGTTTGGCAGCCAATGACCATTGCCGTTACTGATATTGACCTCCCAGAGCTCGACCTGCAGCGGCCGTTGGGCGGCCCGGAGGCCCGGACGCTGATGGCCGAGCTGGCCAATCAGGGTTGGCTGATTCGCAACCCGTTCGGCTATCTGCTGACCCGCCATGAGGATTGTGTGGCGGTGTTAAAGGACCGACGCTGGCATCAGGCCTCCCGGCTGCTGGCCGAGATGAACAACGTGACCGACGAACGGTACCTGAAACGGCAGGAGCGGCCGTCGATCTTGTCGATGGAGGGGGATGGGCATCAGCGGTTGCGGCGGCTGGTAAGCAGTGCGTTCACCCCTCGGGCCGCCGACCGGTTCCGGCCATTCATGCGCAAGGTCATCAACGACCTCATCGACCCGTTTGCCGCCGATGGCCGGTGCGAGTTCGTCAGCCAGGTCTGTGAGCCCTATCCCATCCCCATCATCTGCGAACTATTGGGCGCCCCCAAGGAGGACTGGCAGCGCTTCAGCGACTGGGCCAACTCAATCTTCAAGGTGTTCAACGATGACATGGCCGACCATATCGACGAGATGGTCACCGCTGGCGAGGAGCTCGACACCTACGTACTCGAATTGATTGAGGCTCGTCGGGGCGACCCGAGGGACGACCTGCTCAGCGACCTCATCACCGCCGAAGAAGCTGGCGACAAGCTCGACACCGAGGAGCTGGTGATGATGGTCCAGGCAGTGATCATGGCTGGCACCGACACCACCCGCAACCAACTGGCTTGTGCCCTGGCCACGTTCGTCGACCATCCCGACCAGTGGACGGCCCTCGGCGGCGATCCCGATCTGGCCGCTCGGGCCACCGAAGAATCGTTCCGCTATCTCGGAGCGGTACGTGGCACCGGGCGCTTCGCTTCGGAAGACATCGAGTACCGGGACGTGCTCTTTCCAAAAGGCACGCTGATTTTCCCCAGCTTCGTGGGCGCGAACCACGACCTCGACCTGTTCACCGATCCGAACCAGTTCGACATCACCGCCGACCGGGGGAGTGGCAACCACCTAACTCTTGGATTCGGGTTGCACTATTGTATGGGAGCAAACCTGGCCCGGGCCGAGATGCAGGAGGCGTTAACCGTCCTGTCGCAGCGTATGCCGAACGTCCGCCTCGACGGCGACATCGAGTGGAAGCCCGACGGTGTCGGTATCTGGGGGCCGGCCAAGGTTCCATTGGCCTTCGACCCGGTTTGATCGTTCTTCAGCCGCTCGGATTCCGGATGGACAGCCGTTGGCCGTTCAACTTCTGACTCGATCCCTCATCGGCCAGGATCCTGGTTCTGGGCGGCATCAGGGGATTGTCGGGGTCTGGCAGGTGCCGGGTACAGCCTGTGGTATCGGCGAGCCGGTCACCGCGGTGAGGTAGCCCTCCTCATTTGTGGTCTCGGTGTTCCCGTTGTCGTCCCACACCTGATCCAGCACGCCGACCGCAAAGGTTCCGACGTTCCCGGTCACCGTCGACGTCAGGCCCTGGAGCACGATGTCGTTGGTGCCGCTCTCGCTGACAGCCAGGGCGTAGTCGTTGGCCGCTCCTCCGGTGAGCACCGAGTTGTTCACCACGTTGGCGCAGAACGTGGCGTCGCTCCGGGTCCGGAGCCTGATGCCTTCCAGCGAGGTGGAGCTCAGGTTGATGGTGTTGTTGTCGACGGTGACATCGAGATCGGCGTTGCCGTTGCTGATGTTGGCCGATGCCTGCAACCCGGCGCCGCTGAACGGGTTGATGGTGTTCCCCTTTACCTCCACCGTCAGGCTCGCGTCACCGTCGGCCACCAGCGCGACCGGAAAGGAGGTGGTGGCGAAGGTCCTGATATCGCTGTTGTTGTTGATCAGGACATCCACATCGGCGCCGATACGCGATTGGATACTGACCGCAGACCGCCCCCGCCCCTGCAGCTGTGGGTTGTTGGAGATGTCGGCGGTTACCGAGGAATTAGCAGAGGCGTTGATGCTGATCGCAGACAGGGGCCGCGTCGTTCCTACGGTGACCGAGTTGCCGGTAAAGACGACGTCCATGGACGCCGACCCCGAGGTTGCCAGTTGAACCGCGCTGCCATTGCTGAATAGCACTGAAGGGGTGGTGGTGAGCAGGCTGTTTGTGATCGAAACGTCTCCGGTTGTGGCCCCGGAGAAGGAGAAGATAACGCCACTGGCACCTTCCTGGGCGGTAACGGAAAGCTCGGTGCCCCTGAATCCACCGCTAGTCCCGAGTAGAACCGGTGAGCTGTCGCCCGTCAGCGCCAGGCCTCTTGCCGCGCTGTCCGGCCCGGCAATGAGAGTAACGCTGCCGGTGACGCTGATCAGCGGCCGGGCCGCCACGGTGCCGACCGGGATCGGCAGGGTCTTTGAGAAGGCGGGAACGGTGATCCCGGTTGCAGTCGGAATGTCGACGGTAGAGCCGTCGCCGATCAGCTGCTGGCCTGTGGTCATTATGACGCGGTCGGTGTAGTTGCCAGACGCCACGAAAATGATGTCGTTGGCCTCGTCGCCTGCCGTTGTCAGGTCGCCGGTGGCATCGAACGGGGCGCCCAGCGTGCCGTCGCCCCCGGCCGCTGCCGCGGCATCGATGAACCAGATCACCTCGTCGACGGTGATGGTGGCCGTTGCGGTGTCGCTTCCGGCTGCGGCGTCGCCGACGGTGTAGGTGAAGGTGTCGGCTCCCTCGAAGCCGGGTGCCGGAGTGTAGGTGAAGCTGCCGTCGCTGTTCACGGTGACCGAGCCGCCCTGGCTGGTAGCGGTCGACGAACCGACGTTGCCTGCGACACCGGCCACCTCGGTGACGGTCAGCGCCGGGGCACCGCCGGTGTCGTTGGCCAGCACGCCATTGGCGGCGTCCACGTCGATGCCCACGTTGCCGAGCGAGTCGTAGTCATCGTTGGTGCCGACGACTGGCGGGAAGTCGTCACCCGGGTCGTCGAGCACGGTGACGGTCAGAGCCTCGATGGTGCCCCGACCGCCAGAGTCGGTGAGTGAGACCGTGACCTCGTAGTCGTTGCCGGTGTCGGCATCGCCAGGGTTCTCGAAGTCCGGCGCGGCGAGGAACGACAACGCCCCGGTGGCGGCGTCGATATCGAACAGGGCCGAGTCAGTCCCGCCGTCGATGGCGAATGTCAGGCCCGAACCCTCGCTGTCGTTGTCATCATCGCCGATCAGGTCGTCGACGAGGGTGTTGCCCTCGACGACCTCGAGCGATCCGGTAGCGATGGTCGGGGCCTGGTTGCCAAGAGCGTGCAACGCCAGCCTGAGCACGTAGGTGTCGTAGAAACCAGCGGCGGTCAGCAAACCGACTTCGGTCGGGTTGGGGCCGAAGTCGGCGGTGTTCTGGAAATAGCCGGCGACGTAGGAGCGGCCCGTACTGTCGATCCCGACTCCTCTGGCGCCGTAGTAGCCGGTGCCAACAAGGTGCTTGGCCGTGACCAGGTTGCCGTTAACGTCGAGCTTGGCAATGAACGCATCGGGCAGCGATGGGTCGACTCCGGTGAGGTGATAGGTGTTGTTCGCGTCCGGATCAAAGTCGGCGGTGCCCCTGAATTCACCAGCGACAACGCTGGTTCCGGCGCTGTCTACGGCAATTGCTCGGCCCGTGTCGTTATGACTCGCTCCGCCAAGACCCCTGGCCCACGCCAGGTTGCCGTTGCCGTCCAACTTGGCGACGAAGACGTCGCTCGCTCCGTTGCTGGTCAGGTTGAAGCTGGCGCTGGGGTCGGGGTCGAAGTCGGCGATGCCCCCGAAGTCGCCGGTGACGAAGCTGTTTCCCGCAGGGTCTACGGTGATCGCCTGGGCTACGTCGTGGTTGGGCCCGCCGAAGCGTTTTGCCCAGACGAGGTCGCCGCTGGCTGTGCGCTTGGTGACAAAGGCATCGTAGGACCCGGTCGTGTTAAGGATCTCGGTATCGGTGGGATCAGGGTCAAAGTCGGCGGAACCATTGAAGGACCCGCTGGTTAATATGTCGCCGGCGGCGTCGATCGCTAGACCGGTGGCTATGTCGTAACCGGTCGAACCGATCTGATGGGCCCATTCGAAGTTTCCGTTCGAATCCAGCTTGGTGATGAACGCGTCCCAGTGGCCGTTGCTAGTGAGGTTGAAGCTGGTCGTCGGGTCGGGGTCGAAGTCGGCGGTGTCTGTGAAGCCGCCGGCGATGTAGACGTTGCCCACCCCGTCGGCCTCGATCCCGTAGCCTTGATCGTCGCTGGTTCCCCCGACGTTCTTGGCCCATATCAGGTCGCCGTTTGGATCGAGCCTGACGACGAAGGCATCGAAGGCGTTCGAGGTGCTGGTGAGGTTGAAGCTGGTCACCGGATCGGGGTCGAAGTCGGCCGTACCTCGGAAGTATCCTGTGAGGTACGTGTTGCCTGCGGCATCGACCGCAATCGCCCGGCCTGAATCTGGTCCGCTGCCACCCATCCGCCTGGCCCATACCAGGTTGCCACCGGCATCCAGTTTGGCGACGAAGACGTCGCCACTGCCGGCGCTGGTGAGGTTGGCGGTAGCCGAGCCCGGATCGAAGTCGACGGTGCCATTGAAGTCGCCGATGACGTAGCTGTTGCCCATCTCGTCGATTGCGGCACCCTGGGCCTGCGAACTGCTCCCGGTGAAGCTCGCCGGCTGGGTGAACTGCCGAGCCCAGACCGGTTCGGTGACCAGGCCAGCGTCGATCGTGTCATTGTCTTCGTCGTCGGAGATGGTGATGGTTGCCGTACGGCCACTACCCTCATCGGCGTCGGAGTCGAGCGCCGGATCGGTGCCAGTACCCTGAGCGGTGAAGACGGCGTTGGCCGGGGCAACGAACTCGACGATGTAGGTGCCGGGGCTGACGGTGAAGTTGTACAGCCCGCCGCCGCTGGTGGTATCGCTGCTGATCACCGCGTCCTCGTCGGGATCGATCAGGTTGACGGTGACCCCGTCTCGGCCCGATTCGTTCGTGTCTTGGAGGCCGTTCTCGTTGGTGTCGGTCCAGACATAGTTGCTGATCGATCCATCCTCGACCACGTTGTTGACCGTGATGGTGAAGACCTGTTCATCGAAGTGGCCTTCGGAGTCGTCGACCCGGACCAGGAACGTGTAGGCGTTGTTGGTGTTGGAGTCGGTCGGATTCTCGTAGTCCGGCGGGGTGATGAAGGAGACGACACCGGTGGCCGGGTCGATGTTCATGAGATGGTCGTCGCCGGTGTTGGCACCGAGGCTGTAGGTCAGGGTGCCGTTGGCTTCTGAGTCGATGTCGTCGGTGGCATCGACATCCACGGCGATGGTCGAGTTCTCATCGACCGACGTATTGGGAGTGGTGATGACCGGGTCTTCGTCGACGTCGGTCACGACCACGGTGACTGCCTTCTCATCGAACAGGCCGAACGCATCGGTTACCCGGACCACGAAGGTGTAGGCGTTATTGGTGTTGGAGTCGATCGGGTTTTCGTAGTCTGGCGGGTCGTTGAACGTGACAACGCCACTCTGGGGATCGATCGACATAAGCGCCCCATCGTCGACGGCGTTGACTTCGATACTGAACGTCAGGTCGCCGACCGGTCCATCGTCGGTGGCGGTCATGGTCACCGCCGCCGTCTGGCGCTCCGGTACCGATGTCGGTCCGGGTTCGATGAGCGACGGGGCCTGATTCAAGACGATGCCTGCATCGATGGTGTTGTCGACCTCGTCGTCGAGTAACAGCTTGCTGAACGACGGTGTGTTGGGGTCAAAATCGCTGTCGATGTTGTCGTCGTTGCCCTCATCGTTGACGGTGAAGGCCGCCCCGGTCGGAAGCTGAGGCACGATCAGGTATGTCCCGGGGTCGAGCGTGAGGCTCCAAGCGCCGCTGGAATCGGTAGTGTCCCGACCGAGTTCGCTGGAGTCCCCAGGGTCCAGGGCCAGCACGTCCACGCCCTGGATGCCGGGCTCGCCGTCGTCCTGCAGGCCATTCTGGTTGATGTCGTTCCACACGAAGTCGCCGATGGTGCCCTGCTCGACCACGTTGGACACGAATATCTCGAGCCCGTAGGCGGAGCTGTCGCCCTCGGAGTCAGTGATCTGGACCGAGATCAGATAGCGGTTGTCGTTGCCGACGCCCCCTGGGTTTTCGTAGTCAGGTGGCGCAAGAAAGGCGATCACGCCGGTCGAGGGGTCGATGCTGAACAACCCGTCGTCTGCTCCACCGAAGAACGAGTACACCAGCGTGTTGTTTGCTTCAGAGTCGCTGTCGTCGGTGGCGTTCAGATCGACGACTTCGGTCTGATTCTCTGGCGCCGAGAAGGGACCGCTGTCCGCCAGTGACGGTGGAGAGTTGAACAACTGCAATCCGGCGTCGACGGTGTTGTTCACCTCGTCGTCGGCCAACGTCACATCGACAAACGGAAAAGTCGGATTGAAATCGCTGTCGATGGTTCGATCCGAACCGACCTCGGAAAAGGTGAACCCGGCGCCCGGCGGCAACGACTCGAAGCCGAGGGTGTAGTTGCCGGGATCGACGGTGAAGCTGAACGCACCGTTTTCATCGGTGGTATCCCTGGCAACCTCGGAAAAGGTGATCGGGTCCGTCAGCACCGCGTCGACGCCCTGGATACCGGGCTCGCCTGCGGTTTGCAGGCCATCTTTGTTCACATCGTTCCAGAGGAAATCGCCTAGCGTGGCCTGCTCGACTACGTTGGTCACGTTTACCACCATGTCGAGCGAGCTTGGCAAGCCATGGCTGTCGTTAACCGTGACCCGGATGTCGTAGTCGTTCTGCTCACCTTCATCGGCCGGGTTTTCGTAGTCGGGGACGTCCTTGAACGAGATCACGCCGGTGGCGGCATCGATGTCGAACAGGAATCCATCGTCGCCACCAATCGAGTAGAGCAGGCTGTTGTTGGCCTCGGAGTCGGAATCATCGGTGGCTTCTATGTCGATACTGCCCAACTCGTTTTCCGGCACACTGAACGGGCCGGGAGTGGTGATCGTCGGCGCCTGGTTGAGCACGACCCCGGCGTCCACGTCGTTGTTCACTTCCCCGTCGGCCAGAGTGACGGTGGCTGTCAGGGTCGCCGGGTCGAAGTCACTGTCGATGGTTCCGTCGATGCCTGCGCCTTGCGTGGTCAGACTGGCTCCGGCGGGGAGAGCGCTGAGCACGATGTCGTAGGTGCCGGGAGCGACGTCGAACCGGTAAATCCCGCTCGCGTTGCTGGTTTGGCTTGAGAGCACGTTCGATCCGCTCATTAGTCGAACCAGCACGTTTTTGATACCCGGCTCGTCGAGCTCTTGCACGCCGTTACCGTTGTGGTCGTCCCAGATGTAGTTGCCGACCGTGGCGTCTTCGACCACGTTGGTCACGGTGATGGTAATGGTTGCTTCGTCGCTGAGGCCGCCGGAGTCCTCGACCCGAACGGTTGCCACGTAGGTGTTGTCCCCGCCGTTGTCTTGAGGGTCCTCGAAGTCGGGTTCGACATTGAAGGTGACAACGCCGGTCGCCGAATCGATGCTGAGCAGTGCCGCATCCTCGCCCGGCAACAGGCTATAGGTCAGCCCACCGGTCTCGTCGTCGTGATCATCGGCTGTTTCGACGTCGGTGGCCGCAGTCTGATTCTCCGGCACGTCGGCGGTGACGGTTGTCTCGTCGATCACCGGGGCGTCATCGGTGCGGTACCAGGCGACGTCGGTCAAGGTGGTCCGGAAGAGCTCTTCGCCGTCGATCTCGATTAAGGCCTGGGCCACGATCTCGGTCGGCTCCGGGGAATCGACCGCGGGGATCTCAAGAAAACAGAGGACTTCGGTACCTACGAACGGCTCCGGCAACTCACAGGCGACGTTGGGGTCGAACGGCAGTGGTATCCCGTTCACCGTTACCGACAGCCATTCGGCGGGGAAGTTGTCGTCCGGGAAGATTGCGAGGACAAAATCCAACGTCCCTCCGCTCTCGACCAACACTGCGGTCTCCGGAGTGTTGGCATCTTGCTCTCCGATGGCGGCGAGGAACTCGATCGGCTCTGGTTCCAGATCTTCGATGGTGATCGAAAACAGTTCGGTGTCGGACAGACCGCCGGTGTCGGTGACGGTGGCCTCGATCTCGTAGACGTTGTCGCCGTTGGCGTCGGTGGGGTACTCAAAGTCCACCCACGGCAACAGTGCGAAACCGCCGACCCCCTGGACGACCAGATCGGCGTCCGGTCCTCCCAGGCTGAGCGTGAGCTCACCGGGGTCATCTTCGTCATCCTCGGCGAGGACCCCGACTTCAACGATGTCGTACTCGAAGGCCGTCGTTGAGAAAACGGTGTTGGTGATCCGGGGTGGGGTGTTGGCCCCGCCTGCGACGATATGGATGCCGTCAATCTGGTTGTTATCGAACCGGGCGTCCTCACCGGCGAAGAAGGTTGAGAACGTGCCGCTGGTGTCCGGTCCGGTTGTGCCTGCGAATGCGATGATGTCGTCACCATCGCCGGTGAGGCCGGGGATGTCGAACACACCGAAGTTGGCCAGATAGAAGATGCCGGTTTCGGGGTCGATTGTGAGGCCGAAGATGTCCTCGGCTTCGAACTCGACGTCGGAGCCGTCGTACAAGATCGACGGGTTGCCGCTGGTGGCGGATCCGGTGCCGGTGAGGCCCAGCTCGATCACATCCTCGTCGACACCGGCGACACCGCCGCCCATGTTGAAGCTTCCGAAGGTGGAGATGGCCAGATCGTTGCCCTCGTATTCGGAGACGGCATCGATGTCCTCGCCGCCAGCGGTTAGTCGTAGGTCGGAGCCGTCGACGAACAGGCTGAAGGTACCGGCTGTGGTTTCACCGGTAATTGTCGGGGTGAACACGAAGACGTCGGAGTCGTCGGTCGGTCCCGCTCCTGGCAGGGTTCGGGGGGCGGTTAGCGACATAAGGATCGAGCCGTCCTCACGGATGGCGAAACCGTCGATGTCGGCGGTGCCGAGACCGAGGTCGGAGCCGTCGATAAACATGTTCCACGAGTCTTGACCGCGGTCGTACACGATGATGTCTTCGTCGTCGAAGTTCAGGTCATCGACGGAACCCGATCCGGCGGTCGACAGGTAGATCAGGTCGCCGCCCATGACGACGGGTCGGGGCCCGACGAAGATCGTCACCGTGGCATCGGAATGGCCACCTTCATTGGCCAGGCGGTATTGGAAGGTGAACGGGCCGGAATAGCCGTCGTCTGGTGTGAACTCGAGCGACCCGTCGGATTCGACCGTCAACTCACCGGCGCCAAAAGTGGCCCGATCCTCGGCCTGGTTGTCGGTCACCGCGCCGCCAAGGTCACCACCACCGAACGAGGTGATCGACCCGAAGGGGCTACCGAGGCTGTCGTTGGCAAGCAATCCAGGAGCGGCGAGGGTGAAAGGCGTGTCGCTGTCGGTGTGGAACGGATCGCCGGGTGCGCTGGAAGAGTCCGGGCCGTCGTCCATCGCCGCCGGGGGGCCGGAAACCAGGAACGCAGTGGTGTCTTGGTTGTTGGTCCCGCTGGGGTCGGCGGTGTTCGAGGTTACCTCGACCGTGTTTTCGACGTTGCCGAGCACGTTTTCGTCGACGGTGGCCATGATGGTGAATGAAGTCCCGCTGTCAGCGGCGAGGTCGCCGAGCGAGCAGGGCAGCCCGTTTGGATCTAATGCACAACCGCTGGTTGACACAAAGGTGAGCCCGACCGGCAGCTCGTTTGTGACGAGCACGTTTACCGCGCTATCGGGACCGGCGTTGTACACACTGACCGGAAATGTAATCGTGTCGCCGGCGACGGCGGCATCGACAACGTCGTTGCCGAGCTCCACCGACAGATCGGCTGACCCCGGAGGAGGTGGTGCACCGGGTTCGATGAACAACCCATCGATCTGTTCGCCGCCGAAGCGGTACAGGTCGCCATCCCAGAACAGTCCGAAAGTACCGGAAGAGGTTGGGCCGGTGGTTCCGGTGAACACAAATATGTCGTCGCCGTCGCCCGACAGGCCACCGATGTTGAAGTTGTTGAGAGCCGAGCCGAAGATGCCGCCGGTGTCTTCGTCGATCCAGGCTGACACCATGTCGCCGGTGAACCCGACGTCGGACGAGTCAAGCAGAACGTTCGAAGTGCCAGTGGTCGTCGCTCCGGTGGTGCCGCTGAACAAGATCAGGTCCTCGTCGGGGGTCGAGAGGCTGCCGCCGCCGGTTTTGGGCACAGAGCCGGTGCCGAGGGTGCTGAATACCAGGTCGGAGCCACTGGCGGCCAACGCATCGATGTCCTCGCCGCCCGAAGTGAAGCCGACATCGGAACCATCGAACACCAACTCGAAGGTATTGCTTTCGACGGTGTAGCTAACAACATCGGAGTCGTCGACTCGGCCGATCCCGGGGACGGTGACGGTACCGGTGAAACTCATGGCGATCACCGGCATTGCGGTGTCCGAACCCGTCATGTCGAATCCGTCGACGTTGGCATTGCCGAGCCCGGCATCGGAGGCATCGAAGAACTTGGTCCACGTGTCGGCGATTGAGTCGTACACCATGATGTCGCCACCGGTAAATGCGACTCCGTCGACGGTTCCAGAGGACGACGAAGACACAAAGACCCGTGCTCCGCCTAGATCCGCGGCTAACACCGCCTGCGACGGTGTTACTGGTAAACCAACCAACACCGAAACCATCAGAACTAACGCCCCAAAAAGGCCAAACAACTTGCGTATACGCATGACGAGATGAACCCCTCCGCTCGAATGCTGATAGTCAATCCGGATTCGCGTTCACAGCGCAAGCGCCTAGGCAGAGTCACCTACGCGGGCACATTCGAAGACCAAGACTCCGCTTGGTTTGATGATCGACCATGGTCGGGCCCTACGGGTTTGGCGATTCGAGTTCGGCCAGCCGATGTTCGAGATGCTGTCGTTCGATCTCGTTGCCGCACAGCTCAAGCGCGGCCCGGAAGGAGGCCTGGGCCAGCTCGACGTCGTCGGCCCGCTGGGCCAGGTCGGCTCGAACCGCGAATAGCCGATGGTTGCCCGCCAGCACCTCGTCCAATCCGGTCAGCAGGGCAAGACCGGCCCCCGGACCATCTGCTTCGGCCACCGCCACGGCCCGGTTGAGCCGCACCACCGCCGAGCCGGTCCGGGTTTCAAGCGTCGCGTAGTGGCCGGCGATCGCCGCCCAGTCAGTGGCTTCGGCGGTTGTTGCTTTGGCATGTTCGCCGGCGATGAGGGCCTGGAGCCGAAGTTCCTCGGCGTAGCCAGTCGTCGGCTGGACCCGATCGATGATTTGCAGCCCACCGGCGATCTCGTGGTTCTTCCACCGGGATCGATCCTGTTCCGGCAGGGTGACCAGTCGACCGTCGGACAGCCGAGCTTCGCGTCTCGAATGCTGCAGGAGCAGCAGCGCCAGCATCGCCTGGACCTGGGGCGCGTCGGGGACCAAGTCGTGAAGCAGCGCTGCCAGCCGCACCGCGTCGGTTGCCAGGTCTGCTCGGAGCAGATCGGGACCGGTGCCTGGGGTGTAGCCGGCGGTGAAGGCGAGATAGATGGTGCGACAGACTTCGTCGAGCCGCAACCGCAGCTCATCCTCGACCGGGGCGCCAAGCGGAATGCCTGCCACCGCGATCTTCTTCTTGGCCCGGGTCAGCCGGGCTGCCATGGTCGGCGGGGATACCAGGAACAACCGGGCGATCTGGTCGGTCGGGGTGCCGATCACCAGCCGAAGCGCCAGGCCCGACCGTGACTGTGGCGGGAGTGCGGGATGGCAGCACAGCAGGATCAGATGCAGCCGTTCGTCTGCCAGCACCTCCAATTGCTCCAACGGGTCGCCGGGGGGAACCCAGTCCGGTCGGACCGCCAGCAGCGGTGCCTTGCGTCCGGCGATACTCTCGGCCCGGAGTCTGCCCACGATCTGTCGGTGGGACGTGGTGTAGAGCCAACCGGCTGGATTGGCCGGGAACCCGTCGACCGGCCACCGCTCGGCGGCGCGGGCGAACGCCTCGCCCAGCGCGTCCTCGGCAACGTGCAATCGACGGGTTCGCGAGACCAGCAACGACAGCAACCGACCCCACTCGGCCCGGTAGATCTGCTCGATGCTCTCCGCAGAACCCGAAGCCTCTGTCGAGACTGCTGAGGTCATCGGGCTCTGCGGTCCGGTGGGGTCGCTGTCGCTACGGGGTCTCGAGGACCGGTCGGATGTCGATGTCATAAGCGGGCAGGATTCTGCATAGTTCGGTCACCGTGTCGAGATCGGGGGCGTCCACAACGTAATAGCCGCCGATCTGTTCCGCGGCCTCGGCGAACGGGCCGTCGGTGATGGTCATCTCGCCACCTCGGGTGCGAAGGGTGGTGGCCATCGACCCGTCGCCCAACGCTTCACCGCCGGCCAGCTCAACTCCCGACTTGGCGGCACAGGCTTCGTCGAACGCCACATGCTGGCCCATACCAGCCTCCTGCTCCTCGGGGGTCTGCTGATCCCACGGGGTCATTTCGCCGTAGCCGGCCAGTAGAACAAAGTACTTCATGGTCTCAATCTCCTTGGTTGCCGGACTGTTGCCGGTCTCATATTTGCAGTTCACAAGCCATGACGCGCGAGATGGCCGAGAATCGACAAACAGGGCAAGAAATTTCTGGGGAATTTCAGGAGGGTTTCGGAGTCAGTCGCCGCTGCAGGCCACGCGCACAGCTGCCCATTCCGCCCGCCGATTTTGGTCACCGGGGTCCGCAGCAGTAGCCGCAGTTCTCGGCAACAGTGCCGAGCGAACTAGCCGTCGCCGGAGCCGACGCCCGGCGGATGCCACGCTCAACATCGATGGAACGGGCGCTGTTCAGGCAACTCACCCACAGCGGACCGTGCCGGCCGGTCAACCCACAGTCGAACTGGATGCTTGGTTCGTCGGGTCGCATGGTGGTGCTGTGCGACCCAGCTCGATCAATTGTCAGTGCCCGACCGCCTGCATATCGCCTATCTGAACCATGATGGCCAGCAGCCCGTTGGCACTGCCCTTGGCGTGGATAGTGCCGCGCTCGATCAACACGGCCTCACCACGAGCAACTTCGGTCCTTTCGTCGGGAGTCGCGACCCAGCCTTCGCCCTCGCTCACGATGAAGAGCTGTCCAAAGCCCGCTTCGTGAAAGCCGATCTCGCCGCCGGGGCCGATGTGGACTGCGTAGCTATGTGACTCCCCAGAACCGGAACCGAGGTGAACAGCTGACGAGCCGACGGAGTCAAAGCCATCGATCGGTATCGCTTGAGAGGCGTCGAATCGAATCAGCTTGAGCATCTTCACATTCTGACACCTCGACTGTCTGCAGCCGGGGTGTGTCTGGTCCCGAGATCGGCGGCGGGGGGAAATGCCGACCGTTCGGCAGACGCTTCTTGCTCTACGCTTTCGACATTTGTGGTCAGCAATCATTCGAAATGGCCTCGTAGCAGCGGTGGTTGGGTTGCTGCTGCTCCGATGGGCTCGGACTCGGATTGATGCCGTTGCTCTGGCCCGAGTATCGCGAGTTTTTGGCGTCACGATCGTCGTCATCGGCGGGCTCCTGGTTTGCTACGGCGGCTACGTCGCGGCCGGACCAAGCGAACCGCTCACCGATGAGCTGCTATCAGGCGTGAGCTACGAGCGGTTCAGCTATGAGACCGCAGTCGTCCACCTAGTCACCATCGACCTGAGCAGCCCCTGCGTCGCACCCGCTACGTCAAAGGTTGCGGCTGACGGAACGGCCGACGCTCTGAAGACCATCACCTGGGCCGACAACGACAACATGGCGGTGGCCATAAACGGCAGCTTCTTCTTCCCCTACGAACAAGCCCAGTTCTGGAACGTGACGCCCGAGGAGGGCGAGGAAGTAAACGTGCTCGGCCCCACCGTGTCCGGCCTGCCCGTCGCTGCTGGCGGATCGGTCTCGATCGGTGCGATCGACTGGGACGGCCACACCTTGTCGATAACCGGCAGCGGCTATGCCTCGATCGACCGGACCGTTGCCAGCAACGCTTCGCTGGCAATCACCGGTCGTGATCGTCTGATCCAGCAGGGCCGTGTTGTGGCCTCACCGTCAGAGCCGTACCCCCGAACCGTGGTCGGCGTCGATGAAACTGGCACCACCATGTGGTGGCTGGTGGCCGACGGCAAACAACCCGGCTACAGCGACGGTCTGTCGTTGCCGTCGGCCGGAGAAATTCTCAAGGAGCGAGGAGCCTACGATGCGGTTGAACTCGACGGGGGAGGATCGTCGATCTTGGTCGCTCGGACAGGTGACGGACCAGATGCTCAGGTCGAGCGTCTGAGCCGACCGATGCAGATCCGCATCCCTGGCCGGTCCAGAGCGGTGGCCAACCACCTGGGGCTCCGAGTGCCAACCGCTCCCGGCTGCTAGCCGATCCAGGCCTGAGAAACCACCCTGGGTCCGACGGACTAGCCGCAGAGGCATATCACTTCTTCCATCACCGCCATCGGATCCTTACGGTTCGCCTCATGCGTTGTGTGAGCGAACCTGTCGACCCCTTAGCCGCGGCCGGGCTGCCCAACCGGCCTCGTCAGCGATGAGGGCCGTCTATCTGACAAGAGGCGCATACCTCGTCATGGCGACGTTCCTGGCCGCAAGCGCGGTTGTGATGGCCGGCGACAGGGGGATGTTCGGCGAACAGCAAACCCTCGCCTCAACCGCCGAAACGATCCGCGAGGTCGGGGCGGGCGAACTGCCGATCGGGTTCGACGATCTTGGCGATATCAAGGACGGCGCAGCTCGAATCGCAGACGCCTTCGACGAGGTCGGCCGGGCGTTGGAGTAACCAGTTGCAGTAGTGAACTGCGCCGGGATGCTAGTGATCGCGCAGGCGATCCTTGCGGCGGAGCGTGGTGATGCGGTGTTTCACTCTCCAGCCGGCGTCGGTCTTGACCACATCGTCGTAGTAGGAAGCGGTGCCGACCCTACCCTCCGGCAACAGGGCAACGATGCGAAAGTTCAACTTCACGCCATCGTCGGTCTCATCAACGTAGATGTTGGTCATGGTGTGAGTCCGAGGATGCTGAGCCTCGACGTCCATAAAGACCTTGATCGCTTCCAAGCCTTCGAGTCGCGGCGCACCAAGGTCGGTTAGGTCGAACACCGCATCGTCGGTGAAGATCCGCCCCAACCGTTCCCAGTCGCGATCGTCGATCGCGTCGCCATAGCGACCGGGTAGTTCATGAAGTTCTAAACGATCAGCAGCATCCATCTGGCAATCCTGGGTCAGATCCGATGGTGATGGCAAACGGCTCGGCTACAACCAACCGTAAGCGAGTCGCTGCCGAGCTAGTCGGACCCGCTCAGGCGCCGATCGCCACGGTGATCGGTTCCGATCCCTTTGGTCCACCGATCCAACCACCGAGGATGGCTGAGAAGGCACCGGCGCTACCGCCCGCTCTGGCAATCATCAACGAACCGCGCCGGAACTTGGGGATCGAACGGCCGGCCATCGACTCCGGAAGACCTTCCTCGATACCGTCGACACCCCGTATGGCGCGGTCGCCGTCGAGCATGAGCAGAGGTTCGAGTTCGGTGCGGAACCGAGCCTTTGACCAGCCTGCTTCAGCGAAGACCCGCTGGTGTTCGGGGGTCATGATCAGCATCGCTTCGTTCGGTAGCTTCGGATGGCCAACGGCCATCAGCTGCGCGGCCAGCGAGCGGGTAAGAGACTCCGGAGTGCGGGAGATCTGATCGACGGCGCCGATAGGACCGTGCCCGGCGAACAGCGTGACCGTGTCTTGGCCCGACTCGAACCCTCGCTCTACGCTCAGCGGATCCCAGCCATTCGGCAGGTTCTCCTCGTCCTCGGCGAAACACCAGCCGACCTTGGACGGCGCACCGAGGGCCGAGCGGTCGATGCCGTCGACACCGGGCTTGCCGCCGCCGACGTTGCGCACAACTAACTGTAAGGCCCGGCCGATCGTCGAGTTGGCTCGGTTGCCCTGACCCAGCGCGTTCTTGCCGCTGTTCATGCCCAGCCGGTTGCGGATCGGTCCGTTCACGATCAGGACCGGGCCGGAGAACCAGAGCGTGCAGAGCAGCCCATGAATATTGAACTGGTCGGTGCATGCGCCCTCCACCGCGGCCAGCACCACCGGCAGGTACTCGGGTTTGCAGCCAGCCATGACCGCGTTGATCGCCACCTGCTCGACCGTCACCTCGACCAGCGAAGGTGGCACGATGGCCACAACTTCGTCTGCGGCTCGGGTCGTGCCTTCCAACATGCGTAGAACCCGAGCTTCTGTGGGGGCGACCACCGGCAGACCGTCAGACCAGCCGCGCTCATACATTGCCTCGTGCTCGTCCTCGAACGTGGCCAGTTCCACCCGACGGCCTCGCAGTTCGCTTCCGCCGAACCGCACCGCAAGCTCATCGACCAGGTTGGGATCGACCGACAGTGAACCGCAGCCCGGCATGAAGTCGGTGGGTGTTGTTGCCAGATCGGCTACCCCGGTGAAGTCCTGCCACTGGTCGCGCCGCCAGCCGACGATGCGCTCCTGCTCGACCCCGTCGACCACCCGGATCAGCGTCGGCACCGTCTCGATTTCGTTGTGCCATGACACGGCTAGCGAGGTGTCGTCGACCGGAGAAACCGCTTCGGGAAAACCGGGGTCGTCCTGGGAGTACACGGTGAGTGGTAGTTGGCTGACCGTATCGATTCCGGCCAAGACCGGAGCTACCACGACACAGGTCGGACAGTCTCGCTTGACGACTGCAACTAACCCGTCCGGCAAACGCTCGGGCTGGTCTGCTGCTGTGTCGGTTGAGGAGTGGTCGGTAGGTGAGCCCATACCGGCCGACGCTAGCGGCTGGTCTGCCTGCAGATAAATTCCGCTGCTTCAGCCAGGGCTCGGTCGGCCTCCGGCAGCTCCCGGTGGTATTGCCAGCTGTGCCAGAGCCCATCCCAGATATCGAGCGTTACCTCGGCGTTTGCCAGTTTCGCTCTCCGGGCGAAGCGGGCCGAACCACCAAGCGCTCCGTCGGCAGAGCCAACCTGTACCAGTGTGGGAGGTAGTCCCGACAGCTCTCCCAGGGCTGGTGCGACGGCAGGATCGTCCGCATCTCGGTCGCTGCGGTAGGCGGCGCTTAACCAGCGAGCGGCGACGTCATCCACATCGGATAGTGGGTCGGCCGACCGCCCACCGTTCACCGACCCGGACCCCGGCTTTAACTCTGCGTCGAATTCAAGATGAGGGCTGAACAGTGCCAGGCCATCGACTGCATCGGGGTGGATTAGCGCGACAGAGAGCGCCACGTTGGCTCCCGCCGAGTCGCCGGCCAGGACCAACCGCCGGTGCTGACCCGCAGCGGCGATCGTGGCCACCGCTTCCTGCAATACCGCCGATCCGTCTTCAATGGCAGCCGGGAACGGATGCTCGGGGGCCAGTCGATAATCGACGGAGATGACCTCGCATCGTTCGGCCAATCGTTCGGTGATGGGAATCGCGACCTCAGTGCTGCCGAGGCAGTAGCCACCTCCATGGAAGTAGACCACCAGTGGTCGGTTCGGGTCATCCGCGGGTGCCTCGCCTGCGATCAGGCAGTCGACGCCGCCGATCACCGACCTGTGATGTCCACACTCCTCAGGTGCCGGATCGCCCTCCAGCCATGCCCGGTGGATCGCTGCCCTCCATTGGGCAACCGCGCCGTGGTCATCGGCCGCCGGTGGCCGAAGAGGATCGACCTTCGGACGATTCAGGCGCTCGATGGCCTGAGGCGAGAGGCTTCCAGTGCCCAGGAAGTCGGACTCGGCGCCAGGACTAGCGACCACTCCGGATGCGTCAGCGCCGGGTGGCAGATCGAAGTAGGGCCGCAGATGCTCAGGCGTCGTTTGCGAGTCGAAATGGAACACCTCGAGCAGCAAACCGTCGGGACCCTGGACCATGGAGTAGCTCAGCGGGCCGTGATGGGTGATCGGCCGGGGCTCCCAGCCCGCCTTCTCAAGGCGGTTGACCGTGTCTGCAAGGTCGGTGACATGCACACCGAGGTGATGCACCGGCCCACGATGGTTCGGCGGAGTGTCGTAGAGATTAAGGCGGCCGCCACCTATGTCGAGGAAAACGTTGCGTGAGCCAGCCATCGACTCATCGCCGACCACGTCGGCGTCGAAACAGTCTTTCCAGAACGCGATCGTGCTGTCGATGTCGGCGGCCATCAGGTGGGCATGATGCACCCGCGCCCCAGGCCGGCTGTCTACTGGCCGATCTCCCGCTGCTCTGTTCACTGCTGCTCTATTCAAGTACTGGCTCATTCGAGTACTGGTCTAACCGGCAAAGTACACCTAAGACAAACGGTGGGATGGACTATCCGGTCGGTTCCCGGACCGCAGACCGGGCCAGGGATTTCGCTGGTGGGTCCATGATCCAGCTTCCGACCAGCAATACCAGCATCACTCCCGCGCCGATGGCCCAGGCCGGACCGGGGCCGAGCCCGTCGAATAGCGCTGGCGCGGTGAAGGCCCCGATCGCTGACGCCGCCGACCCGGCTGCTTCGGCAAGACCCTGAGCGGAGGCTGCATCATCGTCCGATGCGGCGTTAGCTATCGATGCCTGAGACCCAGGCGAGAGCACCGCTTCAAGCAGACCGTGAGGCACCGCCAGGGCCAAAATCACCCACGTCACCCCGGCGTAGCCGTAGATGGCCATGATCGGCACGGTGCATAGAGCCGCGGTCAACGAGGCCAACCGGTGTCCCACCCGATCCGACACCCGACCGGCCTGCTTGGCCACCAACAACATCGGCAGGGCGAACGATGCCAACGAGAACGAAATCAGAGTTGTCGATGCTCCTAGGTTGTCCAGATGGGTGGCCCACAGCGGTTCGAAGACCCCGATCGAATAGCGGAACGAGATAACCACCAACATTGCGGCCAGAATCCGACGATCGACGAGCAACCGTCGCAGGACCCGCCGGTCCGGGCCATCAGCGGATGAATCGGCTGCGGTGATCCGGTCGGCCTCCGGAAGCTGGAGTTTGAGAATACTAATCAGGGTTGCCGCGGTCAGCAGCCCAAACACTAGGAACGGCAGCCGGACATCACCCTGTACGGCCAGAATCCCGGCGATTGGCGGACCGAAGACAAAGCCAGCCAGGTAAGAAGCGTAAAAGGTGCCGAGCTTCTCTCCGGGAGAGCCGTCGGCGGTGAGCACGATGGCCCGCCTAGCCGGTGGAACGATCATGCCGACGCCGGCGCCGAGCAGAGCCCTCGCCCCGATGAACTGCCAGATTTCGGTGGCAGCGGCGAACCAAAGCAAACCGGAGGCCGCGGAGAGAACTCCCAGCTTCAGCAGCAGGGAGGCGTAGCCCCGGTCGGCGTAGCGCGACAGCCACAGCTGTGAAACGAGGCTGGCCAGGAACGCGGTGCCGGCAATCCAACCAAGCGAGGTGGTGGTCAGGTTGTAGCGTTTCTCCAGTTCGGCGAACAGAGCGAACACCGCGCTGACCCCAGCCATGGTTACGCCAGCCACCAGATAGAGCTGGAATGTTGCTAGGCGCTGGCCTGGCGGCTCCACCGAGCTGAGGTCTGTCTGCATCGCATCAAGCTACCGCCCCCGAACCCTTCCCTCCCAGCCCAGCATCTGGGCAGATGGCCGCGCTATTCGGCCACCAGCCACCGGTGTGGCTACTCTCGGCTTCGTGGCGCAAGATCGCAGCGATAACGAGGACCAGCAGACCGACGGGCCCAGTTCCGGTTCCCGTACCAGCCAGCCTCTTGTTTGGCCCTGTGCCATCGCCGTCGATGTCGGGGGAACC
This sequence comes from Acidimicrobiales bacterium, assembly GCA_050633745.1. Lineage (GTDB taxonomy): Bacteria > Actinomycetota > Acidimicrobiia > Acidimicrobiales > SZUA-35 > JAHELU01. The sequence goes on from JBOEHD010000035.1 coordinate 84,123, forward strand.
TTTACCGACCTCGTCCTAATCGATGGTCTCGGTCGGCTCCTCGTCGCCAAGGTGCCGTCTGTGCCAAGCGACCCTTCTCAAGGGGTGTTACATGCTGTCGAGGAGATCTGTCGTGTCAATGACCTGCCGACCGACGTGGTGCTTTCCAATTGCAGCCGGTTCGTACACGGATCGACCGTGGCTACCAATGCGGTACTCGAGCGCAAGCTAGCGACCGTCGGCCTGATCACCACCGAGGGTTTCCGCGATGCCCTAGAGATCCGCCGAGGCATTAGAGAGAACCAGTGGGATCACCGAGCACCGTGGCCGCCAGTGGTCGTACCCCGGTCTCGTCGGCTGGGCGTAGCCGGACGGATCGACCATCGAGGCGTGGAGTTGCAGCCGCTCGATGAAGCAGGGGTCGAGGCATGCCTCGACGCTCTGGCAGACGACGGCGTCGAAGCGGTAGCGATTAGCTTGCTTCACAGCTACGCCAACCCTATGCATGAACAGCGGGTGGCCGACCTGGCTCGGCGACGTTGGCCTGGCGATCTCACCGTTGCGTCGAGCGAGCTGGTTCCATTGCTCGGCGAATACGAGCGCACCTCAACTGCGGTGATCAACGCCGGACTGGTGCCCCTTGTCGGCGGTTACCTTCGCCGCCTGGCCGATGAGTTGGCAGCGCGAGGCCTCCGTCAGCCGATGCTGCTGATGCAGTCGAATGGGGGAACCGTTTCGCTTGACGCGCTGGCGTCGCGCCCGGTTCACCTGATGCTGTCTGGCCCGGCTGCGGTTGGTGGCGCGCTACGCCGATCGGTCGGAGAGTCGGCCGCGGATACGTCGATCATCAGTATGGAGATCGGCGGCACGTCCTGCGACGTTGCGGTTATGGTCGACGGCACCGTTTCGGTAATCGATGGCCTAGAAGTCGGCGGCTACCACCTCAATATCCCGGCGGTCGACGTGCACACCATCGGTGCCGGCGGCGGCACGTTGGCCTCGGTCGATGTCGGCGGACTGCTGAGGGTCGGGCCGCAAGGGGCAGGCGCCGACCCCGGTCCGGCCTCATACGGACGAGGCGGGACCGAGCCAACCGCTACCGATGCTCATCTGATCTTGGGCCGGTTGCGGGCTGGACGTTCGGCCGGGGGAGCGATCGATCTCGACGAGACCCTGGCCAGCAATGCGCTGGAATCACGCATCGCCGAGCCTCTCGGGCTTACGGTGGCCGAGGCGGCCATCGGGCAGCTAACCATTCTGGAGCAGCACCTCCGTCAGGCGGTCGAGACCATAACCATCGAACGAGGTCGAGATCCGGCGAACATGGTTCTCGTCGCCGCAGGCGGGGCCGGAGGGCTGCACGGCTCAAGCATCGCCCGATCTTTGGGCTGCCGCCGGCTGGTTATTCCCTCTGAGGCCGGGGTGTTCTGTGCCGTCGGCATGCTCCACAGCAACCTTCGCCGCGACGTGTCCCGTAGCCTGCTGGCTCCGCTGGAAGAGATAGGCACCGCCGGGCTGTTGCAGGCGATACAGACCGAGCAGGCCATCGTCGATGGTCTCACCGCTGCCGACTGGCCTGGCGAGCTTGCCACCACCGCGAACTGGCATGTCGATCTGCGCTATCCAGGGCAACTCTGGTCGGTTCGGGTGGCCACCGATCAAGATCTGACCACGACGACTATTCGCAAGTCTTTCGAGGCCGAGTACGAGCGTCTCTACGGTCACTATCAACCCGATGGAGTACTCGAGGTGACGGGTGTAGGCATCACCGTCGAGGGCCATCTGCCAACGATCGAAACGGTGCCGATCGCCAGCGAAGCTGGGCCACCAACCGGTATCGCTGAGCGTCGCTGCTGGCTCGACAGCACCCACAAATGGCAGGAGGTGACCGTGTACGACGGCTCAACCCTTGGGGCAGGCACCGCGCTGCAAGGCCCCTATCTCATCGAGGCCGCAACAACGACCGTGCTCGGACTGCCCGGCGACCGACTGGCCGTACAGGCCAACGGCGACTACCTGATTGAGTTGACATGAGCGACGAACAGATACAGGATCCGGTCCGGGTAGCGGTTGTCCAGGCCAGGCTGGACCACATCTCGCTGCAGATGGGTTGGGTGATGACCCGCACCGCCCGAAGTCCGATCTTCAGCCAGAGCCACGACTTCTCCTGCTTCATCGCCAACCGCGACGGCGTGCTGGTCTCAACCGCAGACGGCATCCCCATCCACACCGGTGGCGGTGGCTTCGCCGTGCGAGCGATCCTCGATGCCTTCGGGCCGGAGTCGCAAGACGGCTCCGCCGCCGCCTCGCAGATCGCCGAGGGCGACGTCTTCCTCCTGAACGACCCATACACCGCGGGCGGCAATCACCTACCGGACTGGGTAATCGCTCGCCCGGTCTTCGTCGACGACGAACTGATCGGCTTCTGCTGCAACCGAGCCCACCAAAGCGACATCGGCGGCGGCGCAGCCGGTACCTACAACCCGCAGGCCAGCGAGATCTTCCACGAGGGCATTCGTCTACCGGTGTTGCGGCTCTTCGAAGCGGGCCAGGTTCGCAGCGACCTTTGGCAGCTGCTGATGCTGAACACCCGGACTCCAGATCTGCTCGACGGAGACCTCCGCGCCATGCTCGGCTCGACCAAGATCGGCTGCGACAGAGTGGTGGAACTGGCCGATGATCTTGGAGTGAAGGAGACACTGCTGGCCTTCGACGCGGTATGCGACCACGCCGACCGCCGCTTCCGGTCCGACATCGCTGCCCTTCCCGACGGTTCGTGGACCGCCGAGGAGCACTGGGATGACGATTGTTTCGGCCCCGCCGATCTGTATCTACGGATGCGGCTCACCATCGAAGGCGATCAGATCACGGTCGATTTCACCGGAACCGACGACCAGATCCGGGGCTTCAAGAACAGCGGCTGGGTGAACACCTGGTCGGCGATCTCGATGGGGCTGGCATCGTTCTTCGAGCCTGACCTGCCCCGAAACGAGGGGACCTTTCGAGCGGTGACAATGATCGCTCCGGAAGGCTCGATCGTGAATGCCCAGCCACCGGCACCGATGACCATGAACACCGTTATCCCCGCCCACGAAATCGTTCACCTGGTTTGGCGGTGCCTGTCCCAAGCCGATCCTTCGCGCTCGCTGGCCGGCTGGGGCAAGAACGTCTTCGGAGTCACCGCGGGCAGCGACCCAGCCAACCCCTATGTCATGTACCACTGGGGCGCGGCAGCCGGGGGAGGAGCGACACCGCACCGTGACGGCTTCAACCAGATCGGCCACCTGGTGGCGCTGGGCGGGTTGACCCTGCCCGATGTCGAATTCGTCGAGCACCGCTACCCGGTTCGATACCGACGCCAAGAGTTCCGCACCGACGGCGCAGGGGCCGGGCAATTCCGAGGTGGAACCGGGGTCGAGTACGAGGTCGACGTGCTCTCCGCTGCTCGCTGGTCTTTCCGGGGCGAAGGCATCGGCGATGCAACCGGCCACGGTATCGACGGTGGCCAATTCGGAGCCGGTGGCGAAATCACCCTGCACCGCTCGCCGGAATCCGGGGCTGACGCCGACCCGTTTATCGTCCCCAAGTACGGCCTGGAAGAGTTCGGGCCGGTACGGATGGTTGCCCGATCGCCCGGTGGCGGGGGTTGGGGCGACCCGCTGAAGCGAGATCGCGATGCGGTAGCCCGCGATGTGCGCGATGGTGTTGTGTCGGCTGAGGCGGCACGAGAAATCTACGGCTGGAGCGATCCAGCTGGCGGTTCCTGATGGGCGCGAACTAGCTCGCTGACCAACCGCCGTCGTAACCGACGACCTGGCCGGTTTGGAAGCCGGTCGTGCCATCGAGGAACACAGCGCAGAAACGAGCGAACTCTTCCATGCCTCCGAGGCGTCTCAGCGGCACCCGGCTTTCGATGCGGCTGCGCACCTCAGGGTCGGCTGCTCCGGTGGCGGCGATAAATCCTGGGAAGTCCATAAAGTTGGTGCCGACCGCGTTGACTTGAACACCGCTCGGCGCCACCTCTGCGGCAACATTTTTGACCAGCATGTTGGCTCCGGCTCGGGTCGCCGAATACAGCGGCGCACCGGGTGTGACCTTCAAACCTGAGGCGCTGGTTATCGCCAGCACCTGACCGGCGCCGGCCTCGACCATCGGGGGTAGGAACACTCGCAGCGCCCGGTATGGGGCTTCGATGTTGCCGGCCATCACGGTGCTCAGATCGTCTGGCTCGCTGCTGAGAAATGGACCGGTCACGATGCTGCCACTGAAGAACGCCGCGGCGTCGACCCGGCCGTAGGCGTCCATCGCCATGTCGAGTAACCGCAGCGAGGATGTCGGGTCGGTCAGATCTTTCACGCCATCGACGGCCCAGGAGTCGGCACCGAGCTCTGACAGTTCGTCGGCCAGCTCCGGCGTGGGGTCGCCGACCACTAGGTCGCAACCACGACGTGCCAGTTCCCGAGCCAGCGCTGGCCCGACATAGTCAGAGGCGTTGGCCACGATGGCCACCCGTCGGGAGGGTGTAGAGGACTGGTTGTCTGTGGTCATCGATCGATCCTAACCGGCGGATCGCAGAGCATCGGTCTCGGTGTCTGCTCGTCTCGTCCCACCACGGGGTTTTGTGTGAGACTGAAGCGAAACGCCGACATAAACAAGGGGGCTGAGATGACATCAGCAGATTCTTCAAACGGAACCGCCAATGGCAACGCAGGCGCCGACACAACCGTGGACTTCGACGTTGTCGTTGTCGGAGCAGGCTTTGCCGGCATGTATCTACTGCACCGCTTGCGAACCCTCGGATTGTCGGTCCAGGTTTTGGAAGCCGCAGACGACGTTGGCGGCACCTGGTATTGGAACCGTTACCCCGGTGCCCGCTGCGACGTCCAGAGCATCGACTATTCGTACAGTTTCGACGCCGAGCTGGATGACGAATGGAAGTGGCAGGAGAAGTACGCCACCCAACCGGAGATCCTCCGCTACGCCTCCCACGTGGCCGAACGCTTCGACCTACGGCGCGACATCAAGTTCAACACTCGGGTTAAGGCAGCGAGCTGGGATGACAACGCCGCCCGCTGGCTGATCGGCACCGAGCAGGGCGATGAGACCTCCTGTCGCCACTACGTTATGGCCACCGGCTGCCTCTCTCAGCCGAAGACCCCAGAGATTGATGGACTCGAGCGATTCGGCGGCGATGTCTACTTCACAAGCAGCTGGCCTCACGATGGTGTCGATGTAACCGGTAAACGGGTCGGGGTGATCGGCACCGGCTCATCGGGCATTCAGTCGATTCCGATCCTCGCTCGCCAATCCGACGCGCTCACCGTCTTCCAGCGCACCCCGAACTTTTCGTTGCCGGCCCACAACGGCGATGTGCCGGCGGCCAAGCTCGAAGCCGTCGAGGGTCGCCGAGCCGAATACCGAGAGGAGGCCCGCTGGTCGCGTGGCGGCGTACCCGGTGCGGCGGCTGAAGAGACAGCGGCCATGCTGTCTCCGGAAGAGCAGCAGTCCCGGCTGGAAGAGGCATGGGAGGCGGGAGAGCTGTTCGCCATTCTCGGCACCTTCGCCGACCTAATCGTCAACGAGGACGCAAACGAGATCGTTGCCGAATTCATCAGGAACAAGATTCGTTCCATCGTGACAGACCCGGCCACGGCCGAGACGCTCTGTCCAGTCGACCACCCCTTCGGCACTAAACGACCATGTCTCGACTCGGGCTACTACGAAACCTTCAATCTTGACCATGTCGATCTCGTCGACCTGCGAAAGACCCCGATCAGCACGTTCACCGAGACCGGCATCGACACCACCGCAGGCAGCTTCGAGTTCGACGTGATCGTCTTCGCCACCGGCTTCGACGCCATGACCGGAGCCATCGTCGGCGTCGACATTACCGGCCGCGACGGCGCCGAACTGAAGAGCAAGTGGGCCGATGGCCCTCAGACCTACCTCGGCCTTATGGTCACGGGATTCCCGAACTTTTTCGCCGTGACCGGCCCCGGCAGCCCGTCGGTGCTGTCGAACATGATGGTTTCGATCGAGCAACACGTCGACTGGGTCGCTAGCTGTATCACTGACCTCCGCGATGACGGCCTACTGGCGATCGAGCCAACCGAGTTAGCGGAGAGCGAGTGGGGCCGCCACGTTAACGACGCGGCCAACATCACCCTCTATCCGAAGGCCAANNAACGTTCCGGGTAAACCGCGGGTGTTCCTGCCATATGTCGGCGGGGTAGACGCCTACCGCGCGGCCTGCGACGAGGTGGTCGAGCGCGAGTACCTCGGCTTCAAACGATGGTCGGTCGGCGAAGGCGCAGGCGAGGTCCGCTGCAACGACGGCATCATCCGTAGCCTGCAGCCCGATGTTGCTATGGTCCTCGACTTCATCGCTGGGCTGGAGCTCCCACCGCTTGAGTCCATGTCGCCGGCGGAAGCTCGAGCGTTTTCCGAAACCTCAAACGAACAGCGCCCGCCGGGTCCCGACGTCGGAGAGATCAGCGACGGAACATTGCCTGGCCCGGGAGGCGAGTTGCGATACCGGCTCTACCGACCGTTCGGCGCTGGTCCCCATCCCGTCACCGTCTACTTCCATGGCGGCGGCTGGGTCCTCGGTTCTCATGACTCAGACGATCCACTGTGCCGCGACCTGTGCGTTCGCTCCGAGTCGATCATCGTTTCGGTCGACTATCGCCACGGGCCTGAGGATCGTTTCCCAGCCGCTCCCGACGATGCCTACGCCGCGCTGCAATGGGTGGCCGACAACGTCGAGTCGCTCGGCGGCATCGCTGGCAAGCTGGCTGTCGCGGGCTGGAGCGCCGGAGCAAACCTGGCCGCAGTCGTCTGCCAGACCGCTCGCGATAATGGCGGGCCGGAGATCGCAGGCCAAGTGCTGATTACACCGGTCACCGACAGCGACTTCTCCCGGCCCTCATACAGCGAGAACGCCGAGGGTTACGTGCTGACAAAGGCCCTGATGGAATGGTTCTGGGACCACTATTGCGACGAGGCCGACCGGGGCGACCCGAGGGTCGCGCCGTTACGAGCAGCCAGCCTCGCTGATCTTCCGCCAGCGCTGGTCGTGACCTGCCAATTCGATCCGTTACGCGACGAGGGCGACGCCTACGCGGCGGCGCTAGCCGCAGCCGGAGTCGATACCCAGCACCTGCCGGCCGCAGGACACATCCATACGTCGCTGAGCGCGGTTGACGTGGTGATCTCCGGTGCGCCGGTCAGAGCTGAAATCGCCAACGCCATACGGGGCATGCTCGGCATAACGGCGGGCATCGACGGTCAGTCCGGAGGATCCGATCGGAGCACCGCCGCGGCGACCAGTTCCTCATAGGATTCCCGGTCCAGACCGGCCAGGGTCATGGCGGCATATTCGTTGTGCTCGCCCATGACCGCGGCCGGGCGGCGGAGGCTCGCTGGGGTACCGATGAGCCTGACCGGGAACCTTGGCCAGGCGTGAGATCCGGCCTCGGGGTGGTCGAGTTCTTGGAAGAACTCAACGTGTTCCAGCTGGGGATCAGCCATTACCTCCGGGGCGGCCAGTACCGCACCGGCGCTAACTCCGGCGGCTTGTAGCCGCTGCATCAACTGCACATCATCCTGTTTGCGGGTGAACGACGACAGTCGTTCGTCGATCTCATCATGATGAGCGAGGCGATCGGCCAGGCTGTATCCGGCTAGATCGTCGAGTGCGGCCTGGCGACAGAGTGCTTGCCAAGCGTCGTCATCGACCACCGATATGGCGATCCAGCGGTCTTCACCCCGGCATGGGTAGACCCCCTGGGGAGCTCGTGTAGCTCGCCGATTTCCGAGCCTCGCTGGCAGACCATCGACCTGTGATGCCACCACGTGTTGGCCGATCATGTGGACCGCTGACTCGATCTGAGCCACCTCAACCGTCTGCCCACCCGAAGTTGGATCGTCGAACCGGTCCAGCAGGGCCACCAACGCTCCGGCCGCGCCATGGAGACCACCGATGGGATCGGGCCAGGCCAAGCCGCTCTTCCATGGGCCCTCGCCGGGGTAGCCGGTGAGCGAGGTGTGCCCGACATGGCCATCGATGGTCGGGCCGTACGCGACCCAGTCGGTGCAGGGCCCCGACCGCCCGTAGCCCGGCATGGTCACGTAGGTCAGGGCGGGGTTTAGACGATGGAGTGTCTCGGCATCGAATCCAAAACCCGGCATGACCCGAGGCGAATAGTTCTCGACCAGCACATCGGCGTGGGGAATCAACGAGGCGAACAGCTCACGGCCGGCTGGCTTGTCGAGCTCGATCACCGTCGACAGCTTGTTGTTGGCGTACTTATTGTGGAAGCTGCTGCGGTTCCACGGCTTGGCGCCTGCTATGTCGTCAGGGAAGAAGTGGGTACCTAACACATAACTTTCCGGCACCTCCTTTGGCGTCCTGGTCCATGGCACCTCGGTCATCAGCACCTCGGCGCCGAGATCGGCCAGAATCCGCGTGGCCAGAGGCCCGGCCCAGACCCTGGTCATGTCCAACACTCGCAGCCCAGTCAGCGGTCCGTCGACCAGGCTGGCCACCGGTTCAAGCTCTGTGGCCACAGACTGACGGTCCGGCTCGGACGCTCGGCGCTTCGGACCGAGCGACCAGTCATGCCCGGTCATACGAAACGGCGCTCCCGGTTGCCGGATCGCGGCATCGGAGCCGTCGGCTGTGCGCCAGAATTGGCGGCTTTCCAGGTGAGGGTCGCCCAACACGTCATGCAGATCGGCGCTCGGAGAGCAGGGGAGCCGCATCGCCTGGAACAGCTCAACCGTCTCGTCACGGTTCTGCGTCTTCAGGTAGGGAATCAATTCGCTGTCGAGCAATCCCGGCACCGTCATCAGGTCCCAAATCGAGTCGACGTCTGGTCGCTCCAACATGCCGATAAGCCCGGTGACCTCAAGCATCCGTTCGAGCTGATCGTCCTGCGGCAGCGCCAAACCGATCCAGCCATCGGCACACTCGTAGCCCCCGATGGCCGACCCCGGCCCGGCATATCGATTGCCGTGGCGATTCAGCACCGCCCCGTTGTGGGTGTAGCGACACAGCGTGAACTGGTGCAGGGCAGCCATCACCTCCTGATGCGAGGCTTCGATCACCTGGCCGATACCGGTTCGCGCTCGGGCGATCAACGCCGCCGTTGCAGCGATGAATCCGGCGATCCCGGCAGCGTGGTGCACCATGTCCGGCACCCCCTGCAATGGTTCTCGCTCGGGGTCGCCGGTCAGCCGAAGGTGCCCGCTGATTGCCGCGTCGACAAGATCGGTGGAGCGCCAGTCGCTGTAGGGGCCGGTGCCGGCGAACGGCGAGATCCGCAACACGATCTGACGATCGTCGGCAGGCTCGATCGGCTCGACGAGGGGGAGCGACGCGCTGGCTTCGATTACGACGTCAGCCTCACTCAGCAGCCGCTCAACTTCGTGACCTGAATCATTGGCCCCAGCATCATCGACAACATGCTTCGATCCGTTGTAGAACGCGGCCCCCGGTCCGGTTGGTCCCGCTCCGATGCGGATGGTCTCGGCGCCATAGTCGGCGAACAGCTTGGCGCAGTAGGCACCGGCCGCCGAATCGCCTACCTCAACAACCAGTAGCCGGGCAAAGGCCCCGCGTGCGCTCATCTGTGCAACTCCCTGGGTTGGCCCGCTGTAGCTCGGCCAACCCTACAAGTGGGTCTCGTCGGCCACCAGACGGGTGGCGCGACAACCGCCCCGACTTACTGCGGGGCAGCCAGGCTGTCATATGCTGTGACATGGCTGATGGAGGGCATGAGATGGCAGATGCACAGATCGAGATCGTCAAGGCAGCAATGGGAGCCTGGGGACGTCACGACATAGACGATTTGCTGACCCATATTCACCCCGACATCGAGTGGCACTATCAGGTCGGTTCCCGTCCGGTCATCGGCGTCGAGGCGATGCGCAAGATGCTGGAACGGCTCAAGGACCACCAACTCAACTCGCAGTGGCGAGTGGTCCGCCATTCCGAAACCGGCAACACGGTTTTTATCGAAGCGGTCGACGACTACACCAATCCAGCTGGGCTGCGGGTCCAGGCGCCGTACATGGGGGTCTATGAGTTCGACGGGCCGCTGATCACCGCCTGGCGCGACTACGTCGACCTCGGGCTGCTCATGAAGGGCGAGGCCGGTGAGGAACTCCCTCCCTGGCTGGAAGAGTTGGTAGCCAAGGGCGAACGGCCCTAAACCGGCAGCTCGATAGTGAAGCTGGTGCCATAGCCGACGGTTGATTCGACGGTGATCGTGCCGCTGTGCGCTTCCACGATGGCCTTGGCGATGGCGAGGCCGAGGCCCGAGCCTCCTGAGTCTCGCGACCGGGAAGCATCGGCTCTGTAGAAGCGGTCGAACACCTTCTCCAGGGAGTCGGTGGGGATGCCGGGGCCGTCGTCGCTGACCACCACGGTGACCGCAGCCTCGTTCGCTTTCGCCGAGAGCCGTACTGCGGCATCATCCGGAGTGTGGATCAGCGCGTTGTCGATCAGGACCGCCACCGCTTGCTGCAGTCGTATGGCGTCGGCTTGGACCAGCAGACGACCGGCGTCGTTTACCGTCACGTGGATTGATCGTTCCGGTTTGGCCACCAGGGCCGAGGCGGCCACATCATCGAGCATGGAGGCAAGATCGACCGGGCCGATCTCCAGCGCCTGTTGTTCATCGAGCTTGGCCAGAAGCAGGAGGTCTTCGACCAGCAGATTCATCCTGGCCGATTCCATTTGCATGCGCCGAACCGCGTCGTCCATTTGGCCGGGTTGGCGAAAGCCACCCTCGGCGTAGAGATCGAGGTAGCCCCGAATCGATGTCAGCGGCGTCCGGAGCTCGTGGGAGGCGTTCGAGACGAAGTGACGGAGCCGGTCCTCGGCTTCGTCTCGCTCGTCGAGCATGACGTTGAATGCCGATGCCAGCCGACCGGCCTCGGTGGTGGCGCTGCGGCGCTCGGCTCGGCGCTCGCGCTCTCCGGCGGCAATCGCTTCGGCGGTATTTGTCATCTGGGTGATGGGCGTGATGCCGAACCGGTTGACCCAATAGGCGATGAGGCTGAGCACCAGAGCCATAACCACCGCCACACCGGTGAACACGTAGACCAGTTGGCGGACGGTCGCTTCGACGTTATCGAGGGGCCGGGCGACGATCGAGATGGGGACCCCGGGTTGGGGCGCGGGCAGGTACAGAGCTCGGAAGTTCGAGATCCCGTCTTCGCCGGAAACCGTTCGCAGGATGCGCTCAGTCGGTGCCTCAGCGATCAGTGCTGCGATGTCGGGTCGATCGGCAAGCAGCTGCCCCTCGACGACCACGGTGAGTTCCCCGTCAGCCCCGAGCCTGGCGAGATACAGCTCCGAAATCGATTTGGTTGGACCAGGGGCCAGCGGCCCGTCGCTCGGCTCAGGTCGCGGCTCGCCCGACGGCGGCTCACCCGATAGCGGATCACCTGGCACCGGATCACCTGATAGGGGGGTGCCGAGGAGCTGGGCGTCTACTTGGCGGTAGAGCTCGTTCCGTTGCGCTCCGACGGCAACGACGGCGGCAACAACAAAGACCAGAAAGGCACCGCTTAGCCCGAGCAGTAGGCGAGTCCGTAGGCTCAACGTTCAACTCGGAGGCTGAAACCGACACCGCGGATGGTGTGGATCAGCTTCGGTTCCGAGGTGTCAACCTTGCGCCGCAGGTAGCTGATGTAGGTGTCGACGACCGAGGACTCACCGTCGAAGTCGTACTCCCAAACGTGGTCGAGCAGCTGGGCCCGGCTGAGGACCCGACCGGTGTTGGCCAGCAGATAATGCAGCAACTTGTATTCGGTGGGCGAGAGGTCGATCTGTTGATCGGCCCTGGTCACCCGATGGGCCTCGGTGTCGAGCTGCAGATCGGCACACTTCAGCACCGAGTGGTGCTGCTGGGCGCCGGCTTTTTCGAGTCGCAGTTGCACTCGAGCCACCAGTTCGGCGATGGCGAACGGTTTGACCATGTAGTCGTCGCCGCCCGAAGTTAAACCTCGGACCCGGTCGTCCGTGCTGTCGCGGGCGGTGAGGAAGATCACCGGTAGGCGTGAGCCTGAGTCTCGCAGCCGGGTCAACACTTCAAAGCCATCGAGCTCAGGCATCATCACGTCAAGCACGATCAGGTCGGGGCGAAACCGTTCGACCTGGTCGAGAGCTACGCGCCCGTTCTCAGCACCCTGGGTCTGGATGCCCGCCAGTTGCAGGCCCGACTCGACAAGAAAGCGAATATTCTCCTCGTCGTCGACCACGAGAACCTTCGGTCCGGAGAGGGTGGAGGCGGGGCTGCTGTTGGGGGTGCTGGTCATGGGTATCTTGCCTGACGCCGGGTGGCCTGCGGGTGACTAGCTTCCACTAAACACCGCTGGCCTTGGCTGGTTCTTTGAGCTTCCTGTGAGTTTTCTGTGAGCGAGGTCAGCCGGTCGAGCGGGGGGGCAGCCTCAACCACGGCCACGCCCGTCGTCGGCCCACGTGTCGCAGGGGGCGTCGAAATGGATCAGGGCTAGCGGACCGTGCTTCTTCGCCGCTATTTCGCGGCCACCTATGCCGTTCATTGGGCGCCTCCGGCAGTCGATGGGCCAACGGCTGGGAAATCGGCGACGATCTCGGCCGCATCTCGGATGCCGGTGATCCCGTCGATACCTTCACCGGCCCACACCACCCGAACCGACATGTCACTCTCAGCCGCAGCCTGACGGTGTGACTCCCGAATTGCCTCCGAATGGCGTCTCATCTCCGCCTCGTCGCCGATCCACCGTTCGGTCAGTTCGGTGCGGAGTGATCGGCCAGAATACTCAGCTGGCCACTCCGGACCGCGAGCAATGTCGTACACCACGCTGCGGACCGTGTCGTCACCACCCGCGTCGACTAGGCGTTGCTTGGCCACATCGGCGTCGAGCGCTTCGGTGCTGGCGTAGAACGCCGTGCCCAGGGCGACCCCGGAGGCTCCAAACGCCACAGCGGCGTCGTAACCTTGACGACCGACGATTCCTCCGGCGGCGACCACCGGAATCGGGCCGACGGCGGCGACCACCGCCGGTAGCAAGCCGAAGAGAGCCCGGTTGGACTGGCCATGACCTCCGGATTCGTTGCCCTGGGCCACGATCACGTCGGCCCCGGCCTCCGCCGCAGTGATGGCCTCAGCCACCGAACCGACCTGGCAGATAAGACGAGCGTTGGCTGCTGCGATCGAAGCGACATATGGCGCCGGGTCCCCGAAAGACAGCCACACCGCGGCCGGAGAGTGAGCCAGGACTGTTTCGATGGCATTGTCGGCCATGTTCCAGGTGATCAGGCCGATTCCTACCCGCGAGCCACTGCTCTCGGCCATCTGCTCGGCGATCCAGGTTGGGTTGCCGTAACCTCCGCCTACCAGCCCAAAACCACCGGCCTGAGACACCGCGGCGGCAAGGCGGCCGCCAGCGATTCCCGCCATTGGGGCACACAGCACCGGTCGGGCGATCCCCAGCACATCGCACAAGCGTTTCGGATCACCGTTCATAGCCGAGACGATATCGAACGGTCGGGCTGGTTCTAGTGACCGCCTTGCTCATAGTCTTGAGCTACGCAAGCGACATCAGGAGGTCCAGCGATGCCACAGCTGACGGAGCGGGACGCCGAAACAGCCCGATATGAGACAATCACAGTCACCAAACTCTCACCGGCGGTGGGAGCGGAGATTGGCGGCGTCGATATCGCCGCCGGCATTGGTGATGAGCAATTCGAGGAGATTCGCCGGGCCTACATCGACAATGGCGTCGTGTTTTTCAGGGATCAGGACATCTCGCCTGACCAGCACATCGCCTTCGCCGAGCGATGGGGCGACATCAACATCAACCGATTCTTCAAGCCGGTAGATACCCATCCTCAAATCGCCGAAGTTCGAAAAGAGCCCGATCAGGACAAGAACATCGGGGTGAACTGGCATACCGACCACTCCTATGACCAGGTCCCGGCCATGGGTTCTGTGCTGTACGCCAGAGAAGTTCCCGCTATCGGCGGCGATACCTGCTTCGCCGGCATGGCAGCGGCCTACGAGGCGCTATCTGAAGGCATGAAGCAGACGCTGCGGGGTCTGCGAGCCGAGCACTCGAGCCGCCACGCGTTCGGTGCCGTCAAGGCTAAACAGGCCACCGGTGACATCGCAGACCGGATCGGCAACCCCGAAGCGGCGACCCAGGATGCCGTGCATCCGGTGGTCATCGAACATCCGCTTTCCGGGCGTCCGTCGCTCTATGTAAACACCGACTTTACGCTCCGGTTTGAAGGCTGGACCGATGAGGAGTCCAAGCCGCTGCTCGAGTTCCTCTACCGCCATGCGACGTCGGAGGCTTTCGCCTGCCGCTTCCGGTGGGAACAGGGCTCGATGGCTATCTGGGACAACCGGGCGGTGCAGCACAAGGCGCTCAACGACTATCACGGCCAGCGTCGCCTTATGCACCGCATCACGATCGACGGCGAGAAGCTCGCCGCGGCGGCCTAACAATCCCTAAGGAATCTCGGCAGAGTGCCAGGGCGCTCTCAGTCGAGAGACAACAGAACTAGCAATGGAGATGCACAAAACATGACCTTTCGATTCGCCAACGTTGCAGGCCGATCAGCGCTTGTTGATGACGATGGCCTTTGGTACGACCTGGCGAAAGTCACAAACGGAGCCATGTCGGCCGACCCGATGAAGGCAATCCGAAGTCCGGCTGCGCTACATAAGGCGGCGTCACGCTTGGCCACCGCCGAAGCGGACGGGGCGCTGAAAGATGCCGACGTTGGCGCTCCGGTGCCGACCCCTCGCAACGTTTTTGGCGTTGGTCTCAACTATCGACCGCACGCCGAAGAGTCGAACATGGAGCTGCCGCAGAGGCCCCTCGTGTTCGGCAAGTTCGCCAGCTGTATCGTCGGCCCCAACGCCGACGTGGAACTGCGCTCCGAGACTGCCGACTGGGAAGTCGAACTGGTGGTGGTGATCGGAAAGCCCGGCCGCGACATCAGCGCCGCCGATGCCTGGGACCATGTGCTCGGCATGACCGTCGGCCAGGACATAAGCGACCGACGTCTGCAATTCGCGGCCAAGCCCCCGCACTTCGATCTCGGCAAGTCGCGTGACACCTATGGCCCCATGGGTCCGGTGATGGTCTCGACCGACTCGTTCGCCGACCCCACCGATGTGGCTCTCAGCTGCGATATCAACGGCGAGCGTAAGCAGACCGATCGCACCACCAGCCTCATCTTTAGCGTGGCCGAACTCATCGAATACCTCTCGGCCATCATCACCCTCGACACCGGCGACGTGATCTACACCGGCACACCAGCCGGTGTTGGATCGGCATCTCAGACCTACCTCAAGCCAGGTGACGTCATCACGTCGGAGATCGAAGGCATCGGCACAATGGTCAACAACTGCGTCTAGCGGCGTACTAGGAAGCGCCGTCAAAGCACGCGCCGGCAACAACAGGTGAGGGCTGTCTGGTTTTAAACCGCCGGCGCTGACAAACACTGCGCTTAGAAACACGGTGCTGACAAGCACTGCCATAAAGGGGTTTTCAACGCGCCTTATTGTACGTACAATAAATGTACGGACAATCACCTAGTCCGTTGGCTGATCATCCGGATCGGCAAACTAGCCCCAGGAGAACCCGACATGTCTCTACATCTAGGCGACGAGGCCCCAAACTTCACCGTTGACACCACCGACGGAGAGATCACCTTCCACGATTGGAAGGCCGGCGCGTGGGCCGTCTTCTTCAGCCACCCGGCCGACTTCACCCCGGTCTGCACCACAGAGCTCGGTCGCGTCGCCGGCCTCACGGCCGACTTCGCGGCTCGCAACACCAAGGTGATTGCGCTCTCGGTCGACCCGGTAGAAGAGCATCACCGATGGGCGCCAGACATCGGCGAGGTCACCGGCAACCCGCTTAATTTCCCGATCATCGCCGATGGCGACAAAAGGGTCTCGCGACTCTACGACATGATCCACCCGGGCGAAGGCGACACGTCCACAGTGCGATCGGTGTTCATCATCGACGACGAGAACAAGATCCGACTCTCGTTGACCTACCCGAAGTCCACCGGCCGAAACTTTGACGAGATCCTGAGAGTTCTCGACAGCTTGCAGCTGACCTCGTCCCATGAGCTGGCGACGCCCGCCGACTGGAACCCTGGCGATCGAGTGATAATCCCACCCGGGATGTCGACCGAGGATGCCAGGAAGCAGTTCGCCAACGTCGAGGAGATCAAGCCCTACCTCCGCTACGCCGACGCGCCCGCCAGCTAAACGCTTCCTACCCCAGCACCCACTGGATACCGCCGAGCACATGGTCGACGTAGTGATCGTCGTGGTATAGGGCCAGTTCGTGACCGAGGTTGGTGTACCACACCCGAGAGCCACCGGGGCCGAAGACGTGGTTCCAGGCAACTGGATGGTCCGAACCCATCGTGCCGCCGGAATAGCTTGCCTCATCAATCGACAGCAGAACATTCACGCCGCTTGGCACGGCCTCGAAGTTGTACCACTCGTCGCGGACGACCCACGTCGCTGGCAAGTGTGCAGTCGATGAGTGCGACCGGTCGACGACATGCAGCGTTGCCTGCTGGTTCGGAATGCTGGGGTGATCGACAAAGCGCTGTCCGACCATGTCTCGATACCAGTCCCACTTATCGGTGTTCCAGTGGGTCGCGGCGGCACCGTGGATCCCGATAAATCCGCGTCCCTGCTCGATAAACCGTCTGAAAGCCAGCTTCTCTGCTTCGGTCTCGAATACCACGCTGTCGGTGTTGAGAAACAGCACGGCGTCATAGCGCTCGACCGACGCCGGATCCTCGAAGAGCGACGAGTCCTCGCTATAGGTGAGGACGAAGCCGTGCTCTGAGGCGAGCCGATCGAGCATTTCGCGACCGTCGTCGATCGACGGGTGGGCATACAGCGATGCCTTTGTCAGGACCAGAATCTCAGCGCCGGTTGGTGCTGGCCCCGGCCCGGGACTGGCCCCCGGCGCCAGCACCGATCCCTCTGCTTCTTCATAGTCAAAGTAGGCGTCGGGGCAGTGAAGCCACTCGCTCCGTTTGTAGCCCTCGCCGCAGCCGTCCGCTGCGGCCCACGACCCCACAGATCTGGTTCCCACGGACTCAGACTCATAGACCTCGCCATCGATCTCGATCCGGTCGACGATGAGGTTTCGGTCGGCCCCAGGCCAACCACCGTCGTTTGTGAAGGCGACGTGCATGGTGTCGACCGTTGTCCGCTCCTCGATGAGCGACTCGTACACCGCGGTTTGACCACCGACGGTCCAGGACCCAACGATCTGGCCATTGACTAGAAGCTCCATGTTCTCGGTGCCCTGCGAGCCTCTTGCGTAGATGGCTATGGTGCTGGACTGACCTTCGGGGCCCGGGGGAGTCGCCGGAGGCTTCGAGACCTCAGGCGGAGCGCCAATCTCGGTTCCAACAGCTTGCTCGTACTCGAAGTAGGCCCCGGCACATTGCAGCCATTCGCTGACCTTGTAGCCGACCCCACAGCCCGTTGCTGCAGTCCACGAGCCTCTCGACTTTGTTGCTGACGCTTCCGATTGATACTCGACGCCGTCGATCTCGATCTTGTCGACGATGAGCGACTCCGGCCAGCCGCCACCGACGAGCGCTACCTGTATCGCTTCGACCGTCAGCGCTTCGGGCACGCTGTAGCTGAAGGTGCTCTGGCTATTGGGAACGTTGGGCCAGCTGGCCACCGTGTCACCATTGAGTCGCAGCTCCAAGCCCTCGGTGCCAAGCCGCCCCCTGGCATCGATGGCGATGACCCCGACCGGGCTGCCGGTCGATGGTGGTGAGACCACCGGTCCAGCCAGTGCAGTGCCAACGGCGTCGGGATATTCGAACCAGGCATCGGTGCATTGCAGCCACTCGCTTCGTTTGTGGCCTTCGTCGCAGCCGGTAGCCGACGTCCAGCTTCCTAATGATCGGGTAGTCGCCGCTTCGGACTCATAGTCAACACCGTCGATCTCGATCTTGTCGATGATGAGTGAGGCCGGCCAGCCGCTCTGACCGACCGAGTGCACTCGAAGACGATCGACGGTCATCGGTTCGCTGATTCGGTGCGAATAGGGTTCAGAACTCGTTGCAATATCGGTCCACGTCGCCACCAATTCACCGTTCAGTTCCAGGGCCAGCCCCTCGGTTCCAAGACGGCCGCGGGCATGAACGGTTATCGTGCTGCTGCTACTCGCAGCGCTCGGACCAGCGGCTCCTACCAAGAACAGCGCGCCCAGAACCAGCATCGGCATCAACCAGGCGAAACGTTTCGCAAGCACCCTATGGGATGAGACGAAGCCAGCGTGAGTTGTTGCAGTGCACATCGAGCGACCTTCCGAACCCGGGGGAAGCCAAGGGTTTCCTGCGTTATCGGATGCCTCGCCGCGCCGGTGTAGCGAAACCCGATGTGTGGACTCGCGGGCCGCTCGATTGACCTTAAAGAAGATCGGCGCGAGAATGTGAACGTCTTCACAAGCTCCGCATTCATACTCATACGGGGCGTACCCAACGATGTGGGAGGACAGTATGCGGCCCGAACGAGTTCTCGTACCGGTGATGCGGCAGGTGCTAGCCCGACCGCGGCTAGCCGACGCTCTCTTTCGGTTCGATCCCTGGGGCAATCCCTTCTCTGAGGAAAGCCTGGCTAATCCGCTTCGTATGGCCGAGCAGATTCGGGGTGGTGATCCGGTCACCTGGAAGCGGCAGTACCAACAGTGGATCGTGATCGGCTACGACGAAGCTCGTGAAGTGTTGGGTTCACCCTCGGTCGGGACCGCCAACCAAGTCGAAGTCATCCTCGACGTGTCGCCCTATCGCAAGATGGCGGCCCGGACACGCTCGGTGCTCGAGAACATCATGCTGGTAACCGACCCGCCTCGACATACCCGGCTGCGCGGCCTGGTCAACCGGGCGTTCACCCCGAAGCGAGTGGCCGGCATCGATGAGCGCATGATCGCACTGGCCGACCAGTACGTCGCCGAGTTACCGACGGACGAATTCGACCTAATGGAATCGATCGCCCACCGATTCCCAGTGGCGGTCATCGGCGAGCTGTTCGGCTTCCCCATCGAGGAACAGGAGTGGCTGCACCAGAGGAGCGCCATCGTGTCGCGTCTCTTTGACGCCCTGCTCGGCTTCGACGCCGACCAGATGGATCAAGCGATCGACGAGCTCTACGACCGGATCGTCGACTTAGCCGCCGAACGGCGGGCCGACCCACGCGACGATCTGATTACCGGCCTGGCTCTGGCCGAAGCCGAAGACGGTGACCGGCTGAGCGAAGAGGAGTTGGTGAGCGTCGCCATCTTCATTCTCCTCGCAGGACACGAAACCACAGCCGCCATGATCGGCAACTCCATCTTGGCGCTACATAACCACCCGGATCAGCGAGCTCTGATCGATGCGCGCCCGGAACTTTGGCCAAACGCTGTTTCCGAGTTGCTTCGCTTTGATACCTCGGTTGTCGCAGACCCTCGAACGGCGCTGGAAGACTTCGAGCTTGCGGGGCATCGGATCAAGAAAGGCCAGAACATTGCCGTCCTGCCGTGGTGGGTCAATCGCGACCTGCGTCACTGGCCAGACGCCGACGAGCTTCGCCTCGACCGTGACAACCCCGACCCGCTGTCTTTCGGCCACGGTGTGCACTATTGCCTGGGGGCCAACCTGGCCAAGGCCGA
>JBOEHD010000036.1:0-15794 GCA_050633745.1 Acidimicrobiales bacterium
CCGAACTTCTGGGTTTCGCTTACCGCAAAGCTGTGCACCCCTTCAGCGCACAGATACTCGCCGATCGTGCGGTCGATCGCTGGTGGTTCGACCAGGTAGCGCTTCGGCACCTGCAGGTCACCGTCGTACTGCAGCATGCCTGCGTACAGCACGTCGGGATGATCGGCCCCGCTCGGCGAACGGCGATCGAACATCACAAAGTCCGGCTCCTCGAAAGCACGGGAGATCTCGATGGACCGGTCGCCTCGGAAGTTGAACAGGATGACCGAATCGCCATCGGCCATTGCACCAACCGGTTGGCCCGGTCGGTCACCATTAATACCGTCATCGACGACCACAAACTCGTCGAGGTACTGATCGCCGGCGTCGGACTCGGCATACATGGTCTCGACGGCCTCGATGGCTGAGGCGAACGGTCGCCCGACACCGTGAGCGTGGCACTGATACCCCTTGGCCACCATGTCCCAATCGGCTTCGTAGCGGTCCATGGTGATGGTCATGCGGCCGCCGCCGGAAGCGATCCGGTAGTCGGCGTTGTGGGCTTCGTTGATCTCGGCCAGCACCGCTTCGGTGGCTGCGATGTAGTCGAGCGCCGAGCGGGCTGGCACATCGCGTCCATCATGCAGAATGTGAAGGCGAGCCCGGCTGACGCCGGAGGCCGCGGCTTGGCGCAGCAACTGATAGAGGTGATCGGTATGAGAGTGGATGTTGCCGTCGCTGTGCAAGCCCAGCAGGTGCAGCGTGGCCGACTTGGCCCGGTCGATGGCATCGGTCCAGACCGCAGACTCGTAGAGGGAGCCGTCGGCCAGGGCCCGGTTGACTAGCTTGGCTCCCTGGTCGAATATCCGGCCGGCGCCGATGGCGTTATGGCCAACCTCGCTGTTACCCATGTCATCATCGCTGGGGAGTCCAACGGCGACGCCGTGAGCCGCCAGTTCGGTGTACAGCTTCGATTGGGCCAGCCCGTCGAGCGTTGGGGTGTAGGCCTCGGTGACCGCGTTGCTCGGGTCGGACGGGGCAACGCCTACCCCGTCGGCGACGATGACTAGAACCGGCCCAGGCCGGGGCGAAAAGCTGTGGTGGCGGTTCAGTGAAAGAGCCATGCCACCAGGATAGGAGTTTCGGGCGTCACTCGAAGTCGGCCGTCACTCGAAGTCAACAAGGAACGACTCGGTCAACCACTCCAGAACCTGCTCGTCAACCTCGGATGGTTCTTTGATGTTGATCACATGGAAGAACCGGCCGCCGTTGGCCACGACCTTGCGGGAGAGTCGAGGGCTCGTCAACTTCCGGTTGAGGTTGAACGACAGCGCCACCCACTTGGTCATGGGGCGAAGCTGGACGAAGGTGCGTTTCCCCTTGAAGAAGATGCCGACCGACACCGGTTCGACATAGACGGCGTCGCCATCGTCGCTTTCCAAGGTTTTTAGATGCGACCACACCGCTTCGAAGATTGGGCGTTCTCGCCCAGGCCCTGTCGAGAAGTAGTCCTCAAGGTCCATGGCTGGCGCGCACTCGTGGGACTGGTTCTTTTTCCCGAACCGTCGCTCACAATCGGGGCAGGTCCAAAGGGTCATCGGCGCTCAGTTCGCGGGAGCCTCAGGAGGATCGGCGGCGACACAAAAGACGTTGCCTTCGGGGTCTTCCATGACCGTCCAGTCTGTGCCCATCTCCGAGTGGGCCTCGATCTTGGTGGCTCCGGCTTCGACCAACTTGGCCACGTGGGCGTCTCGATCGGGGACATGGATGTCCATGTGCAGCCTATTTTTAGCGACTTTGTCTTCCGGCACCTTCAGAAACAGCAATCGAGGACCAACGCCATCGGGGTCGACGACCGCGCCGTAGTCGCCCATGTTCTCCGGCGGGATGTTGTTGGCCGTAGCGAATGCCTCCCATGAGTCGAAGCCGGGCGGTGGGGGCTGCTCCACGTAGCCGAGGGCCAAGCCCCAGAACGCAGCCAAGGCGGGCGGATCGTTAGCGTCGAAGGTCAACTGAATGCCATGAGCCATAGGCCGACACCCTAACACTGCACCGCAGACCGGATCAGGCCGACCGCGGGTTGTCAGAGGGCCGATTCAGGGCGATTTTCGGTTAGGCCAGACGACTTACCGGCAAGCAGGTTTACTCGTGCCCGGCTGTCGGCCGCTCAGTACTTTCATGCTCAATGACGGCCACCGCTTATCGAAGTCGCAAACAGTACCGAGAAGGAATCGCCGAGCGTCAACAAGCTCGAGCAGCGCTAAGCGACGATGAACTCACTCGCCGTCGCCTTGGCATTTCAGGCAACCGCAGCAGCAAGTCCGGTACTGCACGACCCCGACCGCTGGCCCAGTCGATGTGGCTGCTAGCGACGGTAGTCATCGCCGCAGTGGTGCTGTGGTTGATGAGCGACACGCTCATCGCGGCCAGCGCATCAAATCGGCAGCAGTCATTCACAAGCCAAGACCTTCTCGACATGGCCGAGACCGGGGCAACCACGGCAACCGTTCCCGCAGCTCCGTCGATCTCGGTCGCAGTACCGACATCAACCCAGCAGGCAAGCGCCGCAACCGTCGAGCCGGGGTCTACCGGTCCGGCACCGGAACTGATCGCCGCCCCAACGGTTGCCTCCCCCGAAGCAGAGCTCACCGGCCCCGAGGCCCGAGGCTTCGAAGCGCTGGCCATGATCACCTTCCCCTGGGAGGAATTGCTGCCGGGCTGGACCATCGAGTTCCTCCCTGAAGCCGATGGCCTCTACGGCCTGACCCTGGTTTCCGAGGAGCGCATCGAGATCTACGTTCGAGAGAACCAGGAGACCGCGCTACTAGCTCACGTGATCGCTCACGAGTTGGGCCACGCCGTCGATGTAACCCTCAACAGCAGTTCAGACCGTCAGCGTTGGGAAGACAGCCGTGGCATCGACTCCGAGCCATGGTGGCCAACGAGCGGCGCCACCGACTTCAGCACCGGTGCCGGCGACTTCGCCGAGGCCTTCGCCGCCTGGCAGGTTGGCGACCAGTCGTTCCGCAGCACCCTGGGCGACGCCCCAACCGCAGGGCAAGAAGCCCTCCTGGCGGAACTCAGCGTCAACTAAAACGAACCGCTAGCTAGCGATCGGTCTCCTGGCGGCAGGACTGGATCGAACCGGATCGGTTCAGACCGCGTCGGTATCGGTTTCGCCGGTCCGGATGCGGACCAGAGTTTCCACCGGGGTGACCCAAACCTTGCCATCACCGATCTTGCCGGTTTGGGCGCCCTTCACGATGGCATCGACAACGGCCTGAGTCTGCGCCGACTCGACCACGATCTCCAGCTTGACCTTTGGGACAAAGTCGACCCGGTATTCAGCACCGCGATAGGTCTCGGTGTGGCCACCCTGACGGCCGAAGCCTTTGACTTCGCTGACGGTCATACCCTGAACGCCGACGGCGGCGAGGGCTTCCTTCACCGGATCGAGCATATGGGGCTTCACGACTGCGGTGATGAGCTGCATGCCCTAGACCCTATCCGCCATATCGAGCGCTAGAAAAGCCTCATTCCTGCTACCTCGGCGCATTTTTTTGAAATCGCAAGGCGCCAATAATGCTCGCCGGGCCCGAATGCCACTACCGTCTGCGATATATGGATCACGCAGTGATGGACGCAGACCCTGAATCCAATTCGGAATCCAATTCGGAATCCAATCCAGAATCCGATAACGCAGCGGCTTCTCAGACCCCGATCAAGGCCAATCAACTGTGGCTCGGCGTGGGTTTGGCGATGGCCATCCTGACTGTGCTGTCTGGGATCGCTGCTTACGTCTTCAACTTCCACGATGACTCCGAGATTCAGCGGGAATTGTTCGAGAACATCCCCGGCGCCTGGAAGCTGGCGTTCTACACCGTCATCCCCATCTTGATCCTTTGGGGTTCGGTCCAGCTGTCCTACCGAGTCAAGAACTGGGAGCGTGGCGCCCCCGATCGACGCACGACCAACCGCAAGAACCTGAAGAAGCGCCTCGGCGACTTCCGATCGGGCGTCTACATGCAGACCCTGATGCGCGAACCCGGCGCAGGCATCATGCACTCGCTGATCTACTTCAACTTCATCATTCTGCTTGCGGTGACCACGGTGTTGGAGATCAATCACCAGGTCCCCGAAGATCTGAAGTTCCTCCACGGTGGCGTATATAAGGCCTACGCGATGATCGGCGACCTC
Source organism: Acidimicrobiales bacterium (assembly GCA_050633745.1). GTDB lineage: Bacteria > Actinomycetota > Acidimicrobiia > Acidimicrobiales > SZUA-35 > JAHELU01. Next base: position 4,177 of record JBOEHD010000036.1, read on the forward strand.
GCCGGTCTCGGGTTCCTACTGGGCATGGGCATCGCCATCGTGCGCCGCTACGGCCCCAAGGCGTGGCGTCCCTACCGCATTGCGGTCAAGTCCCGCCCCGAGCACGCGGTGATCCTCGGCGTGCTCACCTCCATCGGCGTCACCGGCTTCGGCGCCGAGGCCTACCGGATCGCCCTGCAGGACTCCCCCGAGTTCGAGAAGTGGTCGGTCGTCGGCTATCCACTAGCCCAACTGGTCGACGGATCGGGCAACCTGAGCGGCTGGCACCAGTTCTGGTGGGCAGCCCACGTGCTCAGCTTCTGCGCCTTCCTGGCCATCATCCCCGGCACCATGCTGCGCCACATGTTCACCTCGCCGCTGAACATGTACCTGTCTGACCGGGATCGCCCCAAGGGGGCCATGAAGCCCCTCCCCGACCTCGATTCAACCGAGCTGGAATCGTTCGGTGCCTCGACCATCGAGTCGTTCACCTGGAAGCAGCTGATGGACACCGACGCCTGCACCATGTGCGGTCGTTGCACCTCGGTCTGCCCCGCTAACGCAACCGGCAAGCCGCTCGACCCACGAGAGATCGTGCTCAAGACCGGTGAAGTCATGGCCCGAACCGGCGACCCGGCGGTTTCGCCCCCGATCGGCGTCGACGCCGAAATCGAAGTGCCGAGCAACTGGGTCTTCGACCGCATCACCAGCGAAGAAGTTTGGGCCTGCACCTCCTGCAAGGCCTGCGATGAGATCTGCCCCGTCAACATCGAGATCCTCGACAAGATCCTCGATATGCGTCGCTATCTCACGCTGATGGAGTCCAACTTCCCAACCGAGCTCGGCAGTGCGTTCCGGGCCATGGAGAACTCATCCAATCCCTGGGCCATCAGCCAAACCACCCGAACCGACTGGGCCAAGGATCTTGGCGTCGAGGTCATCGAGCCAGACGACATGCGGGCTCAGGTCGAAGCTGGCGAGGCGTTCAGCCACGAATACCTCTACTGGGTTGGCTGCGCCGGCTCATTCGACGACAAGAACCAGAAGGTCAGCCAGGCCATGGCCAAGCTGATGCGTCGAGCCGATATCGATTTCGCCATCCTCGGCCCGGCCGAGCTGTGCACCGGTGACCCGGCCCGACGGTCGGGCAACGAGTACATCTTCCAGATGCTGGCCAAGCAGAACGTTGAAACCCTCAACGGCATCGGGGTGAAAAAGATCGTCACCCAGTGCCCGCACTGCTTCAACACCCTGCAGAACGAGTACCCACAGCTCGGTGGCAACTACGAGGTTGTACACCACAGCCAATTCCTGGAGTGGCTCATCGATCAGGGCAAGCTCGACGTGAGCGAGGCAACCCTCGACGAGCGCATCGTCTACCACGACTCGTGCTACCTGGGACGCCACAACGACGTCTACATGTCGCCCCGTAACGTGATCGGCTCGCTCAAGGGCATCCAGATCATCGAAGCGGGCCGCAACGGCACCCAGGGCATGTGCTGTGGCGCCGGTGGCGCCCGGATGTGGATGGAAGAGAACGTCGGCACCAAGGTCAACGACGAGCGTTCACAGGAGCTGCTCGACACCGGAGCATCCCGCATCGCCACCGCCTGCCCGTTCTGCTACGTCATGATGGATGACGGAGTGAAGGGCCACGGAGTCGAGGAAGACGAGGTACGCGTCGCCGATATCGCCATGCATCTGCTTGAGGCGATCGAAGCGGGCGAACAGGCATCGACCTCGACCTCGGGCGTCGCATCGTCAGACTGACCATTCCGTCAGGCTAAATATCTAGGCCAGACCGGCCGGGAGTTATTCGAAGGCCTGAACCTTGAATTCGGCCACCGCTTGCGGTGCGTCGGCTCCACCGATCTGCAGCGACAGTCTCGAAGCCTCGGTGCTGTAGGAGAAGACAAGATGCACTCTTGCCGTGGTCGTCACCGCTCCGGTGGCGTCGGTTACGGTGGAGCCGTCGACCGGGTTCTCCCCTGCCAGTGCTCGGATGGCCCGGCTGTCGTTCTGGCTGACGATGTTGTTGTTACCGCCGACCTTCGACTCGGTCAGTGTCCATAGTTCACTCTCGACCGTCCCCATGGCGCTGGCTGGAGATCCGGTGATGTCGACGGTGATGACCGCGAGGTGGCGGCCGATCGGAGCCCGATAGACCCCGTATTCAAGGGCGGTGAACGCTTCGATCAGCTCGAGCGACATGCCCCGGTAGTTGAGCTGATCTGCGATCAGAGCGATTTCAAGAGCCTGAGGGTACGCCTCGGCCCGGGGTAGGGCCGAACTGTCGAGTGGCACGGTGACCGGCCAACGCCCGTTTTCAGCGATCTGCAGGTGGTAGTCGGCGAGGCTGACCGAAGCCGCGACCGACAGTTTGAACACCGCCAGTCCCCGGTCGGTCGACCAGGGTTCGACCACCATGCGGGTGCTGTACTCGGTGTATTCGAATCGATCCAGCTCGGTTTGAACCCCGTTAGGGCCGATCAGGCTGACCATCTTGAGCGGCAGCCGAGCTTGTGTGCTGTTGTTGTTCCGAACCCCCAACTCGATCACCGCGATCGGCGCCCCGGTCTGGTTGACTGGCACGATCCTGGCGTCGATCACCGCCAGATCAACCCCGGCGTAGCGTGTGTTCGGATAGGTGTCGAACTCCGAATCAACCGCAGCGAAGCTGGCGTCGTTGCCCGCCGCGACCTCGGACGTGCCGGCCAGCGGACCGAGATTACCCTCGGTCACCAGGTCGAAATGAACCGCACCGCCAACGAGTGCGACGGCGGCGGTCGCTACCCACCAGGTCTTGGCCAGCACCGCGATCGAGACGTCTAGGACCTTGCGGCGCACGCTTCTACGCTGATCGACTCTGCCGCCAAATTCGGCATCAACTCCGGCCCGGACCCCGGGGCCGGAAGAGCGGCGGCGGTGCACGCGATGCAGAGTCATACTCCTATCGAACCAGATCGAGGACGACGCGTCTGTAGTGATTTGGTAGCTATCCGACGAAATTCCATGGGCCAAACGACTCAAATGTCGGCCAATTTCGTCAGCCGGTCGTTACCTCGTCGACAAACACGATCGCATAGTCAGCGGTCGCCGCCGATCCGGGGGCCACTCGCAGGGTCACGTCGCCAAAGTCCTCGGCGACCACGAAGACCAGCGTGAGATGGTCGCGGTTCGAGTTGGAGCTTGAGCTTCCGACCGGGCCAGCGGCGGACCTTCGGGAGACTCTAGAAGGGGCGACCGAAGTTCCATCGATGTCGAGCTGCCAAAATTCCTGCTGTAGGAATGTAGCATCGTCGTTGCTCTCAGCCCGCTGCACCGAGAGCTCAACCAGCACCAACCTCGTGCCGTGGGCCGCCCGGTATGGGCCGGCATTAAGGCCAAGCGCCACCCGCTGCGGGGTAACGACCAGCTGACCGGTCGGTCGGTCGGGATCGTCGACAACCGCGGCGTCTGCGGCGATCGATCCGACGATGGGGAACATCTGCTCTGGGAGCGGACCATTCAGTGGAATGCGAGCTGGGATTCGGCCGGCTTCGGCTACTTCTAGGGCTATTTCGTCGAAGATCGGATCTTCGAGAACTCTTGGCTTGAAGACCGCGGTGACCGCCCGAACCTCGCCCGGCTGCAGCGAGAACCCGCTGGATCCCGACACTCGATCGAATCGATTGAGCTCGTACTGTTGGCCATCGGACCAGATCAGCGCCAGATCGCTTGGCCGGACTCGCCGTTCAAGGCTGTCGGTGATGTTGGCCAGCTCCAGCTCGGCGATGATCACCGGGAAGCCATCGCTGCTTTCGTCCATAGAAACAAAGCGGGCTTCGAGTAGCGACCAGCGGACGCCCGCATAGAAGGTCGCTGGCTCGGCCGGCACAGTCGACGGGTCGGCTCGGTCGACCGGAATCGTGTCAACCGATGAGGTGAGGCCGCCGATGACCGGTGGTGCCTGCGGCGAGCCGAGCACCTCGACGCTAAGCACGTCAACGCCGGCCAGTCGGAACTGGGCTCCGGCTGGCGCCGAGGCTCGCACCGTCAAAAAACCGAACACCAAAGTGGTAGTCAATGCCAGCCAGACCAGCGTCAAATGACGCAAAGCTCTGGATTCGGATGTCGCCGCCGCCCAAATCATCGTGCTTCATTCTTGATGATTACGCCGAAATTCCCAGGGGCTGGCGTCACACTGACATCATGTTGAAATCTGAATCAGATGCTCAGTCGTCGAACAGAGCCGCCCGCAGCGCGGCGTTCTCGTCGGCGACCCACCGCTGACTGGTCGGCGAGTCGGCCACAAAGGTGTTGGATCCGTGGAAGGCGCCGGGGTAGACGTGTAACTCGGTCGCAACGCCGGCCCGCATTAGAGCCAAGGCGTATGCCACGTCCTCGTCGAGGAACATATCGAACTCGCCGACGTTGATGTAGGCCGGAGGCAGACCGGACAGATCCTCGGCGATGGCCGGAGAGGCGTATGGCGGGATCTTGCCAGAGGCTTGGACCGCAGCGCCGAGATAGGCGGTCCACGCCGCACTGTTTGCGTCACGATTCCAGACTCGGTCGTCGACGATGGCCTGGTTGCTGGCGGTGCTATTGCGATGATCGAGCATGGGGAACACCAGCAACTGGTAGCAGATCGCTGGACCGCCGAGATCTCTGGCCATCAGCGCCAGCCCGGCCGCCAGACCACCGCCAGCGCTACCGCCACCCACAACAATGCGGTCGGCGTTGATGCCCAGGTCGGCGGCACTAGAGGCCAGCCATGACAAACCGGCGTAGCAGTCGTTCATCGGGGCTGGGAACGCGTGCTCGGGAGCCAAGCGATACTCGACCGAGGCCACCAGACAGCCAAAATCGGCGGCCCGGGCCGCGCAGTCGACATCGTTCATATCGACCGAGCCGAGAACCATGCCCCCACCGTGGATCCAATAGAGAGCGGGCGAGCCAGCAGCCAGGTTGTCCGGGCGATAGACCCTAACCATCACGTCGGGGTCGCCGTCGAGGTGACCGGGCACATGAACGTCTTCCACCGCGACCCCCGGCGGCAGCGCTGGCTTGGGGAAGGCCCCCATCAGCTTGTCCAGACCGGCCCGGGTCTTGTTGATGTCGGTCAGGTCGAGCAGACCCTCGGGCAGCACCCCGAGCACCGCAGCGTGGTCTTCGTCGAGTCGAGCGGCCAGGTCAATCGTTTCGATACTCATGATCGAAATCCTACGACCGCACGGCGCCGTTCTCTAGTCGAAGTTCTCCCAATAGCGGGATGGGCGAGGGCCCTGCTGGCCCTGGTACTTTGAGCCGAGACCACCCGAGCCGTAGGGGTTGTCGGCGTCGGTTGTCATCTGGATGAAGCTGATCTGGCCGATCTTCATGCCGGGGTAAAGCGTGATGGGCAGACTGGCCACGTTGGAGAATTCCAGTGTGAGCTGACCATCCCACCCGGCGTCGACGAAGCCTGCGGTGGTGTGGATCAATAAACCGAGGCGACCGAGGCTCGACTTGCCCTCGATCCGGCCAACGAGATCGGCGGGGATAGCCACCCGTTCGGCGGTTGAACCGAGAACGAACTCGCCGGGATGGAGGATAAAGGGATCGTCGTCGGATGCTTCGACCGTGTCGGTCAACTCTTCCAGATTGGCCTTCACATCGATATGGCTGAAGGTGTGGTTCCGAAAGACGATGAACCGATGATCGAGTCGCAGGTCGACAGACGACGGCTGGACCGAACGTTCATCGAACGGTTCGATCACAATTCGACCGTTGGCGACCTCTTTTTTGATGGTGTGGTCAGAAAGGATCACAGCGAAACCCTACCGCAGGCGAAGCCCATCCGCAGCGGCACCGGCGTGGCGGTGGAGGCTAAGCGATCGAGGACATAACCGACTGCAGTTTGTCTGGATTAACCACGACGTAGAACCGTCGAATCAGGTCCCCTACGACCTCGACGATGACCAGCGTGATCGGAACGCCATCGACCAGTACCAACAGTCCTGGTTGGTGGTTGACCCGCAGCATACGAAAGTCGGTCGTGCCATCGTCGGGAAGACGGTTGGCCAGGTTCACAAACAGGCGAGCCACCCGGTCAGGGCCAAGGACTGGCTGACGAGCGGCGCGATGGTCCTTGCCGCCGTCACTCAGATGAACCACGTCATCGGTCATCAACGACATGACCCCGGCGACGTCTCCGCCGAGCACCGCGGCGACCAGGCGATTACAGACGTCGAGCTCAACCGCTGGCACCGGGGCCTCATAGTGATCGGGGCGACTGGCTTTGAGTTTTGCCCGGGCCCGACTGGCCAACTGCCGACAATTTGGCTCCTCCCTGTCGACCATGACTGCGATCTCGCGGTAGGAAAAATCGAAGACCTCGTGCATCAGATAGCACGCTCGCTCCAGCGGGGTCAGCTGTTCGAGTATGTGCAGGTAACCAATGGTCAGCGACTCATCGAGTTCCGCAGCGGTAGCCGGGTCAGCGGGGTCTCCCGCGGTGGGGATTGGCTCCGGCAGCCACGGCCCAACGTAGATCTCCCGCTTCGACTGAGCCGAGCGCAGTCGATCGATCGATGCTCTGGTGGTCATGGTCGTCAGGTAGGCGGCGGGGTTATCGACCGCGCTTCTATCCGCTCCCAGCCAGCGCTCGAACACATCCTGGAGCACGTCTTCGGCATCGGTCATCGTGCCGAGCAACCGATAGGCCACGCCGAGCAGGTGGGTCCGCTCGGCCAGAAAGAGCTCTTTAGCGGTCATAGCCGTTCCCGTCATCGCTGGCTTCCTGTCATCGCTGTGCTCCATGTATCGCCGCTGGAACAAGGCGGGTGTTGGCCTTGGGGGCCGTGGCCACGATCGCCGTCACCGCTTCTGCGGCGCTGGCGGCGCTGGCATCGGCGAGCAGGCCGGTACCGCCCACCCAGTCTCCGGCGACGTAGATCCCTGGACGACCGGCAACGGTGACCGGCGGACGTCCGGCAAGGCCACCGTTTTTGGCCAATGGTCGCCCGAAGGCCACGGTGAGGCGGTGCAGGTACCGGTCCATCACGATATCGGCCGGATTGATGCCTGCGGCCCTGGCATGGGCCAGCAGCAGAGACTTGGTCTCGTCTGGGCCGAGTTTGTCATCAGGCCGAAGATAGCGGGCCACCGAGACCAACGAGTGACCCGCTGGGGTCAGGCTGGTGGCCGACGAATGCTTCGACAGATACAAGCCAACGTCGAGACCGAGGTGTATGCCGACCGGCGGCTCGGTCTTCAGCCCTAGATCCAGCACTGCGGCCTGCACCGGCGGACCGGCCATTTCGCTGGCCGAACTGTCGCCGAGCAGCCGATCGACGAGGGCAGGCGAGCCAGCAGCGAGGAGAACGTTGGCCGCTGAATAGTTGGTGTCGGCGGTTCGACAGCTGTGGCCGCCGTCGTGGCCGGCGGTCACCTCAAGCACCTTGGCGGTCACCCGCTCGAAGCTGCCCAAGCGCTCAGCCCTGTTTTCCAGCTCGCTCACGATGTCTACCCAGCCGCCATCGAGGTAGAGCACGCCGTTGCCGAGCGCCATTTGCAGCTGTTCAACAGCGGTGTCGGCGCTGGCGATGACGGGGGTAAAGCTGTAGGTCGACAGGCTGACCAGTCCGGTCAGCATGGCCTTCAGCTCGGGCACGTCTGTGATGCTGTCGATCCATTGCTCCACCGACGTGGAACCGAGCGGCTGAGGGTCGATACGTTGCAGGCCGGCCATGAGCTTCGCCAACTGCCATTTGCCGCGGGCGGGCAGCAAGTTGGTTCGCAGCAACGAGGCCGGGCCGCCGGGGAGCAGGCCAGTCACCGACCCGATGCTCCCGGTTGCCCCCTTGATCACAGGGGCCGAACCGCGGGGCTTGATTCCGAGCGAGCGGAGAGTCTTGTTCAGCGCCCCGTCGACGTACAGCGCGTGCGGGCCTTGATTGAGGACAAAGCGTTGATACTCGGTCGAACCGGCTCGCCCACCGAGGGAACGTTGCGACTCGATAAGGCGAACCGAAAGGCCGGCATCGATCGCCAGGTTGGCGGCGACGAGGCCAGCTAAACCGCCACCGATGATCTGGAGATCGACCGTTGCGGGACCGTGAATGTCGTCTTTTATGGTGCTTTGCGTGGTCATACCGATACGACGGGATGACCACACAAAACGTGACAGCGTTTGAAAAAGTTTTCGGAGCTTCGGTCGGAAAGCCCGGCTCAGTGTCGAGGCTTACAGTGCGACAACTACTGCTTTAACGACCGCTTCGAGCCCGGAGAGGCGATCGAGTACCGCTTCTTCCGGATGCGAATCGAGGTTGATGAACGACAGCGCCTGAGTACGGTCGGCGTTACGTCCGAGCCGCCATTCGGCGATGTTGATGCCGAAGTCGCCGAGCACCCCGCCGACTTCGCCGATCACGCCGGGAACGTCGTCGTTCAGCATCAGCAGCACGGTGCCGGTTGGATCGGCTTCGAGCCGGTAGTTGGAGACCTGCACGATTCGGGGGTGATCATCGGAGAAGACCACGCCGGAAACAGTGCGTTCACCGTCGCCCCAGCTGACCCGGCAGGTGATCTGGTTGCGGTAGTCGCCGGTTCCGAGGCCGACCGAGCGGGAGATCTTCAGCCCGTTGTCTCGGGCTAGGACGGGGGCGTTGACGAAGTTGACCGAGTCGGGCATCGAAGCATCGAGGATGCCTTTGAGTAGGCCCGCGGCGACCGGACGCATGAGATCTTCTGCATCGTCGGCGTAGAGCTCTAGCTCGACCTGTTCGATCGGACCGTCGGCCATGGCGTTCTGTAGCCGGCCGATCTTGGCTGCCAGGCTGATGAACGGGTTGATGCGGGCGAAGTCGAGGCCGGGGGCGAACGCCAGGTTCACGCTGTTCGCGATCTTGTCGCCCCGTAGGGCCATCAGCACCTGGTCGGCGATCTCGATGGCCACGCTCTTCTGGGCCTCTTTTGTGGAAGCACCGAGGTGCGGCGTGTGGATCACCTTGGGGTGACCGACGAGAGGGTGGTCGGCTTCTGGTGGCTCGACCGCGTAGACGTCGATTGCAGCCATGGCGAGCTTCTCGGCGTCGAGTGCCGCGGCGACGGCGGCCGGGTCGACCAAGCCGCCGCGGGCGCAGTTGATCAGAACCGCTCCCGGCTTCATCAACTCGAGTCGTTCGGCGTTGATCAAGTCCTGCGTTTCTTCGGACAGAGCGGTGTGGAGGGTTACGAAGTCGGAAGCGGCGAGCAACTCTTCCAGGTCGAGTAGCTCGACCTTACTGTCTCGGCCGACCCGCTCGCTGACGAACGGATCGTAGGCGATGACCGTCATTTCGAAGGCCTGAGCTCGAACGGCGACGGCTCGACCGACGCGACCGAAGCCGACGACGCCGAGAGTCTTGCCCTTAAGTTCGGTTCCGGTGAACGAGGAACGTTCCCAGGTTCCGGCGGCCATCGAGACGTGGGCAGGCACGATGTTGCGGGCTGCGGCCATGAGCAGGGCGAAGGTATGTTCGGCGGTGGCGGTGGTGTTGGCGTCAGGGGTGTTCATCACGATCACGCCCTGGCGGGTGGCCTCGTCGACATCGACGTTGTCGATGCCGACGCCGGCACGACCGACAACTTTCAGCTTGCCGCTACCAGCCTGAAGGATCGGACCGGTGACCTGGGTTCCGGATCGAATGACCAATGCGTCGTAGTCGCCGATCGTGTCGATCAGCTCCTGCTCGGAGAGTCCGGTGCGAACGTCGACCGAGACGTCCTCGGCATCGTTGAGGACGGCTACGCCGTCGTCGCCCAGCTTGTCGGAAATCAGCACTTTGAACATCGCTAAGAGTTTTCCTTGTTATCGATACTTATTCGGGGGGATGGGGCTCATGTGTGAGCCCGGTATGTCAGGCTGCGGCGAATCGCTGCTGCAGCTTGGCGTCGTTGAATGTCAGGGCCCCATCTTCGATGGCTGACAGACAGCTTCTGGCCACATCGTCGTGGACACCGCCAACTAGCTCTTTGACCCGCGTCGGGCCGAGGCTCAGGGCCAAGACCGGAGCGAGCGATTCCGACGTAACCACTACCGGGGCGACGGAAACCACTGCTGGCCTGGAGACAACTCCGGCATAGGCCACAAAAAGATCAACCTCGCTGGAGGCTGCCAGGTCGCTGACACCGTCACCAACCAGCATGCGACGACCGGAATGCGAAACACAGCTCCGGATGACGTCGGCCTTGCCGGTGGTTGTAGTCAGGTGGCCGCCGTCATGGTCGGCATAGTTAGGGTCACCGTCACCTTGCCACCAGTTGCCGGTGAGAGGGTCAAACTCGGTGGACACAGCGCGGACCCGGTCGGGGTGCACGCCGAGCCAGGTGGCGAACTCGGCCACCGGTTCGAGTAGGCCGCCGCTGATGATCCAGGTTTCGGTGTCGGTGTCATTCAGGGCCGCGATCATCGCCTGGGCATGAGGCATGGCGCCGGCCTTGTACTTACTCTTCACGCCACGCATGGCACCCTGGGTTGGCTTCAGCAGCGAGAGCCGCTCGCCGTAGACATCTTCGAGAGGCGTTTTGCCATCCATCGCAGACTCGGTGAGGGCGGCCACCTGCTGTTGACTCTCGGGGTCGGTTGTCAGTTCGTCAATGCCCTCGACCGCCGAGAGCGTCGAGTCACAATCGAAAAGAGTTACTGGGTATGGCCTCCAGCGCACCAGCTAAACGATAGAGGGTGTAGGCGCAAGCAGCGGTTGATTATTTGTAAGTTCAACGGTTCGTAGGCCCGCAATGGAACAGTTCCGCCAGGCGGACCTTCGAGGATGAGTCACATGGCCCATGCCAGGCGCGCCGTTGTCCACCGCCGACGGCGAAGGGGCAAGCCGACGGCGGTGGATCGGCGGGGTTCATACAATCAATCACCCCACCAGATGTAGTCACCATTGACGACGCAGAGTTCGCCCCAAGCGGTGTTGTAGTAGGTCCCGCCGCCAAGCTCGCAAACCTGCTGCCATTCGGACTTCGGCCGAGCGCTCGCCGGGTTGGCAATACCGGTGGTCAAGGCCAGACCACCCAGAACGATCGATGCGATCACTACGGCACGCTTCTGCTTCATTTTCTTAGGCATTGTCTTGTCTCCTGTTCGTTGCGGGCTCGGTGTTGAGCCTCGAAGACAATCCTGAGCCAAGCCCAGACCTGATCCTTGAAGACGATCTGTAGATCCCCTGCAGAACTCCGAAGGCCGCCATGCCGGAGCGGAACGGGCCATCTCATCGGTCGCGTCGGACGCATGGCCGCATCTCAGACGCTCGTGCTAAGCTCCTGCCAGGGAAAACACACCTTGCGGGTGTAGTTCAATGGTAGAACATCAGCTTCCCAAGCTGAATACCGGGGTTCGATTCCCCGTACCCGCTCCATCTGAATTGACCCTCCACTAGCGGAGATTCAGACGTTGTGCCGCTGCGGGGCAAGCGGTAGCCGACTGTTCGTGCCTCAAACGTGCCTTAGCGAGGCATCGGAAGGTTGCCAGCCGTGACAGTTGAACGTGTACTCGACCAGATTCAAGCGGCGCTCGATCACGATGCGGAGATCTTGTCTCTGGCCTTCCAGGGTGAAACCTCGCTCCCACCCGAAATCGGCCGACTCACCAACCTCCAAACCCTCTACCTCGACGGCAACGGGCTGAC
>JBOEHD010000037.1:0-8017 GCA_050633745.1 Acidimicrobiales bacterium
ATGGTCGGGCGTCGAAGGTGATCTCTGACTCGCTGCGGTGGGAACTGGCACGCGGCCGGGTGAAGCGACTGTCGCGAGGGGTCTACTCCTACGGACGGGTGCCAACCGCGACATCAAGGCGTATCGGGTTGTTCGCGGCCCGTTGCCAGGCATGGATCGACGCCGCGCTATCCGGTGACCAACCGCCTCCGACTCCATCAACCCCAGAGCACCGCAAAGTAAACGGATGCCGGTACAACGAACACCCCCTGCGACCACCATGGGCCACACTGACATGGCTCTGGAGTTGCTGACGGTCCGGTTCTAGTCGACCAGCATGCGGTCGGCTAGATCTTCGCTTCTGGCCTCGCTCATCAACCAGCCGATCGTCCTCATCAAAACCGTCGCGGCCGGGCGTATCGCCAACGGGTCGACGCCCGGCGGCACCGGTAGACGCAGCATGTGCTGAGCCCACGACGGCAGCAGACCGATCGAAGCTGCGCTGATCAAACCGTAAGCCCCACGAGCAGCCAGTGGCACAGGGGGCAGCAACAGGAACCGCACACACTCCTGAGCCTGGTCATCGAAAGAACACTCGGACTGAAACTCACGCAACGTTGCTCGCAGCTCGGCTTTCGTGCGAGGAACGTTCTCCGCTCCAAGCCGCTCCGCGGTCGTCGCCATCTCGGCGACGTAACGATCCTGCTCGGCGTCGGTCAGCTTGCCTGAGCCATACCGGTTGTAGGCCGCCAGGAAACTATCGACCTCGGTGATATGCACCCAGAGAAGCAGATGAGGGTCGTTGGCCGAGTAGGGGCGACCATCGGGGGCAGTCCCCTCAACCCGGTTATGCACCGCCTTCACCCTGGCGATCAACTGCTCGGCAACTTCGGTGCTGCCATAGGTCGTAGCGCCGATAAAACGACCGGTCCGGTGCAGGCGACCCCAAGGGTCCGATCGATAATCGGAATGATCCGACACGCCGGCCATGGCCAAAGGATGCAGCGTCTGCAGCATCAACGCCCGCAGTCCACCGATCAGCATCGCCGAGTCACCATGAACCCGCCATGCCACACTGGCCGGCCCGAACAGGCCCTGGTCATCCTTGTTCGCAAGCTCTTCAGGCTTCAGTCGCTCGTCACCAGCAAGGGCCCTACGAAGGCGATCCCCACCTTCTCGGCGAACCAGCGAGAGCGCTTCTCCGATAACCATTTCCCTGATCACCTGCTCATTCCAAAGCTTGCTGAGGAACAGATGCTAGGGAACATTCTGCTCCCATGACGCATCGGGCGTAACCGCGTCGGCGGTATGGGCCTTTCGCCCCATCCACCGACCAGGGGAATAGTTCGGACTATCTTCGCTCTTGGTCCGGGCGAGGTGATCGCGCCGGAAACCGCCGCCATATCTTCATTAGCCCTGGCCATATCTTAATTAGATTGTCCATCAAGGTTCCCTGGGCCTGGGCCGATCGACTCCTTTATGCCCTTATCGTTTCTTACCCCTTCAGCGACAAGGAACAGCCTGCTGGTAAAGGCAGCGCTCAGCTTCGTCGTTCTGCTGACCCTCAGCACGTCGCTCACCGTCGCGGTCCCTCAGACCGAGGCCGGAGCTGTCTCATACAGCATCACCCTCCCCATCCACCCCGACTACGTGGACGAGGTCCGCTGGAGCGATACGTGGGGCGCGCCACGCAGCGGCGGACGAAGCCACATCGGCGTCGACATGATGGGCCCAAAGATGATCCCCCTCGTGGCGGCCAACGACAGCGTCGTGACCTGGGGCCGGTTCGATAACTCGCGCGGCACCATCGTCAGACTGCGAGACTCCGCTGGCTGGGAGTATCAGTACATCCATCTCAACAACGACACCCCCGGAACCGACGACGGCGCCGCGACCTGCCTGCAGGCGCTGTCCGAAAAGCTGTGCAACGCACTCGACGGCACCCGAATCAGCAGAGGCACCGCGGTGAGCGCAGGCGAGGTCATCGGCTACCTGGGCGACAGTGGCAACGCCGAATGGACCGCTCCGCACCTGCACTTCGAGGTCTACGCCCCCGCTGGCACCGACAGCGTGACCCCGGTTAATCCAACGCCATATGTCGACGCAGCGCTCGATGGTGTCGGCGTCGAACAGGAACGGGTAGGGCCCTTTCTGAACGCCGAGGTCGCGGCCGACGAAATCTACCGTCGCCTCGAAGGTCGATCCGCCGCCTCCGGGGAAAAGAACTCGGTACGGGCCGCGGTCTCTCGCGGCGGCTTGCAGGCTGCGCTCGCCGAAATCGCCGAATCGAACCCATCAGCGGCCATGGTCGACCGCCTCTACCTAGCCTTCTTCCTGCGTCTGCCGGACGCGGATGGCTGGCAACATTGGATCGACGCCAGAGCCGACGGACGTCGGCTGGAAGAAATCGCCGAATGGTTCGCCGAGTCCAGCGAATTCACCAACCGATACGGCTCGGTCGACTTCTCAACCTTCCTCGACCAGATCTATGCCGACGTGCTCGGCAGGCCGTCAGACGAAGAGGGCAAGGCCTACTGGCTGGAGATGCTGGACGATGGCGAAGTCACCAGGGGAACGATCGTGGTCTACTTCACCGAGAGCGCCGAGATGCTCCAGGTGGCCAAGGCCCGTAGCGAGCTCACAGTGATCCACCGAGCCCTCGGGCTAGAACGCCCGGATGACACCGAAATCGCCGCCTGGGAGGCCCTACGGGTCTCTACGACACTGGAAGACGCCATCGCCAGCCTGATCGTCGCCTGACCGCATATTCTTAGGCGATGAACACAACAGACCCACCGGAACTGCGGCCCGAGGCCGAGCGGAACGACGATGTTGTCGCCAGCTTGGCACTAACCCTCGACGGCTACGTCTGCCGCCCGGACGGTGAGGTCGACTACCTCGAGAACCACCCGATCGACGACTTCGACTTCGGCGCCTGGTCGGCCCGAATCGGAGCACTAGTCATGGGTCGCGCCAGCTACGAGCAGACGGTCGGCTGGGGCTGGACCTGGGGTGACCTCCCCACCCTGGTGCTTACCTCGGCAACCGACCTACCGATTCCTGAAGGGGCCGACGTCAGATTCAAAGCCGCTCCGACAGCCGAGGCCATCACCGAGTTCTCGGCCGAGATCGCCGCAGGCCGTGGTGGCCGGATCTGGGTCTTCGGCGGAGGCAAAGTCGTCACCGAGGCACTGCTCGGCGGCGTGGTCGACACCCTCGACGTCGTCATCGTGCCGGAGGCCATCGGCGAGGGCATCCCGCTGTACGCCCAACCATTCGCCGCTCAGATGCGAGTGCTGGAAGCCGTCCCGTTTGCCAAGGGGGCCATCCGCATTGTCTATGACGTAGCTAGGGACTTAGCTGGAGACTTGGCTGGGAACGTCGCCGGGGACATCAGCTAGTGCATCTATTTGGTCGGGTTGGGGAGATTTGAACTCCCGACCTCCTCGTCCCGAACGAGGCGCGCTACCAACCTGCGCCACAACCCGTTAACACCAGTGGCGTTATCGATCTTCGATTCTAGCGGCGCCGACCGGTGACACACCCTCGAAATAGTCTTCACCGGCAAGCAGTTTTTTGGCCATGTTTCTGAGGCGAAGGGAATCAAGCGGCTTGACCATCCAACCATCAGCCCCGGCCTCACCAGCCAAGAAAACGTCGGCTTCCCGGTCGAGGAGCAACGCCACGGCTCGCTCTTCCAACCGCAACGCCCCTTCCTCCTGGCGGATAGCGATGCAGGTTGCGATGCCGCCCATGCTGCCGATCTGCAGGTCGAGGATTACCAGGTCGGGGTCTTTGGCTTCGATCACCGGTAAAACATCGGCTCCTTTGCGGACGCGAAGGACTTCGCAATCGTCACTGGCTAAGGTGGCATCCACCTCGGCGAAGACGTGGTCTGAATCTGAGGCAAGAAGGACGACGGTCACAACTGGAATGCTACAAAGTTACGGCTTAGGCCGGACCTGAAAGCTGGCTTAGTGTCAATCGGCGCTACCATCGTGAACTGTCGGTTCTCGCCGACGGAAAGGGAGAAATCATCCCGATGCTCGAAATTCATGTAGAAGAGTCTGACGCTTACACCCTCTGTAGGCCCTCCGGTGAGCTAGACGCTTACACCGTTGGAGCCTTCCGAGAGTCTTTGTCGAAGCTGGCTGGCCACAGCCATTTGCTCATCGATCTTTCCGAGGTTCCATTTATGGACTCGGCCGGTCTGGGAGCACTAATTGGGGGCATTCGCCGTGCTCGCGAGGCCGACGGCGCGGTCGCTGTTGCCTGCACCCGTCCTGCCCTCACCCGGCTGCTCCACACCACCGGTTTCGACCGGATTGTGCCGGTTACCGAGTCCCTAGAAGAGGCCGAAGAGGCCCTCCAGGAAGATCGTTCAGAGTCCGAAAGCTAGAGCCCTAGAGGTTCAGTAGTTCGGCCAGGCCTGCAAGGCCTTGGATGTCGCTGACCGGTTGTTGCTGTTCAGCTAACTCTGTAACAACGATCGTATTTTCGGCCTGACCCAGCTGTTCAGCAGCTTCGGCTCGCAGTCCGGCGATCAGTTGCGTCTCCTGCTCGGCCATCGATGTCAACTCCGACAAATTTTGCCGCAGGCTCTCGTTTTGAAGACTCTCGTCGGCTTCTGACGGGTCTTCCAACCGATCTTCGAGAGCGGCGATCGCCGACTCTGCAGCCTCGATATCGATCGGCATCATTCGATTAACCACGATCGCGTCGAGTTGCCGCTCACGTCGGCTCAGGTTGTCGAGAATCCACCGGGCTTCCCTGAGGCGATCAAGACGCGGCGCGGTGACAAGCAGATAACCGGCTTCGGGCCCGGTCAACAACCCTTCGATTTCGTCGGCTCGGCGTCGAAAGCCGCTGTCGAGGCCCTCAAAGTCGGAGAAAAACGCCACGACATCGTCGACCAGACTGCTGCCGACAAGCTTGGCTAGCAGTCGCATGATGATCTGGGAGCCCGCATTCAGGGGTCTCAGCAGACGCGGTTTGGAGGCAAACACCGAGCGGTAGAGCCGGTGATCGATGAACCGGGTCATGCGGCCAGGACTGTCGAGAAAGTCGAAAGCGTGGCGCGACGGCGGCGTATCGATGATGACCTGATCGAAGCGGGGATCGTGATGCAGCTGATGAAGCCGCTCGGCCGCCATGTACTCGTTGGTGCCGGACAGCGACGTCACCAGGTTCTTGAACAGGCGATTGTTGAGAATCCGCTCGGCCTGGTCCTCGTCTGTGGCTTCGGACCGGATTATCTGTTCGAAGGTCTCCTCGGGATCGAGCATGGCGGCCCACACCTGGCCGCGACCCTTGATCGACTTTGGCAGCTTCACCCGCAACGGCTCGGTGCCGAGTGAGCCTCCCTGGCCGAGCGCATCGGCTAGCCGCCTGGCGGGGTCGATCGTCAACACAACCACCCGTGAACCCTGGGCCGCCATGGCGATAGCCAGCGCTGCCGCTCCGGTCGTCTTGCCGACGCCTCCGGACCCCAAGCAGAGGGTCACCCGTTTGTCGGCGAGATGTTCGACCAGGCTCATGAGCTAGCACCCGTCAGTCGCTCGGTCAGCGACTCAGCCAGGCGATCGATTTCCATCATGCTCAGCTCGGTCCGAAACAGAAACGGCAAGTGGATCTGATCGAGCGGCAGCTCATCGGCCAGTCTGGCGACCTCGGTCTGCTGATCTTCGATGCGGGCCATTCGGTACGTGGCAGCCTGCAGCGCAGGCTCAAGCTTCGAGCCGTCAGAACCGTGCGATCTGCCAGAACCAGAACCGCCTGCACCCTCAGAACCGCTGGCACCCTCAGAGCCGCCGTGCGCGGCCAAGGCCTCGGCCAATCCCTCGACCGCAGGCCAAACGCCGTTGACCACTACCGGGCCGAGTTTGATACCCACATCCTCTTCGAGGGCGAAGGCGGTCTCGATCGTTTCAGTCACCGGGGTTTCCTCGGGCAGCGTCACCAGCATGACCTGGCAACGTTTGTCGTCGGCGAACATCTCCAACACCAGGTCGGCCTGTTCCCGAATCGGTCCGGATGCGGTCGATGCTGCCAGCCCGGCGGCTGCGGTGAGAAAGGTAAGGGCGTGGCCTGCGGCCGGGGCGTCGACAATGATCAGATCGGCGTCGCCTGCCTGCTCCAACTGCCGGATCTTGCCCAGGGTGAGCAGATCCCTGATGCCCGGGGCCGCGGTCACCACCACTTCCATCGCTCCCGAGCGGCCGAGACGGCCCGAAATCGGACCAAGCCCCGCTCGATCGAGGTAGTCGGTCAGGGCGTCATCGGGCCGAATCTGGCGGGCTCGTAGCCGTCCGGACGGGTCGTCCGGCAGCTCGATGACCACCTCGTCGTATGCCAACTGGCTTTGGCCGAGCAGGGCGCCGAGATTGCTGTGTCCTTCCAGCTCAACCAGTAGTACATCAGATCCGCTCCGAGCCGCCGCGATGCCCAGAGATGCCCCTACCGTGGTCTTCCCTACTCCGCCCTTACCGGCCACGATGAGGACATTGCATGCGGCAAAGAACTCAGCTGTCTCTACAACGGATGTCACTGCTACGAACCTTACTGCGACCGTTCGCGGTACAGGACGTCCGCGGTGGCGCCGGGCGGCGATCCACAAGACCGACGGTCCGAAGCCTGCTCATGGCCTGCATCGGCTCGGTCGTTGCCGTCTTGGCCGTCAGCGGCCTTGCCGCGTCTCCATCGGCAGCCCAGACCAGCGACACGCAAGAGTTGACCAGCTGCCCAGCGAACCGTGATGACGTTCCGGCGGCCAACAACGAGGTCCGCATTCTGAAGGTCGCAGGCCTGATCGACCCGGTGGTCATGGACTACGTGCTGACCGAACTCGACAAGGCCGAGGCCGGTTTGTCGAGCGGCGACTCGACCGCCGAGGTGCTGGCGGTGATCCTCTGGGTCAACAGCCACGGCTCGATCCTGGATGACGACGATTACCTTGAGCTGGCAACGCGACTGCGCGAATCACCCCTGCAGATCGCCTTCTGGGTCGGTCAGACCGGCTCGACGGCCCGTGGTGGCACCGCCGAACTAGCGGTCGTTGCCGACCTGATCGGTGTCACCCCTAACTCGACCATCGGTGAAATCGGCCCTCGTCGATTGCCGGCGGAATGGGGCGATCCCTTCGGCGATCTAGCGGCGCGGGTCGAAGACGATGTGCTGACCGCAGATGAAGCCATTCAGGCCGGAATCTCCCTCGGCCCACTGCAGAACATTGTCAACATTGGCTCATTCGCCACCAGCCTCGACGGGTTCGAGGTGCTGCAATGCACCAATGAAGAGGGTCAGCTGGAAACACTGCCCCAGACCCGAGCCCAGATCTCTGGCCTCAGCCTGACCTCGCAGCTGTTCCACACCGTTGCCAGCCCCGAGGTGGCCTACCTGTTCTTCACCATGGGGCTCGCTCTGCTGGTGTTCGAGCTGTTCACCGCAGGCGTCGGCGTTGCCGGCGTGCTCGGCGCGGTCTTCTTGGCCCTCGGGTCATACGGTTTGGCCGAACTGCCGACCCGCTGGTGGGCCATTGCCCTGCTGTTGGGAGCGATGGTGCTGTTGGCGGTGGATATCCAGACCAATGTGCCTCGGATATACACCATTCTCGGGCTGAGTTGTTTTGTGATCGGCTCCTGGTTCCTCTACGACGGCGTCTCCATGTCGAGGGTGACCCTCGGGGTGGGCATCATCGCTGCGCTGCTCTACGCATACACCGGAATGCCGTCGATTGTCCGGACACGATTCTCAACGCCGACCATCGGTCGCAAGTGGATGATCGGTGAAGTGGGTGCAGCCATCACAAATATCGATCCCGAAGGAACCGTCGAGATTCGTGACGTTGCGTGGCGAGCGATCACCAACCGTGCCACTCCAGTCGAAAAGGGCGGGAACGTAAGGGTTGTGGGCATCGATCGTCTGGTTCTAGAGATCGAACCTGAAGAAGGCGGAGCGAAAGACTATCGCGAACGCAGCTAGTCAACCCCTTGTTTAGTCCTGATTAAGGTCCTAATCTCGGCTCCCAGCGAAGGGGGCT
>JBOEHD010000038.1:0-13310 GCA_050633745.1 Acidimicrobiales bacterium
TTCAACTTCCCGGCCATGGTTCCGCTGTGGATGATCCCAAACGCCATCGCCACCGGCAATACGTTTGTGCTCAAGCCATCGGAACGTGACCCATCGGCGCCGATGTTCATCGCCGAGCTAGCTCAGGAAGCTGGCTTTCCCCCCGGCGTGCTGAACGTCATTAACGGCGACAAGGACGCGGTCAACCGGCTCCTAACCCATCCCGACATCGCCGCGGTCAGCTTCGTCGGCTCGACCCCAATCGCCAAGCACGTGTTCACCACGGCCAACGAACATGGCAAGCGGGTCCAGGCACTGGCTGGCGCCAAGAACCACATGATCGTGTTGCCCGATGCCGACATCGACCTCGCGGCCGACGCCGCAGTGTCTGCGGCCTACGGGTCTGCTGGCGAGCGGTGCATGGCCATCTCAGTCGCCGTCGCGGTTGGCGATGTGGCCGATAAGTTGGTCGACGCCGTGCAGCAGCGGATCGACAAGCTGGTTATCGGCCCCGGCGATCAGCCTGAGTCGGAGATGGGGCCACTGATCACCAAGGATGCCCAGGAGCGGGTTGCCGACTACATCCAGCAGGGTTCCGATGCAGGGGCCAAGGTTGTGGTCGATGGTCGCGATAACAAGTTCGACAATGACGGCTACTTCCTCGGTGCCAGCTTGCTCGACAACGTGACCACCGACATGAGTGTCTACAAAGATGAGATCTTCGGCCCGGTGCTTTCGGTGGTACGAACCGAGACCTACAACGAAGCGGTCGACCTGATCAAGGAGAACCAGTGGGGTAATGGCGCAGCCATCTTCACCCGCGACGGTGGCGCAGCCCGCCGCTTCCAACTCGACGCCGATGCAGGCATGGTCGGCATCAACGTGCCCATCCCCGTGCCGGTGGCCTACCACTCGTTCGGTGGTTGGAAAGATTCACTGTTCGGCGACACCACGATGTACGGCCCCGAGGGTGTGCGGTTCTTCACCAAGGCCAAGGTCATCACCGAGCGTTGGCCCGACCCGGCGACCAGTTCAGTCGACCTCGGCTTCCCAACCAACGATTGATCAGGTACGAGATAGCAAGCTGAAGTTGCCAGTTCGATTTCACAGTTCGATTCCCCAGTTCACAGTTGAAGTGGCAGTTGGAACAGGCAGTTCGATAGACAGAGAGCAGAGGCACTGATGGATTTCGGCGTTGTTCTACAAACTGATCCACCCGCGTGGCGGGTAGTCGAACTGGCCCGCCAGGCCGAGACCCTCGGTTTCAAGTACGGCTGGACGTTCGATAGCCACGTGCTGTGGCAAGAGCCGTATGTGATCTTCAGCCAGATGCTGTCGGCGACCAACAACATGATCGTCGGGCCGATGGTCACCAACCCCGGCACCCGGAACTGGACGGTCACCGCATCGCTGTTCGCCACGCTGAACGACATGTTCGGCAATCGCACGATCTGCGGGATCGGGCGAGGCGACTCGGCGATGCGGGTCCTTGGCCACACCCCATCGAAGCTTTCGACGCTGTCGGAAGCGATGAAGGTCATCAAGGGCATGGCCGAGGGCGAAGAGGTGACCTACAACGGCACCCAGCAGCAGATCCCGTGGTCAAAGGGCTCGAAGTTGCCGATGCTCATGGCCGCCTACGGCCCAAAGGCTCTGCATCTCACCGGTAGCGAAACCGACGGTTTCATCTTGCAGCTGGCCGACCCGCAGCTAGCCGAGTGGACCATCGGAGCGGTCCGCGAGGCCGCAGCTGATGCCGGTCGCAACCCTGACGATCTGCACATCTGCGTCGCCGCCCCGGCCTATGTTGGCGACAACATCGCCCATCAGCGCGATCAGGTGCGATGGTTTGGTGGCATGGTCGGCAACCACGTCGCCGATCTGGTCGATCGGTATGGCTCGCAGTCGGACATGATTCCCCAGGCGCTTACCGACTACATCAAGGAGCGAGAAGGCTACGACTACTCCGAGCATGGCAAGGCGGGCAACACCCACACCGACTTCGTGCCGGACGAGATCATCGATCGATTCTGCATCCTCGGCCCACCGGAGGCACACATCGAGCGGCTTCGAGAGCTCAAAGCGCTGGGCGTCGACCAGTTCGCCATCTACCTTATGCACGATGACAAAGACGCCACGCTCAACGCCTACGGGCAGAAGATCATCCCTGCGTTGGCTTAAGTGCGCCCGATGACTTTAGGCGGGGCGGTATCGGAATGATGAGTTCGACCGAACGCAGCGGCGCGCTGCTGCGCCGGACGCTGTCGGTTGTTGTCGGCCTGGTTGTGGTGATCGCTACATGGGAGGGCTACAAGTGGCTGGGCGGCCAGACCGGCGATCAGTGGCCGGGTACCAGTTGGGGACTGCCGGTGAAAACCGACGACCTGACGATGCCTCACGCCGGCGACATCTGGTCGACGCTTTGGCAGCCGGTCCAGCGAGGCCGCGACGAAGTCTTGGCGGTCTTCCTCATCAAGGCGGCGTTCTCTACGCTCTGGAAGGCGGCCATCGGCTTCTTCCTTGGCACGATGATCGGTTTGGCGCTGGCGGTTGCGATGTTGCGATGGCGATTTGCCGAGCGGGGTCTGCTGCCATGGATCAATATTTCCCAGACCGTTCCCCTGATCGCCCTAGCCCCCATCGTCGTAACCTGGGGTCGAACCACTTTTCTCAGCGACTCGCTTTCTGTTTCGCTCATCGCCACCTATCTGACGTTCTTCCCGGTAGCGGTGAACGCGCTGAAGGGCCTGCAGTCGCCCGATCCGAGCGACATCGAGCTGCTCCGGTCCTACGCCGCCAGTCGCCGCGAAGTGTTGTTCAAGGTGCGCTTTCCCGCCGCTCGGCCATATCTGTTCCCCGCTTTTAAGCTGGCGGCCACCCTCAGCGTGGTCGGGGCCATCGTCGGCGAAATCTCCGCCGGTGTCCGGGGAGGCCTTGGACGGGTCATCCTGGAGTTCGCTTCCCGGTACAGCACAGGGCCAAGCAAGCTCTACGCCGGAGTAATAGGGGCCGCGTTGCTCGGGTTGACGGTCTTTGCGCTGGTCACCCTGGCCGAACGAGTGGTTATGCGCGGCACCGTAAATGCAACAGATGGGGAACGTTCATGAACGCGGTAGGCGAGGGGTCGGCGGCGCCGGTGGCGGTATCGGCAGACGTTGTCGACATGGTTTTCAATCCCGGCACCGACAACGAAGTGCGGGCCCTTCAGGGCATCGACTTGGAGATCGCGGACAGAGAGTTTGTCTCGCTGATCGGTCCGTCCGGCTGCGGCAAGTCCACGTTGCTGCGAGTTATTGGCGATCTGCTTTCGCCGACGGCAGGGTCGGTGTCGGTGTTCGGCCAATCGGCCGAAGAGGCTCGGCTAGCCCGGGCTTACGGGATGGCCTTTCAAAGCGCAGGCCTGTTCGAGTGGCGCAAGGTGGCAGCCAATATCGAGTTACCGCTCGAGATCGTCGGCTGGTCGAAAGCCGATCGGGTCAAACGCTCGGCTGAGATGCTCGAATTGGTCCGCCTATCGGAGTTTGGTGATCACTACCCGTGGCAGCTCTCCGGTGGCATGCAGCAGCGGGTGGCTATCGCCAGGGCGTTGTCGTTTGAACCGCGACTGCTGCTGATGGACGAGCCGTTCGGCGCGCTCGATGAGATGACCAGGGAATACATGCAGACCGAGCTGCTACGGATCTACCGGGAGCTGGGCACAACGGTTGTCTTCGTCACCCACTCGATCTCCGAAGCGGTCTACCTTTCCGACCGGGTGGTTGTGTTGTCGCCCCGACCGGGCCGGATTCACAACGTCATCGACGTCGACCTCGGACCACGAAGTGAGGAAACCCGCCAGCAGGCGGCGTTCTTCGAAAAGACAACCGAGGTTCGCGAGTCCCTGCGCTCCGTCGAGCAGGTCGGCGGCCAGTGAGAAAGAACAGCGACCGATTGCACGGGCTCTGGCCGCCGTTGATCGTCGGCGTTGGCTTCCTGGTGTTCTGGGAGCTGGCGGTAGTGGTCTTCGGCATCAAGGAGTTTCTGCTTCCAAAGCCGTCCTCGATAGCGAGTGCTTTGCGGTCGGAGTGGTCGACGCTGTGGGAAGCGCTGCTCCAGACCGGCATTATCGCGGTCAGCGGCCTGGCCATCGGAGTTGTGGTCGGTCTTGGCCTCGCCCTGATCCTGTCTCGCTTCGCAACGCTGCGCGATGCCGCCACTCCGCTGGCGATAGCGGTCAACGCAACACCGATCATCGCGCTGGCCCCGATCTTCAATGCCTGGTTCGGGATAACCAGCTACCGCAGCAACCAGGCGGTGGTAGTGGCAGTTGTGTTCTTTCCCGTGTTCTTGAATACCGCCAGGGGCCTTGCCGGGGTTGAACCGAACCAGCTGGAACTGATGCGTTCCTATGCGGCGTCGGAGTGGACGGTGTTGCGCCGGGTCAAGATCCCAAACGCCATGCCCTTCTTCCTCACTTCGCTGCGACTGGCAGCCCCGCTGAGCGTCATCGCAGCCATCGTGGCCGAGTATTTTGGTGGACCGCAGAACCGCTTGGGGCCGGTAATCACCCAAAACGCCAGCTTCGCCCGCTACGACAACGCCTGGGCCGCCATCGTGATGGCCAGTCTGCTGGGTTTGGCCCTCTTCGGCCTTGTGGTTGCCGCCGAACGTTTAGTTCCCTGGAGCAGAGCACGGGCCCAGGAAAACGGCTAGAAATAGGACACGGTTCGGTGCGTTTGTGCGCTACGGCGGCTTTCGCAGACAAATTGGGAGAGATACCACCATGACCAAGAAACTACGGGTGCTGATTGCTGCCCTGTTCGGGTTCGCCCTGTTAGCCGCAGCATGTGGAAGCGATGACGCCGACACGAGTTCTGGCGATGGTGAGTCGGCAGCGGGAGCCGAATGTGAGTCGGTCGATGAGGTGAAGCTGCAGCTGCAGTGGGTGGCCCAATCGCAGTTCGCCGGCTACTACGCCGCCGTCGACCAGGGACTCTACGAAGGATTCTGCCTCGACGTCGAGATCGTCGAGGGCGGTGTCGACATCGTGCCCCAACAGCAGCTGGGCTCAGGGGCGGTCGATTACGCCATCTCCTGGGTTCCTCGGGCTTTGGTTTCTCGGGCCGAGGGTGTCGACATCGTGAACGTGGCTCAGATCTTCCAGCGGTCGGGCACGCTGCAGGTGTCGTTCGCCGACGCAGGAATCGATGGCCCGGAGGATCTAGCCGGTCGCAAGGTTGGTAACTGGGGCTTCGGTAACGAGTTCGAACTGATCGCAGGCAGCCGCGCCGTTGGCGTAGAACCGGGCGAAGATTATGAGATGGTCCAGCAGAGCTTCGACATGCTGGCATTGATCAACGGTGAGATCGACGCCGCCCAGGCCATGATCTACAACGAATACGCCCAGGTGCTGGAAACGGTGAACCCCTCGACCGGCGAGCTCTATCAGCCGGAAGATCTTTCGATCATCGACTGGAACGACGTCGGTACCGCCATGCTGCAGGACGCCATCTGGGCCAGCGGCGAACGACTCGAAGATGCCGACTATCAGGATCAGACCGCCCGGTTCATAGCCGGGTCGATCGAGGGCTGGGCGTGGTGTCGAGACAATGCCGACGCCTGTGTCGACGTTGTGCTCAACAACGGCACCACCCTCGGGGCATCGCACCAGGCCTGGCAGCTAAACGAAATCAATGGCTTGATCTGGCCGTCGCCTCGTGGAGCCGGTCTGGTTGAAACCGACCTTTGGGATCAGACGATTTCGATCTCGCTCAGCGAGGGTGTGCTGGCCGCCGAGCCGGACGAAGCGGCCATGACCGAGGAGTACACCGCCAAGGCCCACGAGCTGTTGGCTGCGAAGGGACTCGACGTGACCGGCGATGCTTGGCAGCGGATAGATGTAGAGCTGTTGGAAGGCGGCGAGTAGCCGACCTCAAACTGTAACGACGGCATCGGCCCCGAACTGGAACCAAACCACCGAGGCAGACGTCTTAACACCATGCAGTTAACTTCAAGTTCCGCAACTTCGACTTCGGCACGTTCGGGATCTGTGAATCGACCGATGTGGTTGGCTGCGCTGTTGGCGTTGGCCATGTTGGCTGCTGCGTGCACCGATGACGGCTCGCTGGCAGACAACGGAATCATCGCCGACGGCCAGTCGACCGACGATTCAGTCGATGCCGGTAACGATGGCGACGCAGACGGAGATGCTGTTGCCAGTAGTACCCCGACAACCGATACCACGAGTGAAACAACGAGTGAAACGACGGGTGGTACCGATGGCGGGGGAGATGGCAGCGAGACCTCGGTCGAGCCCGTGCCGGGGATGTGTGCCATCGACGAGGTCAATCGGCAAACGTTCTACGCCGTCGACAACATCCCGGCCGACGATGCCGACGGTGGGCTCAACCTGCGAGACAGCTACGAAGGTGGCGAGGTGCTGCTTACGCTGCCGGAGGGCAGCGTGGTAGCGGTCGCCGACTGCTACCGGACCGACGATGGTGGCGTTTGGTTCGCGGTCGACACATCGGATGTTTCAGGCTGGGTCAATTCAGCGTTCCTCAGCGATGAGATCCCCGCACTAACCCCGACCTATGGCGGTAGGGAAACCGAGGACCGGGTCGAAGCACTGCTCGACGCCTTGGCCGCCGGGCAGTGGGACGAAGCGGCGGCGGAGTTCACCCTTGCCGATTCAGATCTTCCCTCGGACTTTGTGGCGCCACGGGCCCAACTCTCAGAGGACGATACCCTCGACCTCGCTGCGGCTCTCGAACTGTACTGTGCGACCCGGATCTGCGACGCCCCGTACACCGTGACCGAAGTGCGCGGCTCGTACGTTCCCGAGCGGGTGAGCCCAGAGGTCGACGTGGCCTTCACCTACTCGGGTGGCATCGTCACCGAGACCTTTAAACGAATCTCGATCGGTGACGAGTTTGTGATCGACTCTGTGCCGGGCCGTTCGGTGCTTTCGATGGCCTCCAGCCTTAGCCCAACCGCCGAGTTGGTAGACACCGTTAAGGCGGCGGACGAGTCGCTGTACGAGGCGGCCGAACAGGTCCGGCTGGCATTACTTTCCGAGGACGGTCCTCGTATCCCAGCCGGCTACGTCCCGGCCGAAGGGGTGGCAGTCTCACCCGACGCCTACGTCGATCCCGATGCTGGAGAGCGCGTTGTCGTCAGCAGCGCCGACCTCGCCGCAGCCGCTGAGACGATGCGCATCTGGGGATATCACGACGGCATCGGCTCACCGATCGTTGATTCGGTCGATGGGTTCATGAGTAACTACCGCCGATCGCTGGCACTGCTGGAGCCCGATGTGGTTGGAATCGACCGTCGGGTCGGCGTCGGCAACACCATCGACAACCTGGCAGAGGCGTTTCCCGATGCTCGGATTGTGGAGTTCCACCGTCGAGGTAGGGGAGAGGCGCGGGACTTCAACTGGTCGAGTGTGCGGCTGGCTCTCGAACTGCGAAACGGCGAATGGCAACTGGTCGGTATCACCAGCGATACCTGGACGATCTAGCCGACCACTTCACTAGCTACCTAGTGGGGCGTCTAGCGGCGTGGGCCGTGGCCAAGTAAGTTCGTGCACAGTTGAGTTGATCGTCCGATCAGGCACGAAAGGTACCAACATGCGCCGCCCACCGATTCGAGTTCTTGATGTTTCCGGCTCCGCAGAGTCGATGGGCGTGACCCACGGCCGAGCCTATGCCGAGGAGATTCGGCACTACACCGCCGAACGGGTGGCGCTTGTGGCCGGAGGTCTGTGGAGCGGCGGCCCCATGGCCGAAGGCGAAGTGCTCGAGCTAGCCGGGTCACTGCTGCCAGCTCACGAACAACATTCGTCCGACCTTTACGCCGAGCTAGTCGGCATCGCCACCGGCGCTGGCATCACCCCGGCCGAGGCCGTTGTGGTTGGCGGCTTCACCGACTTTGTCGACACCGTCAGGGCGGTAAAGGGCGGGCCTCACCCGGAGACGGTGATGGAGGACGATTGCACTGCGGTCGTCGTACCCGATGACCGGGCCGACGGCGCCGGCTTTTTCGCCCAAACCTGGGACATGCACAGCACCGCAACCGACCACGTCCTGCTGCTGCGGACCCGGCCCGATAACGGTCCAGCAGCGCTGGTGTTCACCACAACCGGTTGTCTCGGCCAACTCGGCATGAACGACCAGGGCGTGTGCGTCGGCATCAACAATCTGACCGCAAACGACGGCCAGATCGGGGTCACCTGGCCCTCGGTGGTGCGCGATGCACTCACCAAATCGAGCGCCAAGGACGGTCTGGTGGCAATCGAACAGGCTGCGCTGGCCGGTGGCCATAACTACATGGTCTTTGATCAAAACGGCGAGGGCTACAACATTGAAGCGATGCCGACCGCTCGACCGGTCACCGAGCTGGCAGCGGAGGCCCTCACCCACACCAACCACATCGTCGATGATGGGGCCAAGCACGTTGAGGGAGTCCGGGCCGAACAACTGACCCAGAGCTCGACCAGGCGGTTAGCAACGGCCAAGCGTCTCCTAGACCGAGATGGCGTGACCCCCGAAGACCTTATGGAGCTAACAAGGGAGCCAGAGGCGATCTGCCAGGTTCCGGTTGAGCCCTACTTTGTCGAGACCAGCGGTGCGGCGGTCATGCGGCCAAAGACGCTCGACTTCTGGGCTGCATGGGGCCCGCCAAGTCACAACGACTTCCAGCACATCCCGTTCCAGAGCTGAGTTGAGCTGTGATTCCGCAGCTGTGATTCCTGAGCTGTGATTCCTGAGCTGTGATGAAATGAAACTTCATGGCTGATCACCTGAGGTATCGACAGATCCAACCGGAGTGGGCCGAGCGGCTCGAAGCGATCGAGCGAGGCGTGTTCACCACGATCAACAACGACGACCTCTACGACGCCACCAGCCTCCGCAAACTGGCTGAGGACTTCCCCGAGGGCGGCTTCGTGGTGTTCGACGGTGACCGAGCGATCGGTATGGGGCTCGGCATCCTGCTCGACTTCGACTTTGATCATCTCGATCACGAACTGGCCGAGGTCTACGACTCCCACGACCCGAACGGCGACTGGTACTACGGCACAACGATCGCCGTACTGCCCGAGTATCGAGGCCGAGGCATCGGTCATGAGCTGTACCAGCGGCGCAAACAGGTGGTGCAACGGTTGAACAAGCGGGGCATCGTCGCCGGTGGTGTGCTCCCCGGCTACGCCGAGCATAAACACTCGATGTCGGCCGACGACTATCTAACCAAGGTGGCCGCGGGCGAACTCTACGACCCCACGCTCACCTTCCAGATCGATAACGGCTTTGAGCCCCGGGCGGCGTTGAAGGGTTACTCAGATGACCCAACGGTCGACGGCTACGCCTGCCTCATCGTGTGGGACAACCCCGACTATCAACCAGACGCGCAACCAGACGCGCAACCAGACGCGCAATCGGGCTAGCCGATCGACCTTCTCACCCCGGTTCGTCCGACCTCACCGTCGGCGAGAGCGGAACCGCAGAACGGCTCGCCGGGTAGGTTCGCATCACCCGGTCGCCGAGATTGCTGGTGATACCCAACCAGTACCGCTCGTTTCGCCAATGGTGTAGGCGATGGTTCGATTTGAGTCTGCGGTAGTACCGGCTCTTGGGCCGGTACGCGGTGTGAAACAGAAAGTGTGACCATTCGTAGTGACCCAGCCCGGCCACGGCAGCCACCACCCCGCTCAATACCGGGCCAACCATCTCAGCACCGACCGGCACGCCAGCCAAAGCCATGGGGCCGACCACCACAACCACTACTACTAACGCGTTGATCACCTGGAACAGCGCAGCGTCGATCCCGCGGAGCAACACCCAGTTGATGGTGGCCGGGTTGCGATGATGCTCTCGGTGGCCAGCTCCAGGGTCGACGGTGATTGAACGCAGCGCCCTCGGCCTGCTGTGCAAGATCACGAGATGGATGAACCACTCAAAGAAAGGGGCCAGGGCAACCACGGTGCAGACGGCGACCAGATCCCACCACCGCAGCCCAAGAGCGGAGCTAGAACCGGCCCCGAACGCAACCGCCAGGCGGGCCAGCGCCGACAAACCGAACCCGGTGGCGATGACCCGAGGCGAGCTGAAGCGAGCGAACCACGAGGCAGCCTGGGGGAGCGTCTTGATCTCAGAGGCGATTTCAACGCCACGATCGCCCATCTGGGTTCCCATGGGACAAACGGTAGCTCCCCGTCGGTTTGTTGGCCTGTCGGTCTATCGGCCTATAGGTGTCTGGCTGGCCGGGGGTATCAGCCTGTCGAAGCGTCGGCGGAGGAACGTAAGCTCAATGAATGACATCGCAGCCGTTGAAACTGGGCGGAGTTCCTGAACATTTCAACCTGCCGTGGCACCTGGCCATGGCATCGGAGGAGTGCGCCGACCTCAACCTCACCTGGGAAGACCAGCCCGGGGGAACCGGCCAAATGCTGGCCAAGCTCGACAGTTGTGAACTCGACCTGGTCAGCATTCTGACCGAAGGTATGTTCTCGGCGATCGACAAGGGTGCGCCGGTCACCGTGCTCCAGGTTTATGTGGCGAGCCCACTGCAGTGGGGAGCGTTCGTCCCTGCCGCTTCGAGGTTCGAATCGCTCGATGAGCTGGCTGATGCCCGGATCGCTATTTCCCGCTTCAACTCCGGTTCGCACCTCATGGCCTTCGTGACCGGTGAGGCCCAGGGTTGGACACTGACCGATGACCAGTTTGTGGTGGTAGGGGGGATAGATGGAGCGGTCGAGTCGTTCGCCGGTGCCCATTCCGACCTCTTCCTGTGGGAACGGCACATGACTCAGCCGCTGGTCGATGCCGGTAAGTTTCGCCGCGTCGGAGTGCTCGAAACGCCGTGGCCGTCGTTCGTTATCGCCGTTCGCACCGAGGTGCTCGCGGCCCGAACCACCGAGGTAGGGCGGGTCGTCGATGCGGTGATCGCTCAGGCCCAGGGGTTGCACAGTAACCCGAAGGCTGCCGAGCTGATCGAAAAGCGGTACGGGCTCGAGCCTGAGACCGTCCAGTCCTGGCTCGCCAGCACCGAGTTCGCCGAGCGCTCATCGCTCGACCCTTCGATCCAACGCAAAGTGCTCGACACGTTGTCGAACGCAGGGTTTAGTTAACTTCAACCCAGGGGAGCTGTGCAGATGGCCGATAGTCCAGAATTCAGGATCGACTCGATCGCCGAACTGGAGGCGCTGTACGACACGCCGCCGGTACCGAACTCGGTTTCGAAAGTGCTGGACCGGGTCAATGCTGAGTACCAGCGGTTCATAGAGGCCTCGCCGTTCTTTGCGCTGGCCACCATCGGCCTCGACGGCATGGACTGCTCGCCTCGTGGCGATGCCGGCACCGCGGTCTCGATCGTCGACCCGTCGACGGTGCACATCCCCGATCGTCGGGGCAACAATCGACTCGACAGTTTGCGCAACATCGTCTCCGACGGTCGGGTTGCGCTGCTGTTCCTGGTGCCGGGAGTCACCGAGTGTCTCCGCATCAACGGCACGGCGATACTCAGCAACAACCCCGAACTGTGCGCCCGCTACGCAGTTGCTGGCAATGAACCTCGCTCGGTGATCGTGGTCACCGTCGACTCGGTTTACTTCCAGTGCGCCCGGGCCATCAAACGATCTGAACTGTGGAACCCCGAACGCCACATCGACCCCGCTACGGTGCCAACCGCCGGACAGATGACCAAGGCCGCCAGTCCCGGCTACTTCGACGCCGAAACCTACGACGCCGAACTCGCTGACCGGCAGACCAAAACCCTCTACTAGCCGGTCAGAACCGACAGGCCGAGCGCAACCGGGACCGCAATCCAGGCGACGGCCATGAGTATCAGCGCCAGCAGAGCGAACACCCTGGCCTGGTCTTGGGGCGGCCGACCGCAGCGGCCGATGGTCTGATACAGCGCTTCCAGCGGTTGGTCTGTTGTCAGCTTGATGCGCCTGCGGGCGATGGCCGCCCCCTTCAACAGCGCCCACGACGCCGCCACCATGATGGCGAACAATCCGATGACCAGGATGATTTTGCCGACCAGCGAATCGACCGCGCTGATGATCACGCCCTGCAGGCTGCCGATGATCGTCGATAGGAAGGCGCCGCCGAGAATGAAGGTCGGGAAGCCGAGCGGGTTGCCCTTGTAGCCTGCGGCCACCCGATCGGTCTGGTTGCGAGCCCTGGTGACAAGCGGTCGGTGAGGGTCGTTCGCAAGCGCCGATGCCTCCCGCCTGCCATAGAGGTTCGACAGGTTGTTGATCACATTGCGCAGGTGCGACTTGACCAGAAAGTGCACCACCTGCTGCACCAAATACTGAGAAACCGGCGCCGCCGGGCCCCAGCCAGAGAGCCGGATGCCGCCCGAACCGTTGCGATCCAGAACTTCAAGCGCCCGCATCGCCCCTGCGTGAGCCTCAGGGAAACGATCGGGGTGGCCAAGTGGCCGTTTCGACGCCAACTCGAGGATTATCTGGCGGTCGACGTCGTCTGTGGCGCCGACCTGATCGAGTATGCGATCGGCAGCTTCCGAGTCGCTCTTGCGCAGCACATTGAAGGCCTGCAGCTTCTCGTCGAATTCGTCGAGAACCAGTTCATTTTGGACCCCGGCCCCGGCTCCACCCTGCTCGTGGGCAGGTTTGAGATCGTCCTGCGGGCCGTTCGGGTCGTCAAGTAGATCGCCGCTCATCAGAACCCGATGTTAGCTGCGGTTGGCCCTGGGATCTGAATGGGGTAGACAACACGAGTTTTGCATACCATGAACAGATGGGATCAGATACGACGAGTAACGAACCTCCCGCGCGCTCGGAACACCTCCCGGTGGAAGACGACCCGCAGTATCAGGCGTTTCGAGAGGCCTATGAGGCTTCCAAGCTCCGCGACGTGCCTTTCGAGACCATGTCTGGCGTTCCGGTCGACCCGGTTTACGGCGAAGGCCCCTATCCCGGCCAGTATCCCTACACCCGGGGCGTGTATCCCAGCATGTACCGGTCTCGCCTGTGGACCATGCGCATGTTCGCCGGTTTCGGCACCGCGGAAGACACCAACGCCCGGTTCCTCGACATTCTTCGCAACGGCGGCACCGGTCTTTCGACCGCCTTCGACATGCCAACCCTGATGGGCCGCGACTCCGACAGCCCGTGGTCTACCGGTGAGGTTGGTCGAGCAGGCGTTGCTGTTGACACGCTGGCCGACATGGAAGACCTGTACGCCAACATCGACCTCGGCTCGGTGTCGACGTCGATGACCATCAACGGTCCAGCGGCCATCGTCATGGCCATGTACGTCGCCGTTGGCGAAAAAAGCGGCGTGGCCCGCAAAGATCTGGCAGGCACGATCCAGAACGACATC
>JBOEHD010000039.1:0-23752 GCA_050633745.1 Acidimicrobiales bacterium
CCGCCGATGCTGATGGCCGACGTGACGTGAGTGCGCTCACCGACGCTCGAGCCAAGGTCGCACAGCGACTTGCCGGCACCGAGGTTCCTCTCGTTGGCAGATTGCGCAAACCTCTGCAATCGCTTCCCTTCCCCTACACGGCGCCCACCGTCCCCCAAGCGGTCGAGCTGCCGGAGAAACGTGGCGTGGTGGGAACGGATTTTCCCACCGACTGGGCCCGAACAGAACCCGCTCGGAGAACCCGTGCACTGTTGATCGATGGCATGGTGCGCCCGATCATGGCGGGTCTCGCTCAACCAACTCGAAGGGGTGAAGAACGACTCGATGGGCTGAGCGGTCCAGCCGTCTTCGCAGCCAATCATCACAGCCACATCGACACTCCGCTGCTCTTGAGCTCACTCCCGTCCCCGTGGCGACATCGCGCCGTGGTCGGAGCTGCCGCCGACTACTTCTTCGGGACTCGCGTCACGGGCGCGTTGTCCGCATTGGTGATCGGGGCGATTCCCATCGATCGAACCAAGCTCAGCCGAACGTCGACCGACCTTGCTCGCGACCTCATCGACGAAGGCTGGTCCCTCGTCGTGTTCCCCGAGGGTGGACGAAGCCCCGATGGGTGGGGCCAACCGTTTCGTGGCGGCGCAGCCTTCATCGCACAACGCACCAACACACCCGTCGTACCAGTGCACATCGAAGGCACCGGTCGGATTCTGCGAAAGGGCAAAAGCACGCCGACACCCAGCCGCACAACCGTGACATTCGGTGAACCGATGTTCTGCGGCGATGGCGAGGATGCCCGCGCGTTCAACGTCCGCATCGAGGCGCGCGTCGCCGAGCTCGCCGACGAGGCGATGACCGACTGGTGGCAGGCACGAAAGCGGGCCCATGCCGCAGACACCCCCTCACTGACCGGCCCACAAACCGCAACGTGGCGTCGCGTTTGGGAACTCGACGCCGATCGTCAGACGCGCAAAGGACCCATGCGACGAAGCTGGCCACGCTGAGCGAATGGCTCTACCTAGCGGGCCGAGGTTCGTCGACCGGAGATGTTGTTCGGCAAGATGCGAACCCAATCGGTCTCGAACGAGTGAGGAGTCCAGCGAAGGACGTCGAGGGACTCGAGCTCAGCTTCTTCATCTGGGTCGTACACCGTGTCGGCCATACCCTCGACGAGCACGCTCCATCCAGATCGGCTCTCGGCGTCCCAGCGATCGACTTCGAACGCCACCGGCCGGTTCATGCGTGCGGCACCGAGTTTGGCGCCACGAGCGCTGCGAAACGCCAGTTGGTGGCGAATCACGCCGAAGGCCACAGGGAGGACAACCGGGCCACCTTCGTGTACGAATGCAACTCGTCCGATCGGCGTCTCTCGGAGCAGCGCCCAACACTCGTCGGCGCTGAGGACCTCGAGTCCGTGTCGATCGGTGACCGGGGCGGTGTCTTGTTCCATAGTTCACCCTCAGCGCGTTCGCCCTGTCCCACTAGGGACCGAAGTCCTCGCTCTCGCCCGCACCTCCCCCCAATCTGAGGGGTCTTGTGCTCCGTCGCTCAAGGCGTGACGGGGCTCACCGATCCGAGGTTCGTGCGGAACCTTTCTCCTCGTTGGCTCGCGTGTGCCCTCTGCGGCATCGCACTCTTGGCGAGCGGATGTGGAAGCAATCCACCGGAGTCGATCGCGTTCGCTGAAGCAGCACCATCGGTGTCCGAACCAGCATCCGGCAGTTTCTCGCCGGCGCAGCAAGAACTCATCGAGTTCCACGCATCGTGGTTGTGCGAGATGCAACGTCGAACCTTCGCGTCGCTCGACGATGGTGACGTTGCTCGCATGGAGGCGCTCGTCGCCGCAGGCATCGACCCATCCGGCTACGAAACCTTCGTCGCAGGTGAACTGGTGCAGCAAGATGTGCGCGATGCCGTGCTCTGGTCATACCAGCAACGATGTCGTGACGAATGACCTAGAAAGTTCGGGTACCGAACGGTCGATACGACAAGTGTGGCGCAAAAACTATTCTCCTCATTTCTCATTCTCTGTATCGCCGTCGTCGGCCTCGCAGCTCCTGCATCGGCCCAGCGTTCGGCTACTCCGACCCTTCTCACCAACGAGCGCATCGACTGGCTCGCTGGTAGCTCCGAGTGGATCAACCTGAGCTGGACCACGGCGGTCGAGCTCGACGATGTCGAGGTCCGCGTGACTCGCAAGTCACGAGGCCTCGCAGTCGAATACCCGAATGGTGAGGACTTCAGCAGCCTCATGACCGACAGCACCCTGTCGGAAAACGAAATCGACTTCACCGCGCTGAAGATCACCACGGACGCGGCGGTCCGCGGCACCAAGCGAGCACTGATCGAGATCTCCTGGACGGAAAGCGGGAAACGTCAAACCGCGAGCGGCTGGCTGCGTTTCACGAACAAGACCTACCAGGGTGAGGACTTCGCCATCCTCACAGAGGACGCCGCTGTTTCGACCGCACCAATCACGCCCGAGGCGAACTGGGTCGAACTTGCGTACAAGGGCCTTGCGCCGACCACGACGGATATGAAGATCACCGCCTCGTCTCCATTCGAGGTGTATCACCCGCAAGAAACCTTCACGAGCCTCCATCACGATCAGACGCTTCACGCCGGAGAGACCGACGTCGCTCGCGTCTGGTTCGATCCAGATCTGCTCAAGGCTGGCACGCACGTGCTGAATGTGAGCATCACGTACACGAACACTGCGGGCGTCGAGAAGAAGACCTCACACGACGTGAAGTTCGTGGTTTCTCCCGATGCCGTCGTGGCCCCGATCGAGGGTTAGGCCGTCAGGTTTCGGGTTCGACCCGTCAAGCGGGTCGAATACACGCCGCGAATGCATCGGCTTCGAGCGGATCGAGGCCGAGCCCGAAGGCCGGGTCGACGAAGATGGCGTCGGCTTCACTCGCGATCAGTTGGTCCACCACGCAGCGAGCGTTCTCGTCAGATCGCCCCGCCAGCTTGAGCTGGGCAATGGCCCGACGTCGAAGCTCGGCCGGGTCGTCGTCAACGGGAATGGCCCCGACATCTGCCAACGGTGTGCCCTCAGGATCTTCATCGTCGGCGAAATCGATCGATTCATCTGATCGGCTCTGACCTGCGAGCACGGCAGTGTCCAGACCCACGCAGTAACCGGTCGCCGAGACCAACGCATCGCGCTGCGGCTCGCCGCGTTGCTGCCGAGGATCTGCAGCGCGGAGCTGACCGAGCGCGGCGAGAGCATCCGCGACACACGTCGACTCGACTTCGGTGAGACCGGTCGTAGACAACGCAACGATCGCCTCGCTGCGCCCGAACTCATCGCCAGAACAGGCGGTCAGCGCGAGCAACACGACGAGAGCCCAAATGGTGCGGCGGAGGACCATAGTGGTTTGGTCGGCGAGCGCCGCGGTCAATTGAGCAGCCGCGT
This sequence comes from Acidimicrobiales bacterium, assembly GCA_050633745.1. Classification (GTDB taxonomy): domain Bacteria; phylum Actinomycetota; class Acidimicrobiia; order Acidimicrobiales; family SZUA-35; genus JAHELU01. The sequence goes on from JBOEHD010000039.1 coordinate 3,419, forward strand.
GCGGCCCGAGCAGGTTCCTTCAAGCCCCGGGACGGCGGCGAAAGCGGCTAGAATCGCCGTGTTTACCAAGCTCCTGAGGAACAACCTGTGGCCGTCTATGCCAACACCCCCATCGAACTGATCAACGCCGTCTATGGAACGCTAGATGAGCGTCTCGAAAAGGGACGGGCTCGCCTGGGTCGATCCTTGACTCTGACAGAGAAGATCCTGATCAATCATCTCGATGATGTCGACACCGGAGGCATGGAGCGAGGAGTCAGCTACACCGACCTTCGCCCGGACCGTGTGGCCATGCAAGATGCAACGGCACAAATGGCATGGTTGCAGTTCATGACCGCCGGCTTCTCACAGACCGCGGTCCCGACGACGACACACTGCGATCACCTCATTCAGGCGCGCGTGGATGGCAAGACCGATCTCGCGGTGGCCGCGGATACCAACAAAGAGGTGTACGACTTCCTGCAGGACGTCAGTGCGAAGTACGGCGGCGGGTTCTGGGCTCCGGGCTCCGGGATCATTCACCAAGTCGTCCTCGAGAACTATGCCTTTCCCGGTGGGATGATGCTGGGAACCGATAGCCACACGCCTAACGCTGGCGGTCTGGGGATGATCGCCGTTGGTGTCGGTGGAGCCGACGCGGTCGATGTGATGACCGGCTTCCCGTGGAACGTTCGCTGGCCAAAGGCAATCGGCGTTCACCTCACGGGCGAGCTGACGGGTTGGGCCGCGCCGAAAGATGTCATCTTGAAGGTCGCCGAGATCCTCACCGTCAAGGGCGGCACGGGCGCGATCGTCGAATACTTCGGTCCTGGCGCCGAGAGCATGTCGGCTACCGGCAAAGCCACCATCTGCAACATGGGCGCCGAGATCGGTGCCACCACATCGCTGTTCGCCTACGACGACGCGACCAGCCGTTACCTCAAGGCGACCGGCCGAGAAGAAGTCGATGACGCAGCACGCGCGGTTGCCCACCATCTCCGAGCTGATGACGAGGTCTACGCAAACCCGGGAGACTTCTTCGATCAGGTCATCGAGATCGATCTGACCACGCTCGAGCCGTTGATCAACGGCCCTCACACCCCTGACCTTGCTCGACCGCTGAGCAAGCTGGGCAGCGAAGCCGAACTGAACGGATGGCCAAAGGAGATCTCGGCGGCGCTCGTCGGCTCGTGCACCAACTCGTCCTACGAGGACATCAGCCGTGCGGCGTCGATCGCCCGCGACGCCGCATCCAAGGGGCTGAAGGCCCGTGTGCCGTTCATGGTCACGCCAGGGTCCGAGGCAACGATGCGCACGATCGAGCGCGACGGGTTCCTGCAAGACCTCGAAGCGATCGGTGGAATCGTCCTGGCCAACGCGTGCGGCCCGTGCATCGGCCAGTGGAAGCGAGATGATCGCGATGGCAAGGAAGGTACCGCCAACACGATCGTCACGAGCTACAACCGCAACTTCCCGAAGCGCAACGATGGCGACGGCGCAACCCTGGCCTTCGTCACCTCGCCAGAAACCGTGATGGCCCTCGCTCTGTCCGGTCGGGTCGACTTCGACCCACTGGCCGACACCCTGACCGCACCCGACGGCACCGAGATCAGCCTTAACGTGCCAGTCGGCGTCGAGCTGCCGCCGCAGGGCTTCGACGAAGGCGAAAGCGGCTTCATCGCTCCGCCTGAGGACTCCTCCAATATCGAGGTCGTGGTCTCCCCCACCTCCGACCGGCTGCAGCTGCTCGAGCCGTTCACCGCCTGGGACGGCAACGACTTCACGAACCTGCCGGTGCTGGTCAAGGCGCAGGGCAAGTTCACAACCGACCACATCTCGATGGCTGGGCCGTGGCTCAAGTACCGAGGCCACCTGGAGAACATCTCCGGCAACCTCTACTTGGGAGCGGTCAGTGCTTTCAACGAAGGCATCGTCGGTATGGGCAAGAATCAGCTCAACGGTGAGCGTATGAGCTTCCCCGATTTGGCCAAGTTCTATCACGGTGAGGCCCAGCCGTTCGCGGTCATCGGCGATGAGAACATGGGCGAAGGTTCGTCCCGGGAGCACGCGGCAATGGAACCTCGGTTCCGCGGCTGTCAGTTGATCCTGGCCCGCTCGTTTGCCCGAATCCACGAGACCAATCTGAAGAAGCAGGGCATCGTGCCGCTGACCTTCGCCGACCCGGCCGACTACGACAAGATCGGCGAGGACGATCGTCTCGGCACTTCCGGCCTAGCGGAACTTGCGCCGGGCAAGACCCTCACCGTCACGGTCACCAAGCCCGACGGATCGACCTGGAGCTTCGAAGGTAACCACACCTTCTCCGATGACCAGATCGAATGGTTCAAGGCCGGTTCGGCCCTCGCCGTCATCCGCCGCCAGGTAGAAGCCGGCGCTGTTTAAGACGGTCTGCTTAGGACAACTCGATAGATAGAGCTTTGGAGGCCGGCAGTCTTTGGACTGTCGGCCTCTGCGCTTTTAGTAGTGCGCGTAGCACCGGACCGGCAGCTGCACCTGGTTTCACCTAGCGCAGACAACAGGTTGGGTTCGGCAGCCTCTGGCTAGTTCCTGTAGATCCCACGGAATTGTCTGCGCTAGGTGAAACACCGTCCGGACTGACCAGATCACCTCGGGAACGTGGCCGCCAACTCGTCAGCGGTCGGCTGGTGACGGTGTCTGGCCTCGGCCGGGAGCAGCTCGGCGATACGTTCCATCAGCTGAGCGGTCGAGGCTTCTAGGTCGTCACCCTCGGGGTGGAATGGCGTCCCGACCCGAACCAGCACCGTTGGCGGGTCTGCGATGTTCATGATGTAGGGAACCGATGAGTTGCGAGGCCAGACCCGTTCGGAGCCCCAGATGGCAACGGGCACGATTGCTGCCCCGGCCTGCAGTGCCAACCTGACCGCACCGGAACGCCCCTTCAATTCCGGATCGAAAAAGTCAGCGCCCCGGGGAATGGTGCCCTGGGGGAACACGGCCACAAGCTCTCCCGCTCGCAGCGCCGAGGATGCTTCGGTCAACGGCGAGTTGCTACCGCTGCCGCGATCGACTCGGATAGCCCCCAGTGCGGTTGCTATCGCCCCGACCAGCGCCGCGTCGGTGATTTCCTTTTTGGCCATGAAGCGAACCGGGCGGGACAGTGCGGCACCAGCGGCGGCGACGGCAAGGGGGTCGAGGTAGCTCCGATGGTTCGACGCCAGCAACGCTCCCCCGCTGGCCGGGATGTTCTCGAGACCTTCGAAGCGTAAATCGACCCAGGGCATCAGTTCTGGCCGGATCAGTTTCGACAGCACGTCTTGGGGTTCGATTCCCAACGGCTTTGGTACCCCGGGCGGCGCATTGAACCAGACTCGGGGCCAGTTGCGTAGCGTGGCGTAGGCCAGCAGTCGAGGGTCGGGGTTGACCGCTACCGGGTAGCCGACCTTTGAAAGCATCGGCACGTCGAAAATACTGTCGGAGTAGGCGTAGCTGTCGGCCAACTCCACCAGGTTGGCGGTTGCCCAGACGTCGATCGATCGAGCCTTCCCAGTCGACCACACAAACTCGCCGTCGATCGTGCCGTCATAGATTGATCCAGCGACCCGGTACCGGGTGGCCAAGACGTCATCGAAACCCAGCTTTGCGGCGAAGGGGGTAACGAGGTCGTATGGCGTGGTCGTCGCCAAGACCAATTTGCGACCGGCGGCTCGATGCTCCTCGATCGCTTGCATCGCGAATGGCTCGACGCGGTCGACAAGCGCTCCGGCGATGTCTTCGGCCGCGTCCTTGACCGCCTCGACCGACCACCCCTTGGCCGCCCTCGCCCCCAGCTTGCTCAAGAAGATCGAGGGCAGGTTCTCACCGAAAACGTTGAACACGTCGAATGCGAACCGCTCACCAGGGATCGGCTTTTCGGCGACAACACCGTGACGCCTAAGACCCTCCGAGATCACTGGGCCGCTGGCACCAAGCAAGAGCGTGCGGTCGAGATCGAAGAACGCAGCGGAGGCAGCCATTAGCGACGAACGGTAGCCGTTTCCATCAGCATTGCTGTGATCGCTTCTCCCTCGATCCTGTTGGCAAAAAGAACGAAACCGGCCGCTTTGCGACCGGTTTCGGTATGCATATCTGGGAGAGCAGAAGGGGGGTTAGCTCTCACCAGTTGCTGCGAATCAGTTGCTGGAGGGGGACCCAGACTGTTCGACTGATTTCATTATACGACCCGTGCCATGATCTGTCTACTAGCTCACTCTGATAATTGTCATCTGTTTAGACGATTGGCTGAGTTGATGGCAGGAAACCCGACCACTTTGGTTAGGTTTGGATCAAACGGGGCAATCGCGATCGACACCGAGCGCGGGCGACGCGGGTAAAGTCCATTCGATCGGCGAGCAGCATCGGAGGTGCTTCAAGGCCCTTCAAAACCCCTTCAAATCAGGGGAGCAACGCGCCGCAGCGACAAGAGCGTCGATATGTGCCATCATTAATTGCGATGGATCTGCGACAGCTGCAAGCCTTTCTAGCGGTGGTGGAACACGGTGGATTCACCGCTGCGGCTCGCGCCACCCACACCGTTCAATCCAACATCTCGACTCACGTCGCTCGCCTAGAGCGAGAGCTCGAGGCGACTTTGATCGACCGATCAACCGGCCGACCGACCGAGGAGGGCGACGCGGTCCTTACCCGCGTCCGTCGAATCCAAACCGAGCTGGCCTCCCTGCAGGCCGACGTCTCATCGCTCAGGGGGTCACCTCGAGGAACGGTCAGGATCGGCATTATCGGCACCACCGCCCGCTGGCTCACTCCCCTGCTGGTCGAGACGTTGGCGGTCGAATCACCAGACATACAACTTGTCGTCACCGATGGAACCACCCGCTCACTCGAACTGCGGCTACTCGACGGCGAACTCGACTTTGGCCTCGTAAGCCTGCCCGTGGAAGATCCAGAGATTCGCACCACGGCTCTTTTCGACGAAGACCACGTGGTTGTTGGTCCGAACGATCATCCGCTGGCCAGGATCAAAGGGGCGGTAGACATCGCCGAGTTGGCCAAGCACAAGCTTCTTCTGGCCGCACCCGGAACACCTTTCCGCCAGGAAGTTGACGAGACGTTCCGAGCCAGAGGTTTGCGGGCTCAGCCGAAGCTAGAGGTCGATGGCCTGCGACTGTTGGCCTCGCTGGCATTCCAGGGTTTCGGCGTGGCCATCGTTCCGGCCACCGCAGCACCCGGATGGATCGGCGGACCATGGACCAGGTTCCAGGTCGAAGGGCTTTCCAGACGGACCGTCGGACTCGCCGCCAGGCGCCGAGGCATGCCGACGGTCGCCGCTCAAGCCACCGTCGAGGTGCTTCGAAAAGTGGTCGCAGCCCACGCCCCAGAGGTGCAGGGTCTGCACGTCGCAAGCGGAGTAACTCAATAGTCGCTGTTGGTGGAGCGAACCCGCAGCTCAGCTTGTAGCGTTTTGGCCTCATGACGGTTTCGATTCGAGCGACAGCAGGGCCATTAATCACCGCTCGCACGACGACTTTGGGCGATCGCCCAGTGGTGTTGGCCACCGTCTCGCCAGGATCGACCAATAGCGACCTCACCACAGCAGACGGCGCAACGCTTGCCGCAGCCATCCGTTCGGCCCGCGACCAGAGGCTGCCGTTTGCCGGCGTGCTCCAGACCACCGGGGTGCCTTTCGAAGAAGGCATCGGCGGCTCCGACTCGTGGGCTAGGGCGGCAAGAGAACTCGTGCTCTCCAGCGGCGTCATCCCGACCATGATCGCGGTTGCCGGGCCGCTGGTATCGGGTCCAGCGCTTCTGCTCGGCCTCACCGACGTCACCATCTTCACCGAGGATGCGTACGCCTACGTCACAGGGCCGAAGAGTGTCGAGGCCTACACCGGCGTGCCGGTCACTGCCAACGATCTCGGCGGCTCGAGCGCTCACCTGCGCTCCACCGGCGTGGCCTCGATGATGGCAGCCGACGTCGACGGGGCGCTGGAGCTGATGGGCGACATCTTGGCCTACCTGCCGAACAGCGTCGATTCGCTGCCGGACCGCATCCCAACCGACGACCCCAGCGACCGACCGACCCCCGAGGCCGGCGATATGCTGCCGACGACGGCAACCGGTTCATACGATGTTCGTGACCTGATCCGCATCGTGGCCGACGACGATGAGTTCCTTGAGCTCCGAGCCGCGTGGGCTCCCAACCTGGTAACCGGCTTCGCCTCCCTCGGCGGCCACCCGGTGGGAATCATCGCCAACCAAACCCAGGCCCTCGCTGGCAGTCTCGACATCCCCGCAGCGCAGAAGGGTGGCCGCTTCGTTTCCATGTGCGATGCGTTCGGCATCCCGATCATCACCATGGTCGACACATCGGGCTTCCTGCCAGGCAAAGATCTCGAGTGGCGAGGGATGATCCGCCACGGCGCCCAGATGGCATTCGCTTACGCCAGAGCGACGGTGCCTCGCATCGGGCTGATCCTCCGCAAGTCCTACGGCGGCGCTTACATCGTGATGGACTCGGTCAACATGGGCAACGATTTGATGCTGGCGTGGCCATCGGCCGAAGTTGCGGTGATGGGCGCCAAGGGGGCGGTCGAGATTCTTCACCGTTCCGAAACGCCGGAGGAACGGCTCCGACTTCAGCAGGAGTACGAGGATCAGTATCTCACCCCGTACCCGGCCGCCGAGCGTATGTCGATCACGTCGATTATCGACCCTGCGGAGACCAGGAAGAGCCTCATCGCCGGGCTCGACATGCTGTGCTCGAAGAAGGAACGGTTGCGGGCCCGCGCCCACGACAACGGCCCTCTGTAGGCCCGTTTGTACATCAAGCAACAAAGTCTGCTGCCCAGTATGACGGGACCCCCTTTAGCCCGCTAGATTCTGTAGGGCTGAGGACCTCTTTCTGAAGATTCCAGCTCGCCATCAGTACTGGCGAAATTCAGCCGATAGTAAAAGCCAGACCTAACCAAATAGAGCGGCACAGCGCGGTGCCGACGGTCTTCACCAGAGCTAGGCCTAGAGAGGATTTGTTGTGCCAGATTCNNGTAACCATCACTGACAATCGCACCGGCGAGTCAGTTGAAGTGCCACTTGTAGACGGCGGCATCGACGCCGGCGCTTGGAAAAAGCTGCTACCTGGCACTTGGTTCCTTGATCCCGGTTTCAATGTGACGGCTTCCACCGAGAGCGCCATCACCGACCTGGACGGCGAAAACGGCATCCTCCGCTACAGGGGATACCCAATCGAGCAGCTTGCTGAGAAGTCCACCTTCCTTGAGGTGTCCTACCTGCTGCTTAATGGGGAGCTTCCCAACAAGGCTGAGAGTGATCAGTGGACTCACGACATCACTACCCACACCTTCATTCACGAGAACATGCGGAAGCGGTTCTATGAAGGTTTCCACTACGACGCCCACCCGATGGGCATGCTGGTGTCGGCTATCGCTGCGCTGTCAACCTTCTACCCAGAAGCAAAAGACATCGAAGATCGCGATAACCGCTTCATCCAGATCAACCGCCTGATCTCCAAGGTTCCGACCTTGGCGGCCATGGCCCACCGGACCAGCATCGGCATGCCGTTTGTCTACCCAGACAACGACCTGAACTACGCCGAGAACTTCCTGTCGATGATGTGGCGGGTCGCCGAGCCGAACTACCAGCCCGACCCGGTGCTGTCGCGGGCCATGGACGTGCTGTTCATGCTCCACGCCGACCACGAGCAGAACTGCTCGACCACCGCTATGCGGGTTATCGGTTCTTCTCACGCTGACCCATTCAGCGCCGCCGCCGGAGCAACCGCCGGCCTCTACGGCCCTCGCCACGGCGGTGCTAACGAGGCGGTCATCAACATGCTGCGGGACATCGGGCACTACGACAACGTCCCCGCCTTCATCGAGTCGGTCAAGGCTGGCGAAGGCCTGCTCTGGGGCTTCGGTCACCGGGTCTACAAGGCCTACGACCCGCGAGCCCGGATCGTCAAGAACCATGCCGATGAGGTGTTCAAGGTCACCGGTCGCAACCCGCTGCTCGACATTGCTCTCAAGCTTGAGGAGATCGCCCTCAGCGACGANNTTCCCGATGGACATGTTCACCGTGCTATTCGCCATCGGCCGTATGCCAGGCTGGCTCAGCCACTGGAACGAGTCGGTCGAGCAGGGTTCAAAGATCAGCCGACCACGGCAGGTCTACAACGGCCCGGGCGAGCGCAACTACGTTGCCATGGGCGACCGCTAGCGTTTAGCTACCAATCCGGTATTCACGGCCGCCGACCTTCGGGTCTGGCGGCCGTTGCCGTTTTGTAGCTGGGGTTCCGAGAGACCTAGGACCAGAGCAGGACAAATTCGAGTTGGCTACTGATCGAGCGACCGCCAAGCCTGCGACCGTCGGTAACCGTTGAGAGGGCCTCGACCTCGACCCGATCGGCTGCAATCCCGGTCCCTAACCCTTTGATAACCGCCTTCTGTCTAGCGGTGAGCAGCGCCGGGGTCGGTTGCTCATCCATCATCGGGTCGACCGCTACAACGATGCGAAGCCGTGCGGTGGGATTCCATTTCAGCACGGTCGCCACCTGCCTAGTAATGAAGAGAGATTCGGGGCTCAGTTCGGCCGACCCCGGTTCAAAGGCGTGAGCCAGTGCGCTGTCCAGCGAGATGCGCTCCTCCCCCGCCGGTGGTTCTGTCGTCGCCTGGGATCCATTAGCCGATGCCCCCGCAACGCAGCAGTATCCGGATACGACACGTGCCGATCCGATTGACCACTGGTAGCGCTGGGCCAATGCAGTGGCCTCGCTGGCATTGCTGGCTGCGCCACGCAGGTAGAACTTGCCGCCAGACGCTAGCACCGATCTCGGCCTGGACTCGGCGGCGGATCGATCCTGCTCGGCCTCCGGCAGCAGCCGCACTTGCGGAAGTTCGGCACCACCTTCAGTCGGGCAGACCAATGCCTCGCGGAATCGGCCCGTCTCCTCGAAGGTCATCCCAGTCGGGGCGGCGAATACTGAAATCAGGCAATCGGTGGTCAGCACCGGGGCGGAGCCGCCAGATACCGAATCGGAGTCGAGCGAGGCCGCTAGACGGTAGCGACCGGCATCATCGGTCTCGGCCGATGCGACGAAGCCAGCCCGACGGTTGTTGCTGTTAACTTTGAACAGGTCGACCGTGACCCCACTAACAGGATCTCCAGCACCGTCGAAGATCACATCGGTTAACGTCACGGATCCGCTCGGCTCCACCACGATGCCGCCGTTCTCCACCCCGGCTGGAGCTGGTCGGGTCGATGTCGTGGTCGCCACTGCGGTAGTCGGAACCCGCACCGGTGCTGTGGCTGTAGTCGTCGCTAGCTCTGTCGTCGCTAGCTCTGTCGTCGTCAGTCGGGTTGTCGCTAGCTCTGTTGTCGTCGGCCGGGTCGTCGGCGGCCTGGTCGTCGCAGCGGCGCTGGTTTGCACCGCGATACCCGGGGTCCGCCCCGCCGCCGGAGGAACGGTGGCAACCTCTGAAACCGACCCTCGGGATGTCGGGGCGACGGTGCTCGGGGCGGCGGTGGCCGGAACTCTCGTAGCCGGTGGCTTGGTTGCCTGAGTTCTTGTGGTGGGTGGTTTCAGGGTCGACGTCGCCGATGAACCAGCCCTGGCTGTCGTCGTCGGTGTGTCGGCCGTTGCAGGCTCGAACGGCGATGGCTCGACCGTCGACGTAAGCGACTCAGGGACTGATCGCGCAACGCCCAGGGTGGTTGTGATTCTCGCCTGACCGGCCGAGCCGATGGTCGAAGAACTCGAGGTCGGGGCCGCCACCTCGCCACCAAACCTCGCCCCGAGCCGAAGCCCTGCCGCCGCCGACAAGACCGCAGCCACCACCAGCGCCGCGACCCCGGTGGCTACCAGTGCTCGCCGATGACCAAGGGTGAGGCCGCCGACAGCAGCCACCTCCTGCCGTACAGGCGGCTGCTCGGGCTGGCCTCGGCGGCGAGCAACCCAACCGAATTCGTCGCTCCCGTCGCCCGGTCTAGCCATCGATGGGATCGAGGTCGTGAAGCGCATGAAGCTTCTCGACCAGTTCGACCGCCATCGATTGTGCAAATCCGACCGGAGTAGCGCCGTCGAGCGACGGTCCACCATTTCCGCCTGCGATGGCGATCGACGCCTCGTTCCAGACCGCTAGGACGTCGCTGTCCGGTCGCGGCTCATCGCCCTCGCGTGCCAGGGCGAGAACCGAAGTCATGCCATCAGCGGGCTTGAACCGCGAAGCGGCGCTGTCAGGACCGTCGACAACGATCAGACGACGCTTCGCCGATCCGTCCTCGACATCGCCGACCGTAACGCCATCGGCGTGGGGAAGACGACGAAGGAAGTTCAGGTCAGCTCGGTCTGAAAGTAGCCCAAGCTGGAGATCTTTGGGGTGGGTGGCGGCGGCCAAGGCCAACAGGATATGCCGCGCGATGGCCAACTGCAGCCTTCGTTCTCCGAAGATCATAGTGTTCGAACCGAGGACATCTATCGACACCGGAACGGCTGCAGCAAGGCTGATGCCGGGGGCTCGAACCGTGAGATCAGATGCTTCCGAGCGGTGCAGTTCATGACCGGCAGCATCGACAGACACATCGGCCATTGCAACAACCGCGGTTCCAAACAGCGGGTGCGACGGCCGACGGCCCCACAGCAAGGATGTTCCTACCTCAACCCGATGACGGATCTCATCCGGCCCATAGTGCAGGCGTCGACGCTGGTCGATCTTGCGACTTCCACCAAGGCCGAGCGACTTCGATGTCGGTATGGGGGCGACCACCCACGGGTCGAGCTGCTGAGGATCGACTTCGCGCAGTTGCCCACCGCGCTTGCGGGGCGGACGGGGTCGGGCCACAACAAAACGAGCGGAGCCGGCGTTGATCACTCGCCCCGCCACCTCGGTCTCGCTGGAGACCATCTGGTCGTCGAGCATGATCGGCGCATCGCCTGGGCCGATGGTGGCGGCCATGGTGTCGTCGAGGCTGAGAGTGAAGCCGAGGGTGTCTGGGTCACCATCGTTTAGCCGCCCCGAACCGCTTCGAACCGGCCCGAAGTCATAGCTGCCGGGGCGGAGCTCAAGACACCCTCCGGCGCTGACGCCGGCCACCTGCCGTAGCTCCATACGATCACCGGCAAAAGCGTCACAATCGATCACCGGAGCGGTTTCCGGTAGAAAGGCATCGAAGTTTCCGCCGAGTTTGTCGGCCAGAGAGGCTGCGGCTTGAAGCGAGTCGGTCATTCGTTCCAAACGGCCGAAAGTACCGATTCATGAGCCATACGGCCCGGCACATTTAGATGGGGCGCCAAACGAGCGGCAAATCTGACCAGAGCTAGATGTGGCGTACTCCGGCCAATACATCGACCCGACGGCGCTTTAGAAGCACCTCGGCGTCGGTCGGCACCGTATCGGCGCCGGCCAGCATCACCGGGTTTAGCGAGACCCGGGCCAGGTGATCGGTGCCGACAGCGGCATCACCAAGGCTGAGAATAAGATCGGTCAACGCCTGACGGCTGGCACCGTCGATCGACGCCAGGGCTCGCTCACTTACCAGGGCATCGACCAACTCTTCGGCAACCGGTCGATCGATTGGCAGGAAGCGGCGGGCCACCGGCGGCGACCCCTCGAAGCCAGTCCCACCGAGACCAACCGAGATCATCGAGCCGAACGGAGGCTCGGCCAGCAGTTCGACTCGGACCAGGTGGGCAGCGGGAATCATGCGCTGAACGACGGTCGTCTTCATAGCCACCCCCAACTGCTCCGACATCCGACGATATGCCTCCACGAGGGCCTGTCCGTTGTGGAGGTCTATGGCCGCTCCCCCAGACTCGCCGAGTGAGCGGCTGGAGAAATTAGAGGCCTTGATGACAACCGGGTAGCCGATACGGTCGGCGACCGCTTCTAGCTCTTCGAGGTTGTGGGCGATGCCGTAGGGAGCGAGCGGAAGGCCAAGCTCCTCCAGCAGACGAGCGAAATCGGGGCTGGCAAGGTTGAGGCGGGCTTCGTTACGGCCGGCCAGCAGTTCATCGACAACGGTTAGTGCTCTACCGGGTTCGCTGCTTTTGGTGGGTCCAGCGGCCCGCCTGGCCGACCGCCACTGCCCCCATCGAGCATGGCGACCGAGAACCTGCGCTGCTTCCTCGGGGAAGGTGAAGATCGGCAGGTGTTCGATGTCGAGTGCCTCGGCGTCGACTAGCCCGATGGCAGCCATCGGTTTGTCGACCGAACGATTGATGCGATGGAGTAGTCGTCCAAGCCTGCGGGCACTGAGATAGGCGGTCGGGGCTAGGGCGATCAGCACCATGTCGACTTCGTCGGATACCGCGGCGGCCACGACGTAGCGCTCGTACTCCTCAGGGTCGCTGGATGGCATCAACGAAACGGTGTCAAGATCTCCGATCAGTACCGAGTCTCCCTCGGCGATGTCGGCCACGCTTGAGGGTACGACGACATCCAAGCCGCTCCGACGGCAGGCGGTAGCGGCCAGCCGGGATAGCGACGCGGTGTTGCTGACGATGGCCACCCGGTTGCCGCGGGCCACCGGTTGGGTGGCCGCCAACAGCGCCTGCTCTGCCAGCTGGGAGACCTCTTCGACCAGGATCACACCCGCCTGTTCGAGTAGTTCGGCCAACTCGGGGGACGACGGCCTGATGGTGATAACCGGTTTGCTGGCTGACACCCTTCGAGCGACGGTGGAGAAGTTGCCGAGGTTGCCGAAGTTCTCAACGTAGAGAACGACTACGTCGGTGTTCGGGTCGAGATCCCAGTAGTCGAGCAAGTCGTTCACCGACACGTCGGCCCGGTTGCCAACCCCGAAGAACGACGACACGCCGATCCCGGTGACCCTCATCCGCTCCAGCACCGCAGCGCCCAGGGGCCCCGACTGTGACGCGAGCGCGACCCGCCCGGCGATCACCGTTAGTCGCTGGAACATGGCCCGCAGGTTTATGCCTTCACCGGTGTTGATGAGGCCGAACGCGTTTGGCCCGATGAGTCGCATGCCGTTCACCCGGGCCAGGTCGACCAGTCGACGTTCTCGTTCTCGGCCTGCATCGTCCAGTTCCGAGAAGCCTGCGGAAATGACCAGCAGCCCGCTGACCCCCGCGGCCGCACACTGCCTGACCACATCTTCCACCAGCTCGGCCCGTACCGCTACCACCGCAAGGTGGATGGCCGGCTGCGAATCGTCGCTTGATTCTGGCAACGCCGCGGTAGCAGCATCGATCGTGGGGTAGGCAGGGATGCCGCCAATCTCCGTAGCCTCGGGATTGATAGGGAAGATCTTCGTCGCGGCCTCGGATAAACCTCCGGGGATCGCGTCGACCAGGTTTTGGACCAACTCGTTACCGATGGATCCGGCACGGCGACTGGCGCCGATCACCGCGATACTGGCTGGCTCGACGATGCGAGCCACCGAGCGGGCGGTCGATCGACGTTGCCGATCGGCGATTACCGACGAAGTTTCCGCCGTCAGCTCAATTCCGAGGTCGACCTCGATAAGCCCGTCGGCGAATCGAGTGGCCACGCTGAAGCCGGCGCTCCTAAAGACCGCAAGCATGCGGTAGTTCTCGGGCAGCACCGTGGCGGTGAAGCCGGAGAGGCCACGCTCTCTCGCTGCTGCTGCCAAGTACTCGAGCATCAGAGTGCCAAGGCCCTTGCCGTGGTTGTCGTCGTCGACGAAGAAGGCGACCTCGGCGGTAGTTCGGTCTGGTAGGCGCTCGTAGCGGGCCACGGCCACCAGCTCGTCGCCTAGAACCGCCACAAAAGCCATGCGGTCCTGGTAATCGACCTGGGTGAAGTAGTCGAGCTCTTTGTCGCTCAATTCTGGTCGGTACCGGAAGAACCGGAAATAGATACTCTGCTGCGATTGGCGACTGTGGAACCGATCGATCCCGGCCCGGTCTTCGACCCTGATCGGCCGAATCTCAACCGTTGAACCATCCTTAAGAACGGCATGGGTTTCCCAGTGGGCCGGATAGTCAGCAGGATCTCTCACCTAGTTGAGGGTACGTGACCGAGGCGGTCCATCCCTCCTATCTTGGGGTCCACCGCCTGTGACTTCGGTCTGCGCCGCCGGTTGGCTCAGGGCCACAGGCTCCAGCCTCCGGGTTAGAGGCTTCAGCCAGCGAGCCGGTTTAGGAAGTCTGCGGCGATCGGAGCGGCGGTTGCGCCGCCGAACTCGCCTCCCTCGACAAACACGGCGAATGCCACGTCGCCCTGGAAACCGACGAACCAGGCGTGAGACTTCGGCGGCGTTTCGTTGCCGAATTCGGCGGTGCCGGTTTTGCCGGAGACCGGGCCACCAGCGACGCCGCCAACGGCCCGACCGGTTCCGTTTGTGACAACGGCCCGCATCATCTCCTGAAGGCTTGCGGCCACCCCAGGGTTCAGCGGTTGCTCAGCGCCAGGGGCCACGTCGGGATCGACGACAAGGATCGGCGGCCGATAAGTGCCGCCGGCAGCGGTGGCTGCCATCACCGCCGCGCTCAGCGGGCTGAGGAGTATCTGGGATTGACCGAAGGATGTCGCCGCCTTTTCAACCGCGCTATTGGGGGTTGGCACCCTTCCGGAGAATGAGGCCGTGCCGAGGGTGTACCCGGCGCCCACACCAAACCGTGCTGCCATCGCAGGGAAGTCGGACGGATCAAGCACCGAGGCCAGGTTGATGAACGCGGTGTTGCAGGAAAGCACGTAGGCCTGACGCAGTGGGACCGTGCCAAGCACTTCACCTTCGGCGTTTGTGAACTCGCGTCCGTCGACATTGAGGGTCAGCGGGCAGTCGACCGGGTCGTTCGGGCCGAAACCCTTCTCCATGGCTCCGTATGCCGTGATGGTCTTGAAGATCGAGCCCGGGGGGTATTGCCCGGTCATGGCCAGGTTTTCGAACGCCTGGCCGGGGCCGTTTGCGACGGCCAAGATCTGACCGGTCGAAACTTCAACCGCCACCAGGGAGCTGACCAGGTTTGTTGCCCGTAAGGCGTTCTCCGCAGCGTTCTGCGCTCGCTGATCGATCGTCAGGTTAAGCGGCGTTCCCGGCGTGGGCGGAGAGATGAACACGATGTCGCGACTGGCGGCGGCTATGGCGGCCGCATCAAGTGTGGTCTCTGTGCCAGCGCCATCGGCCACCGTGGTGCTGGGGCCCGTGGTGGTGCTCGTCGTTGTGGCCGGACTGTCCGGCGTCGGGAAGCGACGCTGCACTTTGATTTGGAATCCGGGAACGCCGTTCAACCTGGTGTCGTAGATCCGCTGCAGGCCGGAACGGCCAGCGATATCACCGGGGAGGTACAACTCGGGCGACTCGTCGAGTATCTCGCGGGTGACCTCAGCAGACCTTCCGAGCAGAGCTCTAGCGAAGCGATCATTTGGCGCCAGGGGGAATGTCGACGGCTCCAGGACGATGCCCGGCAGCCCGACGAGCTGCGACTGTACATCGGCGAGTTCTTCGGGGCGGCGCATAGCGATCGGCACCGTCGAGTCCGATGGGGCGGGGGCCACTTTTTCGCGAATCTCCTGTGGGTCCTCGCCGATTAGAAAGCCAAGGGATTCGCTGAACGCTGTCAGATCATCAACCTGGCGGGGAATAACACCGATGTTGAAGACCGGCCGATTGTCGACCAGCGGGTTGTCGTTCCGTCCAAGAATCGCAGCCCGGTCGGGCAACACCCGCTCCCGTATCAGGATGTCGCCGGGATCGAGCGAGTTCTCGACAACCGAAGCTTCCCAGTCGACCTGCCAGTCGGTGCCGACCAGCACCAGGTCGACCTCGCCGACGGTGTCGAACTCGGTGCCGTCCTCCAGCTGCCATTGCAGGGTTACCGGGGCGGTAGCGTTTGCGCTGTCAACCAGGAGCACCGGGTCGGGGAACACGGTGATGGTGTACGGCTCGAGTTCAGCGCCGATCGCGGTGAACTGCTCCTCGGCAGTAGCGGCATCGGCGAACGCGAACGTCATACCGGTAAAACTGCCCTGCTCTAGGCCGGTGACGAACTCGGCCAAAGCGGCCTCCGCCGCCAGGGTTGGATCCTGCTGGATGGGTAGCTCGCCCTGGCCATCGTCGCCTGGTTCAACTACCTCGGCGGGTTCAGAGGCCAACTCTGCATCGGGCATAAACGCCCGGTACGCCAGAAAACCAGCCCCGATGAGAACTATCAGGCCGACTACCGCTGGGACGACGGTACGTAGCGCACTCCAGTCGGCGTAAACGTCCTCATTTTCGTCCATCGATACCGGCCCCTTCCCGCATCGCAGTTTAGAGACGCCAAGCGGTCCCCACAGCTCGCCTCGGATATCTCCGCACAGCCGATATGTAGTGAACCAGCTCCATAGCCACAGAAGATCACGCCATCAGATTTTGTAGTGAAGAATCAAGAAATCGGCCCATCGTTCCGTCATACAACCGACACCTTCATATAGGCTGTTGGTCGGCGTATTTGGTGAGTCAGTAACAGGCGACGTGTGGCGGTAGTTGATGCAGCTTCTTGGGGAACAATCTGACTTTGGTGAGTCCCCAGACTCTGAGCCAGGTCGCGACCACGTTGTTTGGGGCCTTATCGCCGTTCCCCTACTACTCATCGGAATGGTCGTAGCGGTAACCTCGTTTACCGGTAGCGACGACCAGAACACCACGGAGAACGCTGCCAGTGGCGTGGCGGCGGTCGAAACCGTTGGAGCTGATTCGTCAACCGGGCCCGCAAGCGAGATCGCCCGCCAACCGGCCATAACGTACGACCGTGATCGCCCCCAGCTGCTGGTTCAGGTAGCACCCGGAAGCGAAGCTGGCGCCGACGCTGCCAGCTCCCAAGCGTCGTCACCGACATCCGCCGGAAGCGAATCGACCGCCATCAGCGAGGCCGACCTGCCAGCCGATGGCTCGGCGGCAGACTCTTCGGGAACAACCACAAGTTCGGTTCCGAACTCGTCCGCAACAACCCGAGCCAGCCAGACCACCCAGCGACAGACCACCACGACGAAACGCAAGGTCACCACAAGTCGGGCCTCCACAACGGCACGCCCCACGAGCACCACCGCTCGGCCAACTACGGCAACCACCGCCAAGCCGACCACCGCTGCGCCGACCACCGCCGCACCCACCACCGCGGCGCCGACCACTACTCGCCCACCGACCACCACGACTACAACGACCGCTCCCACCACAGCGCCGCCGACCACCACAGGCAACACCTGCGCCAGCAATGGCGAGTTCGAGCGGGTCTTGCGAGATGACTTCAACGGCTCATCGATCAGCGGGAACTGGGCTCAGTACCACTCCAGTGGAAACTCCGGCTACGGCCTGCGTCGCCACTCGGCGAACAGCGTGAGCAACGGCAACCTCGTTATCACCGCTGCCATGGAAAATGGCACCCTCGTCTCGGGCGGAATGTCGAGCAACATCAACCAGAAGTACGGCAAGTACGTGGCCCGGGTCCGCACCGACAAGGATCCGACCGAAGCCACCAGCGGCGTACTGCTGACCTGGCCAACGTCGGGTGTGCATCCTCGCGATGGCGAAAACAACTTCTACGAAACGCTGAAGAACGGCGCCAGGACCCCGTTCTACAGCTTCATCCACAAACCGTTCGGCTCAAAGTCGGATCAGGAATACTACGAGCATCACGCTGATGGCTCTCAGTGGCAGCTGATGACCATGGAGTGGACGCCGAGCCGCATCACCATCAAACGTGAGGGACCCGGTGGCAGCTCGTACAGCGACGTCTGGGTCGTGAACGAAACCTCCGCCGACCTCATCCCCGATGTGTCGCACCACATGACGATCCAGCTCGACGCCAAGGCCCACTCGATGGGTGACCCGGTCCGCATGGAAGTCGACTTTGTGGAGATCTACAAGTACTGCGGCTGAGTTCTTCAACACGGCGGTAACTGCCATCTCCGGATGTGCTTGATCGGCTTTGGCCGAAGTGGAAGGATTCAACGGTCATGAACTCGGACCCATCGACCGGTAGAGCCAGCCTGTTTCCCCCGGGGGTCGACCAGGTCCAGCTCTACCATAGTCACGAGCAACTGCAGCTCGACGTCGAGCGGTGTCGAGCTGCCGGGTGGGAAGTGATCGAGCTGGATGCCAGCGGCTGGTCCGACGGCGCTGCGCTCCATGATGACTTCTCGACCGCGCTGACGTTTCCCGACTACTACGGCCGCAATCTAGATGCGCTGCACGACATGATGCTGGAACTGGCCGCTGGCAGCCGTGGGTTCTCCGACACCGCTGCCGGGGGCCTCCTGGTTCTACAACACTTCGACAGCTTCCTGGCCAACAGTCGATCGAGGGCTGAAGCGGTGGTCGAGATACTGGCGACGGCTACGAGTCGTGCGCTGCAGTACGGTTGGCCGCTGGTGGTGTTTCTCCAAAGCGACGATCCGCAGCTGCGGCTAGGGCCGGTCGCCCCGATTGTCATCGGCTGGAACCCCGGCGAGCGCATCCGCTCCAAACGCCCGCAATAGGCGCCGCTTCCGGGTTGACGCTGCGATCGTCATCGCAGCTGCGATGACGATCCGCCAAAGAATCTCAATCGGCGGGAACCTTCCTCGGGTCGACCACGTCTTATAGGCGTACCAGCTCAACGAGAGCGGAACGGAACCCCCTATGACGACCGACGACACCCACAACATCGACCTCACCCTCGACCACAACTCCGACCACAAGCATGCGGCAAGCCTCGACTGTGGCGATGGCGTTCCCGCCTTGGTGTTGGAACAGCCTCGCCACGAGACGCGGGCCTTCCCCGCCGATGGCAACAAGCGAGCTCACATCACCGCCAAGTCTTTTGCTATCGGGGCAACCATGGCTGGTCAGCTGTTGATCGCTCTGTCGGTGGCGGCCGGTGGGAGCGCACTGGTTGGTGTGTTCGCTGCTATCACGCTGATGCTCTGCGGCCTCGGAGTCGTGTTGACCGAGGTGGTGAACGCTCAGCAGCGTTGAGCGTTGAGCACGCCATCACGCTGCTAGCCTTCGAAGCGATGAGCGAGGTGGTGGGTTCCGATCTGATCGACGGGTTCGCTCCGTGGGATGGGCGCCGGGTTCCGGTCACCCTCATCGGCGGCTACCTCGGTGCTGGCAAGACCACGACGATCAACGAGCTGCTGGCCAGAACCGAGCGGCCGATCGCCGTCCTGGTCAACGACGTCGGCTCGGTGAACGTCGATGCATCGCTGATCTCTCGTCGCCACGGCGACACGATCGAGCTGACCGACGGTTGCGTGTGCTGCAGCCTGAATCATGGCTTGGCAGCAGCGTTCGACCAGCTTCGACGACGCTCAGAACCACCTGACCATGTGGTGTTGGAACTCAGTGGTGTGGCCGACCCCGGCCCGGTGCTTCCCTGGACGCAGTCGGCAGGCTTTCGCCTCGACGGCGTTGTGGTGCTTGTCGACGCCGACCAATTCCTTTCGCGGATCGACGACCCACGGGTGGGGCCAACGGTCGAGCGCCAGCTGGTGGCAGCCGATATCTTCATCCTGTCAAAGACAGATCTGGCGGCGCCTGATCAGGTGCAGCAGGTCAGCGATCGGCTCGGTGCGATAGCTCCCGGGGTTCCGATATTCGATTCGAAGTCGACGACGGCGGCAGCGGGGTTCCTGAGCATTGGAACGAGGCAGCCCGGCGGCATCGCCGACCTGCCGGAGCCGAGCCTCTTTGATGTCCATACGACCTCGACCATTGCCATGCCCGACCCTATCGAGCTCGACGAACTGCATCAGCTGATCGCGGGGCTCCCCGCTGACACGCTGCGGGCAAAGGGCATCGCCCGAGATACCGATGGCGGGCGGCACCTCGTGCAAGTGGTCGGAGCGAGGCGAGTCATCACGCCACTGCCATTCGCCGAGGATCAGGCAACTACCGATCTGGTCGTGATCTCAGCCAGCGAGTAGCTTCGGGGCATGAGCCACGCTGATAGCACAACCGACGGCGGACAGGTACCAGCTGCTAGTTCCACCGGCGATGCCTACCTAAACGGCGTGACCGTTTTGGACTTCAGCCAGTATCTTGCCGGCCCATCCTGCACCAAATGGTTAGCCGAGATGGGGGCCGACGTCATCAAAGTTGAGATGGCGCCGTGGGGCGACCCACAACGAGGTGGCACTCCCCGAAA
Source organism: Acidimicrobiales bacterium (assembly GCA_050633745.1). Classification (GTDB taxonomy): domain Bacteria; phylum Actinomycetota; class Acidimicrobiia; order Acidimicrobiales; family SZUA-35; genus JAHELU01. The sequence continues at coordinate 23,478 of JBOEHD010000039.1, forward strand.
GAACAAACGCTCGGGTGGCTTCGTCCAGCAGAATCGGGGAAAGCGAAGCCTCTGCGTCGACCTTGGCAAGCCAGACGGACTGGCATTGGTGAAGAGCCTCGTGCCCCACGTTGATGTGGTGGTCGAGAACTACAGCGCCGGGGTGATGGCCAGACGAGGGTTGGGTTACGAAGACCTGGCGGCGGTAAACCCCGGGGTCATCATGGCCTCGATCTCCGGGTTCGGGCAGACCGGTTCACATGCCAAGAAGCCAGCCTTCGACTACATCGCCCAGG
>JBOEHD010000040.1:0-72449 GCA_050633745.1 Acidimicrobiales bacterium
ATCAAGCGAAATCGACAGAACGAGAAGCGTCGGCTTCGTAATAGAGCTGTTCGCTCCGAGCTCCGTACCCGCGAGAAGGCGGTTATGGCTGCTGCCGGTGGCGACGGTGAGGCCGAGGCCCTTCGTCAAACGATCAAGCGCATCGACAAGGCCGTAGCCAAGGGTGTTATTCACAAGAACACCGCTGCTCGCAAGAAGAGCCGTCTTTCAGCCAAGCTGAAGACGATGGCCAGCCAGTAGCTCACTCCCGCTGCCGCCTCTCGCTCAAGAGAGGCACCAAAGGGTCTACTCTTCGAATCGTTGCCTGCTTTTAGCCGCGTCTTCCCTCTAGAGGAAGCCTGGCCCTAGATGCGACGAAACCTTGTCTGTTCTGGACGAGACTCCCTCCGCTGAGAATCTCTCAGCGGCTGAGTCGCGCTAGGCGGGCTACCAGCACGGTCATCACCGTTTCGGCTGGCAGGGCGGACGCTCCCCGCAGATCGAGGTCTGCTGCGGCCAACAGCCGGACCGCTTGTGCGGTGCGTTGGCTTCCCAGTCGTTTGCTCACGTTGAGCGCCTTGCGGGCCGGGAACGTCGACCCGGTGATGCCCAGGGTTGCTGCTGCGGCCTTCTCATCGGCGGCCCTTGCACCGTCGAGGCGCAGGATCCGCTGATAGTGGCCATGGAGGGTGGCAAGAGTCTGCAGCGGATGGCGGTCGCCGCCGATGGTCATCCGGTTCAGCTTCTCTAACGCCAGGGCGATGTTGCCGTCGTCGATGGCATCGGTCAGCTCCCACGGCGGAACATCGGATGCTTCGCCAAGGAACGGAGCCACGTCTGCGGCGCTGAGCTTCGAGTCGGTTCCGAACGTGCTGGTCAGCGTCTCTAACACCGCAGCTAGCCGCCCGACATCATCACCGATCCGGTCGATGATGGCCTGCCGGGCAGCGCCCTCGAATTGCACCGGGGCGGTGGCCAACCGTTCCTCCAACATCGACTTGCGGCCTCGCCCCGAGGGAGCGGCATCGATCATCTCTGCCCCGGCCGACTTCAAGACCTCGGTCAGGGCCTTTGGCACTGCGGGCATTCTGGTTGCGTTGGCGCCCTTCTCCCAGACCAGAACCAGATCGCTGGTCTCCGGTGGCGACCCAAGAAGCTCGACGAGCGGCGCAACGGTGGCGGCCTTCGAGAACAGCGACAGGTGCCGTCCCACGATGACGCGGCGGTCGGTCAGGAACGGCATCGTCTGAGCGGCGGTGACCAACGCGGCCATGCTCAATTCGGTGCCGTCTTCGTAGTGCTCCTCGGTGACTTCCTCGACCATGAGTCCACGATCGCCGTCGCCAACCAGATCTTTTACCGCAGTTTGCAACGACTGGGCCACAAGCGTTTCGTCGTCGCCCTTGATGAAGACAACAGCCATAGGTGCCTCGCTCCCCTACGCCGCTTCGGCCCGCTGAGCCAAGATCTGAGCCATCATGTCGGCCACCCGACGACCGGCCTGAACATCGTGGGCTCGGATCACTCGACATCCCTTTGCGATCCCGATCACGTGGGCCGCGGTGGTGCCAGATTCGATGTCGGTGCGTTCGGTGTCGAGCAGCTCGAAGAGGAAACGTTTGTTTGACGCCGACAGCAGTAATGGATAGCCAAGATCCATCAGAGCATCCGATTGCTGCAGCAGCTCCCAGGACATCCGTGGCGTCTTACCGAGATCAAGGCCTGCATCGATAACGATCCGCTCCTTAGGAATGCCAGCAGCCAACGCGCTCTCTGCCCGATCCCGAAGGAACGAGCGAACGTCGTTTACCAGGTCGTCGTACACCGGATCGGGGTCGGGTACTCGCGGCGCTAACCGAATGTGAGTGGCGATCACCGAGGCCTGACCTGCTGCGGCGACAGACAGGTAGTCGGGGTCGGCGAAGCCGCTGATGTCGTTGCCGATGTCGGCGCCGACGGCGATGCACTGCCGCAATACTTCGGCTCGCCAGGTGTCGATGGAGAGAGGTACATCGAACCGGCCTCGTAGCGCCTCGATTGCCGGAACAACACGCTCAAGCTCCTGCTCCAAAGTGACCTCGTCACCGGGACCGGCCTTTACGCCACCAACATCGAGAAAGTCGACGCCGTCGTCGACTAACTTCTCCGCTTTCCTGAGGAAGTCGTCGAAATCCCAGTACTCACCGGCATCAAAGAAGCTGTCGGGTGTGCGGTTCAGAATCCCCATGACCAAAGCCCGATAGGTGATATCGAACCGATGGGCGCCCAAGTCTAAAAACACTCCCCGACGGTAGCGCACCGAGGCGGAGGTCGCGCTCAGAACCGGGGGTTCGGGTCAGGTGTTGGCGTTACGCCGCTCAGCGATGACGAGCCAGATACCACCGACCACGGCGAACATGGCAAACAGGAAGAGCATGACCGCCATCATCGAACCGACGACAGGTAGCACATCGACGAACTTGCTGGCGAAGTACGATGCAATGCCCGCCAATAGAAGGGTGTAACCCGGCCGCATAAGAAGTGCCATGGGCTCAATCTTAGCCTGTGACTGAGCTGCTGTGCTGTCGGGCGGCTGCGCGACCGCCTCGGCCTCTCGCTCTGGGTTAGGGTTTATGGGTGGTTAAGAAAGCGGTAGTCGCAGTAGAGGGTCCTCAGAAGCTGACCGAGATCAGCTCGTTTTCATGGGAGCATGCCGCCGACCGGGTGGCTCTCAACGCCCTGCAGCAGATCCCCGGCTTCGATGCGCTGCTAAAGAAGGTGGTGGGCACCTTCGGAGAGCGCAACATCTCGATGGTCTACAAGGCTCAGGCGGTTCGGGTCGGGCCTTCCCAGTACGCCAGGATCCACCGCCAACTCGAAGCGGTCTGCGAAGTGCTCGACACCGATGTACCGCCGCTCTACATCTCTCAAACCCACCTGGCCAATGCCGGCGCGGTCGGTATGGACAACCCGTTTATCGTGTTGAACTCATCGTTGATCGAGCTGGCGAACGACGCTGAGATCGAGGCGGTGCTCGGCCACGAGGTCGGCCACATCATGAGCGAGCATGCCCTGTACCGCACGCTGCTCCATCTGTTGCTCGGTTACGGGCAGTCGTTCACGCCTCTTATCAGCCAAGCCATTTTGCCGATCACCCTGGCGCTGCTCGAGTGGAGTCGCAAGGCCGAGGTCTCATGCGATCGGGCGGGGCTGCTGGCCACCCAGGACCTCAACGCAATGCTTGGTTTGCTCTGCGTCATGGCAGGCGGAATCAGAGGCCGGCGCGACGAGCTCGATGTGGCGTCGTTCATCGAACAGAGTGATGAGTACCGAGGCGAGACCGGGCTCGGCGCCTACTACCGAGTCATGGGGACCCTTGGTCAAACCCACCCGTTCCCCGTTATACGGGTCGCCGAACTGCGGGACTGGGTCGACTCGGGGGCCTACACCGAGATCATGTCTGGCAACTATCACCGAGTCGGCGAGCCACGACCGTTCGCCGACGACGCCAAGACCGCGGGCAAGGCGTTCAGCGAGACGGCTGGCCGGGTGTTCGAAGACACCGACCGTTACGTCAACGAGGCCCTGTTCGGCTTTATGGACGCAGCCAAGCGGCGTTTCACCTCAAGCGAATCCTGACGTCCAGTGCCGAGCCATCGGCGCTCGGTTGCACCTCAAGGGTTCCGTCACCGGCTGGCACGGTGAACGCCTCGACCTGGCGGCGGGCACCGATCACCCGGTGTTGTGGTGGGGCGGCGATCAGCGCTATGTCGCTCACTTCATCGAGGGCGTAGACCAGCCGGGCGGTTGCTGCGTTGCCCCGTTCCAGAATCAACAAGTCGATCTGGCGTACCCCCGCGTCGAAGCAGCGCTCGACCGACGTGGCGTAGGCATCGGCGCCGATGATCAGCACGCCGGGTGTCTGGGACTGGTTCTGGGTATGGGTATGGGCATGGGTATGGGGCTGTGTCTGGTTCTGGTTCTGGGGCGGATACCAGACGATGCCGGGCCCACAGAGACCTGGCTCATCCGGAGCGAGCGGAACCGCAGCGAGCAACGTGGCAAGCGCTCCGGACGCGGCGACAATCCGCAGCGGCATCATTACCGCAGCGCTCCTCGCTCCGATCACCAAACCGGCGAGCGCCATCACCTGCAGCGGCCCCAGCCGGGGTGCGGGTAGCGCGGCGTGGAAGGTGGCCACCGTCTCGATCCACCACAGCAAGCGTTCGATCGGCCACTGCAACACGATGGCGATGGCCGGCGGGGCCAGTCCCGCGAGCACGCCAACGGTGAGGCCGGTGGTCATGATGGCCGCCGCGGCCCAGCCGACCAGCAGGTTGGCCGATATCGACGCTATCGAAACCGGTCCGAAGTAGTAGGCCAGCAGCGGGCTAACAAACAACTGAGCAGAAAGGGTGGTAGCAAGCGGAGCGGCCAACCATGGCGGGACCGGCACCCGTCGCTCGATCGCCGGGCCGGCAACCAGGATCCCAGCTGAAGCGGCGATCGAAAGTTGGAAGCCGACCGAGTCGACCAGGAAAGGGTCGATGCCGATCAAACAAAGTACCGCAGCGCACAGCACCACCACCCCGGACCGTTCCCGGCCCGACATCACCGCCCAGGCTGCGATCGAGGCTGTGGCAGTCGCTCGCAACACCGATGGTTCTAGCCGGGTGACGAGCGCAAATATGCACAGCACAAACAGCAGCCCGACGAACCGTGCCCTATGGCCCAGCATCTGTAGCAGCGGCCGGGCCACCGCCAAGACAAAGGCGACGTTCTGCCCCGAAACCGCGAGCAAATGGGTCAGCCCCGCGGCCCGGAAACGCATACGCTGCCCGGTGGTTTGTCGCCGGTCGTCTCCGATGACCAGGCCCAGGTACAACGACCGTCGACTATCGGACATATGGCTGGCTCCAGCGGCGATTCGTTGTCGTACCAGGCTCGGAATCAGATGGGTCAGACCCGGGCCAGATGAACGCTCGACGGTGCGGATCGACATCTTTCCTGCAATGTGCCGGGTCCGCAGCCAAGGTTGGTCTGACAGAGGCTTGAGTTGCCCTTCGATCAGCAGGGTCTCGCCGACAGAAACGTGCTCGAGCGCCCAACCGGGCGGGCCATACGCTGTTCCCTGGACCAGGGCCCGGGACGGCAGCCGTAGCTCGATCCGCCAACCGGCTCCGACCGGTTCGGGGTCACCGGTCACCACCACCGGCCCTTGGAACGGACTGGCCTCGACAGTTTGGTACCGGGCTGCGGCCTGGACCCCCAGGTGTGCTGCCAAGACAAACACCGAGGCCATCAACAGAGCGGGCCAGCGGCGGGCTAGTGAAAACGCCACGCAGGTCACTCCGGCGATCAACCAGTACCGCGACGCCATACGCTGCCAGCTGAGATCGGCCCCGACCCACCCGGCGACCGCGACCAACACCGCCAGCACCTCCGGGTCTAACCGTCTTTGCCGCCACCGACGAGTCGGAGTCTCGCTAGACCGTGACATGGTCACGGAGCGCCGCCAGTTTGACCGGGCCGATCCCGGGGACCTGTGTGAGGTCGTCGACGCTGAGGAAGCCACCGTTGTCGTCGCGCCAACTGACGATGGCCGCCGCGGTTGCCGGGCCAACACCGGGGAGGCTCTGCAACTGGGCATCGCTGGCGGTGTTCAGGTTCACCGGACCTGCCTCCACCGCCGGAGCAGCGGCCGTTTCGGATGAGACGATGAGCGCCCCTTCGATCTCCTCCCCCTTTGCCGGGACTCGGATCTGCATGCCATCGGTCAGCGGCGCAGCCAGATTGAGCCGCTCGAAGTCGGCTGCCTCGGTCGGCCCTCCAGCAGCGGTAACCGCATCATCCACCCTGGCTCCGACCCGGACTCGAACCAGGCCTGGTCGCACCACCGCCCCGACCACATGGATAACCAGCTCGTCTCCATCCTGACCCGCCCCAGCTGAGCCCGACAGAGCGTCGGCGCCGTGACTCGAACCAGGCTGGCCCGAACCGCTCTGATCCGAACCACGCTGACCGGCATCACCGGCGTCACCGTGAGTGCCGGCATCCGGCCCGTCGGTTGGAGGTCCGTCGGGGGTCACCCCATCGGTCGGCTCGCCTATACCGGCATCGTTTGAACCGGCGGCAAGCTCATCTTCGGCTGAGGCCAGCGGTATCAGCTGGTCGATCGCGGTGGGCTCGGGCGGCTGGGCTAGCCACCAGCCAACAGCCGCCGTCGAGGCCGAAATCACGATGAGCGCGGCGACGATCCTGGGTCGCTCACGCCACACCTCAAGACGCAGCAAAACTTCGTCCAGCCGATCGGCTAACCCGAGCGGGCCCTCGGCCTCCGCTACTCGACCTTCTGTGGCCGTGATTTTAAGGGCCCCATCTTCTGCGAGACGGTCTGGCCCAACTGAAGCTCTCGACACAACTCTCCCCGACCACTTCGGGTTCATCTAGGCGATGATTGGGGAGCTAGCTCCCGAGCTGTGTTGGCGTCACGCTACCGGGGTGGCGTGAAGTTAGAAATACCGGTCAGGAAAATCTGACCTAGAACAGCTGCGTGGCGAGCTTTCGACGCCATGCCGATGCGGCCTCGGGGTTGCCGGTCGCTAGCTCCTCGAGCAGCGAAACAAACTGGCCTCGGGCCTCGTCGTCGGCCTTGACCTGGGGAAGCAGCTCACCGAGTTTGGTGTCGATCTCGTTTTGGGCGTCCGGAGGTAGCGCGGCGCTGCGGGCGATTGCCAGCATGGATGCGATGTCTTCGTCGCCCTCCGGAAATGCGCTCAGCATGGTGATCGCTTCGTCGGCCCGGTCGGCCTCCAGCAGCAGCTGGGTCAGCATGGCAGCAGCCTGCTTGTTCTCCGCATCGAGTTCGAGGACTTTACGGAGCGACTCTTCATCGCCCTGCATCAGAAGCTGGGTGACTTCGTCGCCACCCCCAACACCAGCACCCGCGCCGGGCCCGGTCAGCTTGGCCACGAACTCCCGGACCTGAGCCTCAGGCTGGGCGCCCATGAAGTTGTCGACGACCTGACCCTTGTCGAGGGCGTAGACCGCGGGGATCGACTGCACCTGGAAGGCCTGCGAGGCTTGCGGGTTCTCATCGACGTTGATCTTGACGAACGCCACCTGGCCACCGGTTTCACCGATGACCTTTTCGAGGATTGGGGTGAGCGTCTTGCATGGCCCACACCATGGCGCCCAGAGATCGACGACGACGGGGGTCGACATCGAGCGCTCCAGAACCTCTGCTTCGAAGGTTGCGTCGGTGACATCAATAGCCATGACGATCACGCTAGCGCTGACCGGTCGACTTTGTCGTGGCGAGGCTATTCCCTATGGTGGCTTCGACAGCACGAGCGCTGACCCCGACCCTCGGTTCACACCGAGTGACACCGGCCCAGGCCACAACACCCAGGCCCACCGATACAAGGAGCGAAACATGAAAGTTGATGGAGGATTCGGAATGGGAAGCGGCCTCGGCGGAGCAATCGCCGCGGCCAAGGAGCACGAAGCAGCCGGTTACGACGGTTTCTGGACCGCCGAGACGAGCCACGACCCGTTCCTGCCGCTGCTTCTGGCAGCCGAACATACCGAGTCGATCGAAGTCGGCACATCGATCGCCGTGGCTTTCGCCCGCAACCCGATGACGCTGGCCAACACCGCCTACGACCTGCAGGCATACTCTGGCCGCTTCATCCTGGGCCTCGGCTCACAGATCAAGCCTCACATCACAAAACGCTTCTCGATGGAGTGGTCGAAGCCCGCGGCCCGCATGAGAGAAATGATCCTGGCCATCCGAGCCATCTGGGACTGCTGGAATAACGGCACCAAGCTCGACTTCCGGGGCGACTTCTACCAACACACCCTGATGACGCCGTTCTTCGATCCGGGGCCAAACCCCAACGGAGACCCCAAGATCTTCCTGGCAGGCGTCGGGCCGCTGATGACCGAGGTGGCAGGCGAGGTCGCAGACGGCTTCATCTGTCACGGCTTCACCACCGAGAAGTTCCTGCGCGAGGTCACCATCCCGGCTCTGGAGCGGGGTCGGGCCAAGGCAGGCAAGACTATGGAGGGTTTTGAGATCGTCGGACCGTCGTTCGTAGTGACCGGCAACGATCAAGCCGAGCTCGACAAGGCCGCGGCGGCAACTCGCCAGCAGATCTCGTTCTACGGCTCGACCCCGGCCTACCGTCCGGTGCTCGATCTGCACGGCTGGGGCGGCATGCAGGAGGAACTGAACAAGCTCTCGAAGCAGGGCGGCTGGAAGGAAATGGGCACGTTGATCGATGATGAGATCCTCAACACCTTCGCCGTTGTCGGCGAGCCTGAGTCTGTGGCCCCCGAGCTGAACCGCCGCTACGGCGACGTCATCCAGCGCATCAGCTTCTACGCCCCGTACAAGGCCGACCCCGATCGCTGGCGCACGGTGATGGCGGCGCTGAAAGAGGCCTAGGCCACGGCGCTGCGAACAACGATCATCACATAGGCTGGCGCATGGCTTCATCGGCGAATCCCCCGGCAGCGCCGGGTTCGAATCATCTTCCTTCACCTATGCTGCTCCCCCGCGGACTCAGTGTGCTGCTCACCGTGGCCGCGGCGATGATCGTGATCGCCGGTCTGCGGTCGTTCGCCAGCTCGATCGGCCCGATCTTTTTGGCGCTGGTGATCGTGGTTGTCGTCAGTCCGCTGCAGCGGGCGCTCACCAATCGGGGTGCGCCGGCCTGGTTGGGAATGACGGCGCTGTTGATCGCCTGCTTCGGCGTACTCGGATCGATCGTGATCGCCCTGGTCTGGTCGACGACCCAGCTAGTCGGCCTGCTGGCCAGCGACGATTACGCCACCAAACTTGCTGACGCCCAGCAACAGGTTGCCGACCAGCTCACCGACATCGGAGTGAGCGGCAACGACCTGACCGAAGCGTTGGCAGGCCTTGACCTCGGAGCGGTTGCCGGGCGAGTCACGTCGGCCCTTTCCGGTCTGCTCGGCCTTACCAGCGCGATCAGCTTGCTCATGATCGCCATGCTCTTCATGGTGCTCGATTCGGAGAAGTTCGCCGCCAGCCTCGACGCGGTGACCGAGGACCGGCCAAACGTGGTTAACGGTCTCCAGCAGTTCGCTCAGCGGACTCGATCCTATTTTGTGGTTTCGACCATCTTCGGACTGATCGTTGCCGTGCTCGACGTCGCCGCTCTAGTCGCCCTGGGGATTCCCCTCGCCGCGGTTTGGGGTGTGCTGTCGCTGATCACCAACTACATCCCAAACATCGGCTTCGTCATCGGTCTCGTGCCACCAGCGATCCTGGCGTTCTTCGAAGGTGGTTGGCGGCTTTCGGTGTGGGTCATCGTGATCTACTTCGTGATCAACGTCATCGTGCAGTCGGTCATCCAGCCTCGCTTCGTCGGTGATGCCGTCGGGCTGTCGGCCACGCTGACCTTCCTGTCGTTAATCTTCTGGGGCTGGGTACTTGGACCACTGGGCGCGTTGCTGGCGGTGCCGATGACCCTGCTAGCCAAGGCGCTTCTGGTAGACATCGACCCTGCGACCCAATGGGCGGCCCCACTGATCTCGCTCGGCGTACCACGACCGCTCGACGCGGTGGCCGACGTCTTAGATGAGCGAGACGACAGCGCTGGCGGTGCCGAAACCGGTGCTGGTTCCGATCGTCGGGCCGATGCTGGTGTTGGTGTTGCTGGTGGTTCCGATGATGGCGTCGACGGCGAAGTTACCGAACCGGCGGAACGTTCGTTGACCCCGACCGAGTTAGAGGCTCACCGCCGCGCCGCGGCCGAGGCGGCGAAGCGAAACAGGAACTAGCGCTGGCCGATTGTGGGCGCGGTCGCCACCCAGACCAGTCCGCTCCACGGACCGGAGCCTTCGTATTCAGCGGTGAAATCGAGCGACAGGTCTCGTCGCAGACCGAGCCGGCCCATAACCGCTTGGGAGCGCACATTGTCGGCGGCGGTGTAGGCCAGCACTTCGACTAGGCCAACCCTGGTGAAGAGGTCGTTCAGTGCAGCAGAGGCCGCCTCCGTTGCGTAACCCTGTCCCCATGCTTCGCGGGCTAGCCGCCAGCCGATCTCGTGATGAGCGCCGAGCGGGTGATCTTCACCGGACGGGGTGGCACCGGTGTAGCCGAGGAACGTCCCGTCGTTGGCCTCGATGACCCAGCGGGTAAAACCATTCTCTCGGTACACCCGGGTGAACCGGTCCAGTTTTTGGTCGCTGGCCGCTCTGGTCAGTGGACCCCCGAGATCGGCCATAACCTCGGGATCGGCGTTCATTCTGGCAAAGGCGTCACTGTCGGAGCTTTGCCACGGCCGCAGCTTGAACCGTTTCGTCGCTAGCTCAAACCGTTCGGCCACCGGATCTGTCGCTAGCTGGCCAGCTCGAGCGTGCCATCGCTGTACTGCTGGCGGCAAAGGTTGCGCTGCAGCTTGCCTGAGCTGGTCTTCGGCAAGGTGCTTGGCTTGACCAGGATGACTTCTCGGCACGGCACGCCGACGGTGGCCACCGATCGTTCGCTGACCTCGGTTTTGATCAGTTCGTGGTCGCCATCGGATCGGGTCTCGGCCACGACAACAACGTGTTCTTTGCCGTTGCGGCCTGCTGCACCGAAGGCGATCACGTTGCCGGTTCGAATACCGTCGATATCGCCCACTACCCGCTCGATGTCCTGGGGGTAAACGTTGCGACCGCCGACGATGATCAGATCCTTCATCCGGCCACACATCGCCATCTGTCCGTCGACCATGTATGCCAGGTCGCCGGTCTTAAGCCAGTCGCCGTCAAAGAGTTCAGCGTTGGCATCGGGCCGCTTGTAGTAGCCGCTGGTGACCGATGTACCGGCGATCTGTAGCTCGCCGACCTGTCGATCGCCGAGCACCTCAGCCGAGGCCGGGTCGACGATGCGGAACTCAAGGCCGGGGACCGGCGAGCCGAGAAGAACGATTTCGCGCGCCGTTGGGTCGGCGGCATCGACCGAGCGGGCCACATGTTCGGTTTCGAGCAGCCCAGCGTCGACAAAATCGGTTGCCAGGCCGGTGAGCGGGATCGGGAAGCAGCCTGCTATCGCCACCTCGGCCATGCCGAAGGCGGGGAAGACAGCACCGGGTCGCATGCCGTGACGCTCGCCCGCTTCGATGAACGAGCGAACGCTTCCCGGGTCGACCGGCTCAGCCCCGTTGAGGGCGATCCGCAGCGAGGAAAGGTCGAGATCGGTCTTGGCCCTGCGAAGAGCTCGGGTGGCGAGCACGTAGCTGAAGTTCGGTCCGGCCGTCGCCGTGCCTTTGTAGGTGGAGATCCACTCCATCCAGCGACTGGGCGACGCCAGGAAATCCTGAGGCGCGCCGAGGACCAGATTTAGCCCGCTGGACATCGGCAAGATGCAGAATCCCACCAGACCCATGTCGTGATAGAGCGGCAGCCAGGAGACCATCACGTCGGTTTCGAAGTCGACCTCGGCCGCTTCGATGATCGCATCGAGGTTCGCCGCAACCACATGGTTCGGCAGCATCACGCCCTTCGGTTCCGAGGTGGATCCGCTGGTGAACTGCAGAACGAAGAGATCGTCTTCGTGGTAATCGGGCCGGATGAACTGGGTGTGGGTCACCCCGTCGAGCTTTGTCAGATCGTCGAGGGAGATCAGCGGCGGATCTTCGGGTGAGATCTCGACAAACGGCGCCAGGTCGGAGTCGACGATGACGGCGACACAGTCGGCGTTGTGTATCCGAGCCTTTGTTGCCGATGTGAACTCCTCTAGGGAGGCCAACCTCATCGGCAGCGGGAGAACGACGAGGGTCGCCCCGCAGAGCCAAACCGCTTGGAACGCGGTGACCAGATCGGCGGTCGTCGGACCGAGCACGGCGACGTGATCGCCCCGCTGGATACCCCGACCTTGCAGTCTGGCGGCCATAGCCTGTGCTTCCAGATGCAACGCAGCCCAACTCTTTGTTACCGGTTCATCGCCGGTAACAAAGGTGATGGTGCCTTCGCCCTTCGCCGCATGCTCAATTCTGCCCACAATCGTACGCATAACGACTTAGACACTAGAGACCCCGAAAGAGTTACGCGCCGGTAACTTCACCCAAGTTCAACGCCGAAACGCTGCTCACCAGCGGTTTCAGGTATTTCCAGCTGCAAGAGAATTGCCGGTCAGTCTCCAAACGCTGCGATTTGGTTACCGACCGCCCGGAGTGACCCCGACGGCTGGTTCACGACGCCGCGCTCGGCGATCCACATCGTGCTCGACCCGCCGCCGTCGAGCATCACCGCGTCATAGGCCCCCAGTTCAGACATCAGCTGGGCTGTCTCGGACCCGGTCATGCCCCGAGCGGTTGAGCTACGGCCATCAACGGTCACCAGAACCAAGACATCGCCACTCTGATCAAGCCCGATGGCTGTTCTGGGATGGCGGGCGGTGAACGTCGGATCGTTTCCGAAGTCTGTGGTCGTCTCGCCCCGGAACACCAGCGTTGGGTGCCCCGACACCCCTTCGACCACCCGATCATCGACCGAATCATTGATCTCACGATGGTGCTGGATGACGGCATCGCCCTCGGCGGTAAAGCCAAACAGCGCGGTGTAGCCGTGGTCTTCGCCGCCGTAGACCACTCCCCCTGAGACCGCCGGGCCGTCATATGGCGAATACCAGTTGCCGTTGACCGCGACGTGGGCTCCGATCTCGGCTGCATAGCGACCAACCGACGAACGCCCCCGGTCACCGGGGCTGACCTTCACCCCTCGTGTCGCTGAGAGGTGGACATACGCCACGTTGATGCGCTGGCCATCGGCGACGCGCCGCATGTGCACCAGAGCCGCGGTGACGTAGTCGGGGTCGCCGACGTTCCGGCCGGCGATCCAAGCTTCGAACTCGGCGTCGGAGATTTCCGATCTGACCCGCAGAGCGGCCGCTCGTTTCGCCGCCTCGGCGTCCGAAAGCAGGGCGGCCTGACGGGCCTGCTCCGCTTTCTGCTGCTCTGCAGCTGCCAACTCGGCCCGCTGCTGTCGTTCCTGAATCCGGTCTGGTGAGAGTGTCAGTTCAGCGAGCGACGCCCGAAACGAGCGCACTCCCCTGGCCTGGTACTCGGGCGAGGCGATGAGGTGGTCAACGACGTCGACCGCCGAGAGGCCGCCGCCGAGCTGGCCGAGCCAGTAGTCGAGGCCCTCGGCATCGGGGGTGCGTCGGAGCAGCACACAGTACGGCACGGCGACCGATCGGAACGTCGTATCGCCATCCATAACAGCGCCGCCATCCAGCGGAGCGTCATCACATACTTCAATGGCCTGTTCCAGCCCGCCGACAAAAAGGATGCCCGGTGCCAGCGGCTTGTTTGCAGCGGTCGGGACGATCTGCGCCGGAGCGACCAGCGCCCGATCGACGTTGGCAACCCGAACCGAGCTCGAAACCGACCGAAGCCCGGTCGGGAACGAAACAACCCACAGAACTAATAGCGCAACAAAGCAGACCCTGAGGCCGCGACCCATCCTGTGTCTCTCCCGCCGGCTCCGCCTTTAGGCGCAGCAGTTGACTCACCAACCAGCTAATCGCAGCTGCAGGCGGTCGAGAAGAACAGACTTACCCTCGAATGGATCTCGGTCTAGGCCGAATGGCCTAGACGCAAGCTACTCAGGATGTTTCGGGGATCCGGCGGAGCATCGACTCCTGGGCACAGGTCATGATCAGGGTGCCGTCGGCGGTGTAGATTTCGCCCTCGTTCATACCGCGCCCATCGGTAGCGGCGGTGCTGCGCTGGTCGAACAGCATCCACTGAGACGGGTCGACCGTCCGGTGAAACCACACGCTTTGATCGAGGCTGGTCGCCCAGTGGGTTTCCATTGCCAACCCGTACGGCACGACCGAGTTGAACATCAGTGGCCCGTCGGACAGGAACGCCAACACGATCTGCTGCTGACGGGGCTGCAGCTCTTCGCCTCCTGGTATTCGCATCCAGACTCGCAGGATCGCTTCCCGGTCGGGGTCGAACTCTCGAAAGCTCGGCGTCGCCCACTCCATGTCAGCCCAGCCGTTCTGCTGCATGGGGAACGGGAAGCGTTCCTCGCCACGAGCGATTCGAGCGTCGAACAGCTCCTGGCCCGGTGTGACGACCGGTGCCGTCGGCTGGTGCTCATGGCCTTCTTCCGGCAGCTTGAACGAGGCGATCATGTGGAACGTCTCGGCACCGTTTTGCCAGCCGGAAATCGTTCGGGCGTCGCTCCCCCGGCCGTTCCTCAGCGAGGTAACCCGGTACTCGATCGGAACCTCCGGATCGCCTTTGCGGAGGAAGTAGGCGTGGAACGAATGAGCCATCTTCGGCTCGTCTACCGTGGCCAGTCCAGCGGCGAGCGCTTGACCGAGAAAGTGCCCACCGTAGATGCCCATCGCCCCGTAGGGATTTGCTAGGCCGACGAAGACCATGTGGTCCTCGGTCGGGCTCGGCGTCATCACGTCGATCAGCGAAAGGTCGGCATTGGGGCTGGTGGCCAGAATCTGTTCGTTAAATGGCGCTCCGGCCGTTTCGGTCATCGTGATCTCCCTTTTAACGAACTCTACGGTGAACGGCAGCCCATCGATGCACAGACCAACAAGTCGACCTACACCGCGGTCACCACCCTCGTTTCCCAACCTGAGTGGCCATTTATGACTGTGGCGGACGAGGTAGTACAAAGGGGATTATGTCTGAAGCAGCAGCTGATCAATCTAGCGAGACCGACGTCGTCGAAGTGACCCAGGAAGGGCGAGTTCGCACTATTCGGCTCAACCGCCCAAAGAAGATGAACGCCATCTCCGAACAGCTGGCATGGGCGGTCCTGGATGCGGTAGATGATGCCAAGAACGATGACGACACCTGGATTATTGGGCTGACAGGAACCGGCAGAGCCTTTTGCGCTGGCCTCGACCTCACCGGCGATCGCAGCGTCGACCACTCCGGGATGACCACCCAGAACTCGCTGCTCGACGACCTCGGCTGGGTCAGCCGTTTCTGCTCCGACCTGCGTTACGGCTGCGACAAGCCGATCGTTGCCGGCATCAACGGCGTTGCGGTCGGCGCCGGACTTTCCCTTGCCCTGGCCGCCGACATTCGCCTGATGGCCCGCAGCGCCCGCCTGATGGCCGGCTACCCCCGCATCGGCGGATCGCCAGACGGCGGCATGTCATACACCCTCAGCCAACTGGTTGGCTACGAGCAGGCCATGCGCTTTCTACTTGAGAACCGCACGGTCGAGGGCGACGAGGCTCACTCGATGGGCCTCGTCGGCGAGGTTGTCGATGACGACGCCTTCGACGCACGTTTCGCCGCCTACTGCCAGCAACTGGCCATGATCTCCCCCATCACCGGTCGCTCGACGAAACGAGTCGTGCGCGAGGCCACCGCCCACCGAGACCTGGAGGGTCAGCTTCGTTACGAACTGCACCACATTCGTCGGGCGTTCGGCAGCGACGATGGACAGGAAGCACGCGCCGCATTCTTGGAAAAGCGCGACCCCGAATTCAAGGGCAGCTGAGCTAGCGGCTCGGTGCAACCGACCCAGGAACTCAGAGGCAGCTGACCCGGCGACTCAGATCGATCCGAGCCGCCGGCAGCAACATCGTTAGGCCGGCATTCCAAGGCGTTCAACGGCGGGCGCCAGCGCCTGCAGCTCAGGCATGACCTCGGCGGCGAATAGCTTGGCGTTTCGCTCCGCCTCATCTGCGGGCATTCCGGCGTAGCTGAACACGCCCATGAAGCCATCGTTGTGGGTGTTCTCCTGAATCTTCATCACCCGCTCGATCACCTGCTCGGGGGTTCCCCACACCTGTAGATCGACGAAGAAGTCGGTCATCTTCTCCATGCCGTTCGGCCGGTTGAGCAGGTCATACATCTGACCGTGGAACTCGTATCCGGGGGTGTTCTTCAGGTGATCCTTGTCGAACTCGTAGTGCTCGATGATCGTGTCCCAGTAGCCGCCGATGTACTTGCGGGCCATTTCTTCTGCCCGGTCGGCCGACGAGTCGACGAAGGTCCAGCCTGCGACGTAGGGAGCTGGCGGCTCAGCACCGGTGGCTTCCCGGAACGTGGTGCGGTAGGTCTGAAGCTCTTCGCGGACAAGGGCCCAGGGCTTCTGCGGCACGATGAGGAGGCCGACACCCATCTTGGCCATTATTTCGGCCGACTCGGTGGACACCGCTGCAGCGTATGCACGACCCCGGAAGCTGTGTTCGGGGCGAGGGCGCAGGTCCTTGCGGGGCTGGCGCACGTACTGGCCATCGAACTCGCAATAACCCTGCTCCAGACCGGTCAAAATCATCTCCGCTGATTCGGCGAATCGGCCGCGGGCTTCGGGCATGTCGACTCGGAACCCTTCGAACTCGACCCGGCCAGTCCCCCGGCCCATGCCAAGGACCACGCGACCGCCCGACATTACGTCGAGCATGGCGATCTGTTCGGCCACTCGCATCGGATCGTGCCACGGCAGAACGCAGACCATCGAGCCAAGCTTGATGTTCTCGGTGCAGGCCGCCATGTAGGTCAGGAACTGCATCACATCGGGACACATCGTGTAGTCGGTGAAGTGGTGCTCGACACTCCAGATCGAGTCAAAGCCCAACGGTTCGGCCTGTCTGGCCAGAGCCAGATCCTGGGCGTAGACCTGTGAGTCCGGGATTGCTCCACCGGGATTTTGGAAGATAACGGACATTCCTACATGCATGCTGGTCCCCTGCCTCGCGCCTAACGGCTCGCTCGATCCTCGCGTTGAGAGATACTGCCCTGAAAGATACTTCAGCCGATGGCCCCGATCCCAAACCGCTACACCGATGCGCTGCCTCCACCTTTCGTGCCGCCTTGCCCTTTCACAGAAATGTCTATACGACGAGAGCAGCTGTAGTACACATATTCGCATACCGAACCGAGGGAACACTTCAAGTTGAACCGATACAGTCTGTGTCCAACATTTGCGTCTCGCACACTCGTCGAACCCTTGTTGAGAGCTACCTAGCGCAACAAGCAGCGACAATCATAGCAATGCTACCCAAAGCAAGTTGCTGAATTAGCCTCAATAAATTCCTTCGAAATGTTCAACATTTACTGGCCATCGGGGTGGTTTTGCGCGATCCTCGGCAGATATGTCAGACGACCCGCCGGTACCAGATTTCGTCGACACAGCCGAATTCCCCCTCGATGAGTTAAACCGCCAACTGCGGGCCCTGCCCCCGCCGGCAGTCCCTCTCGCGCCCGAAGATCCGCCCGACACGCTTTTTGGCCATACCCGCCACGTCACGCTCGGGCCACCAGCGGCGCCAGCGGCGGAAGACGGTGTCATTCTTGAGGGATCCGAGCGCACTTTCGCCGAGCGCATGCGGCCCACCAAGTCCATCGACAGCGTCAAGCTGTTCATGGCCAGCAGCCGAGACCACGCCTCGCCGCTGTATCGCAGGCAGGGCACACTGGCGGCCCTTGGTCTGTGTGTGCTGGCCGGGATCGTCGTTTTCTCGTTCCCCCGATCGAGTCAGTCGTTGAGTTCCGATGTGCAAGTCCGGACAGAGACCATCGACCCGGCCGGCCCGATCGGGGCGGGCAACGAGTCTGACTCCATCGATGTGCTCGGCAAAGGTAAGACCTTCGATGCTGCAACCCCCGCTGCCTCGACCAGCCAAACAGCGCCGGACCCCACGGCCGCTCCCTCGCCAAGCGGCCAAAGCGCTTCGCAACAACCTGAGCGTTCCCAACTGCCAACCGAGATCGCCGCTCCGGCCGCCGTCGAACCTTCAACCACCGCTTCGACACCTGTGGTTGAGCCGACCGAGCCGCCAACCTCAGCGCCACTAGCCAGCACCACCGCGCTGCCGACCGTTTCGACCACCGCCCCAACGCTTGCGACAACAGCCACAACCCAACCGACGACACGGCCAACCACGACAACGACCAGGCGGGCCACCACCAGCACCTTCACCGTCCGGATCTCGACGACGACGAATCGTCGACCGACGACTACTCCAACCACCGTCCGCTCTTCCAGTTCGAGCACGGCGGCAACAACAACGACAAGACCGACAACAAGACCAACGACGCGGCCGACGACAACGAGACGGCCGACCACCACCACACGACCAACCACTACAACGACGACAAGACCTACGACGACAAGGCCTACGACGACAACAAGCGACTCGACCACGACCACATCTACGTCGACGACCACCTCTACCTCAACCAGCAGCAGCACGAGCACGACGGCCTCGACGGTGGTGACGACCTCAACAACCGAGGGTCCGATCGAGGTGACAACCAGCCAACCGCCGGTGGCCAACTGCACGCCGATCACCACCACCACCCGACTCATTACTCTGCTCCCACCGCGGCCGACTACGACCGAGTGCCCGCCGATCGAGACGCTGCCTCCGCGAGGCAGAGAGGGGGCGACCGCCTCTCCCGACGTCACCAGCAGATCGACTACCAGGTCGACACTTAGTTCGACCGCCGACGGCGTTTCCGGCGATCTCGACTAGTCGTACTAGTACGGCAGGTCGCCGACGGCCTGTTGCAGCTCGAGCAATCCGGCTTGGAGTTCGGCGGTCAGCTGCGCCATGCCCGGCTGGCCGAACAGATTGTTGACCTCGCCGGGATCGGCGTTCAGGTCGAACAGTTCCCACTCCACCGCGTTGCTGGGGCCATTGGCTCCCGGCTGGTCGAGCGGATCGTTGTAGTAGCAGATCAGTTTGTGGTCTTTGGTGCGGATGCCGTAGTGGGCCGGGCAGCCGTGCGACGAGTCGTTGTGCATCCAGTACCGGTAGTACATGGCTTGCGGCCAGTCATCGGGAACCTCGCCTCGCAGCAGCGGCTTGAACGAACGGCCCTGAACGGTGGAGGGCAAGCCGGGCTCGCCTGCGACAGCTGCCAGATCGAGGAAGGTGGCTGCGAAGTCGACGTTGACCACGATTTCGTCGCATACCGAGCCAGGATCGACCAGCGCCGGATAGCGGATGAGTAGCGGCATGGCCAGCGACTCTTCATACATGAGGCGCTTATCGAACCAGCCATGGTCGCCGAGAAAGAAACCCTGGTCGGAGGTGTAGACGACGATCGTGTTTTCGGCCTGGCCTGTTTCGTCGAGCCAGTCGAGCATTCGTCCGACGTTTTCGTCGATCGAGGCCACCACCCGCAGGTAGTCCTTGATGTAGCGCTGATAGCGCCAGTCGATTTCCTCATCAAAGGTCAGCCCCGGCGGCACAACAGCCTTGAGGTCGACGATCGGGTCGAGGTCCATCATTCGCATTCTCACCGCCTGGACCACCTCGGCCCGCCCCTGGAGGTCGTCACGGAACGTATCGGGAAACGGGATCTCGACGTCGTCATACATGGTGAAGTGTTTGGCGTCCGGCTCCCAGGAACGATGCGGGGCCTTGTGGTGGCAAAACATAGCCCAGGGAGGTGACTCACCGGCCCCAACTTCAGACCCGGTTTCGGGCCCGCTGGTGCTTTGCAATTGCGCAAGTTGTTCGAGATGTTCGAGATGTTCAAGGCAATCGTCGGTGATCAGGTCGGTCACATAGCCGCCCCGCTCGATGACCGCGCCTTCGGAATCGAGAAACACCGGGTTGTGGTAGTGGCCCTGGCCGGGCAGCACCCGCCAGTAATCGAAGCCGGCGGGATCGGCCCCTTCGCCATGACCGAGATGCCACTTGCCGAACAGCGAGGTTCGATAGCCTGCGGCTTGCAATGCCTGAGGGAAGGTCCAGAGGCTGTTGTCGAGCGGCGCGTCGAGCGTGGTCACACCGTTGATGTGGTTGTAGGTGCCGGTCAGGATCGCCGCCCGGCTTGGGGCGCAGATGGAGTTGGTGCAGAACGCAGCGTCGAACCGCATCCCCTCAACGGCTAGCCGATCCAGGTTCGGCGTTTCGTTGATCCGGCTGCCGTAGGCCGAGATGGCGTGGGCAGCATGATCGTCGCTCATGATAAACAGCAGGTTCGGCCGGCGAGGAGGGTCCATACGTTCGTTGTACCACCAGTCTTTAGAGTCCAGCCGGTGGCAAGACTAGTGTGAGCCAAATGACGGCTGACTCGCCAACTCCCCTGCCACTCGCCGACCTTGTTGTCATCGACCTGACAATTGCCAGGGCAGGGCCGACCGCGGTTCGCCAATTAGCCGACTGGGGTGCCGACGTGATCCGGATCGAGCCGCCGCTGGCATCGTCAACCGCAGGCAATCATCACTCGCCCGACTACCTGAACCTGCACCGCAACAAGCGCAGCTTGGCCCTGGATTTGAAACACCCGGAGGGCCGAGGTGTCCTGCATCGGCTGGTGACCCAGGCCGACGTGCTGGTCGAGAACATGCGAACACCGGTCAAACACCGTCTGGGTTTCGACTGGGACACCGTGTCGGCCATAAACCCCCGCCTGGTCATGGGATCGATATCCGGATTTGGCCAGACCGGGCCATACGCCGAACGCGGTGGTGTGGATCAGATCGCCCAGGGCATGGGCGGCATGATGAGCATCACCGGTCTCCCCGATCAAGGACCGGTGCGAGCCGGGGTTGCGATCTCCGACGTCACCGCCGGGCTGCAACTGGCCATCGGCATCCTGGTTGCGCTGCACGAACGAAACGCCACGGGAGTCGGCCGTTGGGTCCACACCTCGCTGCTTGAGTCAATGATCGGCATGCTGGACTTTCAGGCCGCCCGTTGGACCGTCGAACAAGACCTGCCGCCGCAGGCTGGCAACGACCACCCAACTCTGGCCCCCATGGGCATGTACGAGACCGGCGATGGTTACATGAACATCGCCGCACCCTGGGGCCGGATCTGGAAGCGGTTCTGCGACGCCATCGAGCGACCGGACCTGCTGAGCGATGAACGCTTCGCGGCCCCCGCCAATCGCTCCAAAAACCGTGCGCTACTCAACGCCGAGATCAACGCCGCGCTGGCCTCTAAACCCACCGACGAGTGGGTACTGGTGATGAACGAGGTCGGCATCCCCGCCGGTCCGGTCAACAACATCGCCGAAACCTTCGCCGACCCACAGGTGGCGCACCTCGGTGTCGCGGTTCCGGTTGAACACCCCGCGGTCGGACCGATCGAGATCGTTCGGAACGCCACCAACCTCGAGGGTGTATCGAATCAGGTCCGCAGCCCGAGCCCCGAGGCCGGGGAGCACTCCGAAGAGATCCTCGCCGACTTCGGGTTCTCCGCCGACGAGATCAGCCAACTGCAGGACAAGGGCGCGGTCTGATGGGGGCCGTCGATAACAACGGCACCAACATTCACTACGAAGTTTCTGGCTCTGGACCGCCGCTGATCCTGCAGCACGGTCGGCTCGGCAGCGGACAGTTCTGGGAAGAGTTCGGCTACGTTGCGGCGCTGCAAGATCAGCGGACGGTGATCACCGTTGATGCCCGGGGCCACGGTCGCAGCGACAAACCCCACGACCCCGACGCCTACCATCAAAAGGACATGGCGTCGGATGTGGTTCGGGTGCTGGACGACCTCGACATCGAGACCGCCGACTTCTTCGGGTACTCGATGGGCGGGCGGATCGGCTTCATGTGTTTGGCGTTCTTTGGCGAACGTTTCAACAGCCTGATCGCCGGCGGCGCTGGCCCATACGGTCCGGCGGTCAGTCGGGAAGCGGAACTAGGGCTGGCCGACTCGCTCGCTGATGGCATGGCGACCTATCTGGACAACCTCGACCGGATGCTGAACCGCACGCTCCCTGAGGCCGACCGGGCGGCGCTGATGGCCAACGACGCCGAGGCCCTCGCTGCGCTGGCCCGAGGAACGGCCGATTGGTCTGATGCGTCGCAGGAAGTCGCTGCGACTGCGGTGCCGATCCAGCTGTTCGGCGGCAGCGTCGATCCGATCTGGCCGCTGATCGAGCGAGCCAATGGTCAACTTCCTACCTCGGAGATCCACTGCTTCGATGGCCTCGGTCATGGTGAGGAGCTGCGTCAACCCAAATTGCTGTTACCGCTGGTTATCGACTTCCTCGCCAGGCACGGCCTGGAACGCTGATGGGCTCTGCGGCCGACAATCTAGCGCTCGCCCTGAAGCGTTGTGGATCCGACCTAGCGTTTGGGGTTCCAGGCGGCGGACCGAACCTCGATGTGGTCGGAGCGCTGAACGACCACGGCATACGTTTCGTGCTGGCCCACAGTGAAACATCGTCGTGCATCATGGCATCTGTTTACGGCCTGCTGACCGGCCGCATTGCCGCCGCGGTGGTGACCCGCGGCCCCGGAGCGGCGGCCGCGGTAAACGGGGCAGCCCAGGCCACCCTCGACCGCCACCCCATGGTGCTGGTGACCGACACCGTTCCTTCGGCCACCGCAGACCGGGTGCCGCATCAGCGCATCGCCCAGCGGGCCATGCTCGGTCCGGTCTGCAAGGCATCGACCTCCCTGGGGGCCGAGACCACCGTCGACCAGCTGACTGAACGCATCGACCTGGCGCTGGCCGAACCGCCCGGGACGGTGCATTTCGATTACGACACCACGGCCAGCGAGTCGACCAGCGACGAGCTGGCCTGCGAGGGTTTGCCGAACCACGCCGATGAAAGCGGCCTGATAGACACGGCCAAAGCGCTGTTGACCGACGCCGAGTATCCCGTCGTCATCCTCGGTCTCGGAGCCCCGACCGACCCCGATCGGGTCGAACGCCTGCGATCTGCGCTAGAGCGGCTCGGCGCGCCGGTGCTGACCACCTACCAGGCGGTTGGTGTCATCGCCTCCGAAAACCACCAGGCAGCTGGCCTGTTTACCAACGGCGCATCAGAACGAAAGCTCCTTGAGCGGGCCGATCTCTTCGTGACGATCGGTCTCGACGTTGTCGAGCCCATCCCCGCAGCGTGGGACTATCAGGCACCGGTTCTGTCGCTGGTCACCAACCCAACCCTCGATCCGTATATGCCGATCGATGTTGAACTGCTCGGCGATCCTGTCGACCTGGCCGAGCTCCTGCTGGTCGATCAAACCCGGTGGGAGCCCGATGTCGGCGCGATCCATCGTCAAACGGTGCGAAAGAGCCTGGCGAACGGCGGGCTCTTAGATACCGACGCCGACGCGCTCGGCCCGCTAGAAGTTGTCCGCATCGCAGCCGAAGCGGCGCCGGCCGACACCATCACCACCGTCGACGCTGGCGCCCATTTCCTGGCCATCATGCCGTTCTGGCCGGTTGCCGAACCCCAGCAGCTACTCATCTCCAACGGCCTCGCGACCATGGGGTACGCGGTCCCGGCGGCGATCGCCACGGGGCTGGCTCGGCCCGGCCGACCGGTGTTGTGTTTCGTTGGCGATGGCGGCCTCGGGATGACTCTGGCCGAACTGGAAACCATCGCCAGGCTGGAGCTGCCGGTGACCGTGGTGGTGTTCAACGACAGCGCCCTCAGCCTCATTCGAATCAAACAGCAATCCGGCCACGGCGGCTCAGACGCCGTGTCGTACCGATTCACCGACTTCGCAGCGATGGCGCCGGCCCTTGGCCTTGATGGCGTCGCGGTCAACACCCAGGATGAGTTGGCCGACGCCCTGCGCCACGGATGGGACCGCCCGCGGCTAATCGATGCCAGAATCGACCCCGAACCCTACGCTCACCTGATCAGCGTTACCCGGGGCTAGCAACGCAACAACCTCAGATTGCCTCACCAGGTGAAGAGGACTAAAACCAGCCCGAAGCAGTAGTGCTACCCGGGCAGAATGGAGCAATAAATGTCAGTGACAGTATCGAAGTTCATCGATGTCTCAGAGGGACTCAAACCCAACCAGTTCAGCGTTGGAGAGAAGCAGGAAATCACCTCGATCAGCGATCTCGACGAGACGTACAAGCAGCTAATGGACAAGCCATACGCCTGTGTGATGGCGGTCATGGGCAAGGACGGTCGGCCGAACCTGACACCGATGTGGTTCGACTACGAGGGCGACAAGGTGCTGATCAACGTCGCCGCTCAGCGTCGCAAGACCGAGTGGATCAGGAACAATCCCGAGGTCTCGATCCTGATCATGAACCCCGAGAACATGTATCACTGGTTGAGCATCAAGGTCACCGTCGAGCGGGAAATCCTGGAGGATGACCCAGAAGAGGGCAGCTGGGTTACAGAACAGCTGAACCGCATTTGGCAGAAGTACATCGGAGAAGGCGACGAGTACGGTCTGCGCGATCCGGCGATCGAAGAACGCCGCGTGCTGTTCGAGTGCAAGGTCGACAGGATCGCAACCTTCGGCCAACCAGGCTGATCCCAGACCTAGATGCCAGCTTTCAAGATAGGGGTTGTCGGGGGATCGCTCGGCGGTCTGACCGCGGCGTGTCTGCTGCGCGATGCCGGGCATAACGTCACGATCTTCGAGCGTTCCTCCCGTCAGCTGGAAGAGCGGGGGGCCGGCATCGGCTTCCTACCTGCGACCTATCGCTATCCGGTGGAGCGAGGAGAAATCGACCTCGATGCCATCAGTATCGAGACCGATCACATCCGGTATCTGAACCGAGACGGCTCGGTTGAGCTCGATCAGCAGCACCGGTATCTGTTCAGCTCGTGGAACACCGTCTATCGATCGTTGCTCGGCTGTTTCGACCAGGATCGTTACCTGCTGGGCCACGAGCTGGTCGACTTCGCTCAGACCCCAGACCAGGTGACGGCCCGGTTCTCCAACGGCGAGACGTTCGATGGCGACCTTTTGGTGGCGGCCGACGGCATCGGCTCGATGGTGAGAGCCCGGCTGCAGCCCGATTCCGTCACCCGGTATGCCGGCTATGTCGCTTGGCGGGGCATGGTCGCCGAGTCGGCGGTCGACCCCGAGGTGGTGAAGCGTCTCGGCGACGCGGTGACCTACTGCGTCTACGCCAACAGCCACATCCTCGTCTATCCCATTCCCAGCGTGTCCGGATCGGTCGAGGCCGGTCAACGACTGTTGAACTTCGTGTGGTATCGCAACTACGCCGAGGGTGGCGACCTGAACGATCTGTTGACCGACAGAGCTGGCCTGACCAGAGAGCTTTCCGTACCACCGGGAGCGGTGGCCGACCATCATGTGGCCGAGCTGCGGGCGACCGCGGCGGCCAGACTGCCGTGGCAGATCGAAGCGGTTGTTGCCGCTACCGAAGAGCCGTTCCTCCAGACCATCTACGACATCGAAGTTGAGCGCATGGCATTCGACCGCATCTGCCTGGTCGGCGACTCCGGGTTCGCCATCCGTCCCCACGCCGCGGCGGGCACCGCAAAAGCCGCCGACGATGCCTGGCAGCTGGTCGAAGCGCTAGACGCCCACCCAGGAGTTACCGAGGCCCTGGCCGCCTGGGAGCCATCCCAGCTAGCCCTTGGCCGCAACCTAACAGAACGAACCAGGCGGGTCGGTCGCCGTAGCCAGGTCGAAAACAACTGGCAGCCAGGAGACCCTGAGAACATATTCGGCCTCCACCGGCCAGGAGACTGAAGCCGACAATGGCATCGAAACCAACGCCCGCCGAAACCCGAGCCGCAGCGATGATCGACGCCGCAGGTGCACTCATCGCTGGGCTCTCGCCGGACCAACGAGAGCGCGCCACCTGGCCTTTCCCAGCCGATGACGAGCGCACCCAGTGGTTCTACACTCCGACCGATCACGGTGGGCTCGCCCTCAGCGAAATGGATTCGGTCCAACACCGTCTGGTTCATCAACTGTTGGCCTCCGCCCTTTCGGATGCCGGTTACGCCACCGCGGCCATCATCCTGGGCCAAGAAAACATCCTCGACCACCTTGAGGGGTTCACTGTCGATTTCGGTCGTCAACGGGGTCGCGATCCAATGCTGTACTGGATCGCCATCTTCGGTCAGCCAGCCATGGACGGAGCCTGGAGCTGGAGATTCGGTGGCCATCATCTCTCGCTTCACTTCACGATGATCGACGGTCGAGTGCAGTCGACTACGCCGTGCTTCATGGGGGCCGACCCGGCTAGTACTCCCCTACTCGGGCCCCATCTGCACCGACCGCTCGGTGGCGCCGAAGACCTGGGGCGAGAGCTGGCCCGGTCGCTCAACGGCTCACAGGCCACCAAGGCGCTGGTTTCCCCGGCGCCACCGGTTGACATCGTCGGATCGAACCGGGCGAGATTGACCGAAGGAGATCTACCACTGCCGCTGCCGGAAATTTGGCGAGGAACGTTCGAGGGTGACATCGATCGGGTGCTCCGAGAGATGGACCGGACCACCGCAGATGGGCTGGGTCTTGAGCAACACAATCTGGAAGCGGTGCGATTCTCAACGTCGCCGAAAGGGCTGCAAGCCAGTGCGCTCCTACCGGAACAGCAGGAGATCCTTCGGGCGCTTCTCGCCACCTATGTCGGCCGGATCCACGATGATCTCGCCGACCAGCAGCTATCGAAGTTCGCCGGCGACGGGCTGAACGAGTTGCACTTCCTGTGGGCCGGCGGGCTAGAGGTCGGCGACCCTCACTACTACCGAGTCCAGGGCTCCGAGCTCGTGGTGGAGTACGACAACGCCCAGCGTCGAGGTAACCATGTGCACACGGTGTGGCGCGACCTAAGTAACGACTTCGGAGCCGACCCGTTGGCTCAGCATTACGCCGAGAGCCACTAGACCTCTAGCTTCGGGTGCTGTTGGAGCGAGCGCTACAGAACAAACAGGTCGTCGCACCGACGGGCATGGTCTCGCCGCAGGTTGGGCAAATCGATTCCGGTTCGGGAAGCTCCGGTTCGACGTCCGGCTGGGCCTGCGCCGCGATCATCTCTTCGACTCTTACCGACAATTGATCGAGTGATAGGCCAGCCTCGTCCGACAACAGCTGCCACATCGCCTCGCAGATGACGCTCAGCCGTTCGACACGCTCTTCAAGCTCCCCCACCCGCTGGACCACTTTTTCGGTTGACCGGTCGTCGGTGGCGGAGTCGGCAGCCAGATCTTCATGATCGTTATCCGAGCTCTGGCCGGATCTGTTGCCGGACCGATTGTCGGATCCTCTGTTGGATGGCACCTGCTCCGGTGGTCCGTTTTCGGGCTTTAGCCCGTTGACGATGATGCGTTCTCTCGGAGCGCCACCCTTGCCGCCTCGGCCCTGTGCAACCGGCCGCGGACCTCGCTTGGAACCCTTCCCCTGGCCCGATCCGTTCTGGGTCAGCAACCCCGGTGGTGTCTTCTTCGATCGTTCTCTATTTGGCTTGGAACCGTTTGTTTCTGTGGTTTTCAACCGGGTCTCGCTAGGTCGTTGCGGCTTGGACTCGGCGACATCGTCTTGCTCTTCGCCGTCTGCTGGCCCGTCATCCAAAATCTCGTCCACCGCAACGGCCGGCTCGCGGCGGCCACGGTAGGGGAATCGGAAAACGGAACTCACCCCATGAACATCGGCTCGATTTTGCCCGGTCTGAAGTATGAGCCGGTCGGTAGTCGTCAGAGCTGACGCAAACCGCTAGCGGGGCCGCGCATACCCGCTTAGGAAGCGCCTCCAAGCGCATCGGCGATCACCGCAGGAATCTGCCACGGCACATCGACCACGGTCACACCAGCTTCGGTCAGTGCCGCCTTCTTCGAAGCGTAGGTTCCGGTGTCGCCGTCGACGATGGCACCGGCGTGGCCCATGCGCTTGCCCGGAGGCGATGCGGAGCCTGCCAGGAATGAAACAACCGGCTTTGAGGAGCCGGCGATGACCTCGGCCGCGTCCTCTTCCTTACGGCCTCCGATTTCGCCGATCAGCACGATCGCTTCGGTCGCCGGGTCTTCGTCCAGGGCTCGAAACGCTTCCGCGGTAGTAGTGCCAGAGACCGGGTCGCCACCGATACCTAGAAATGCCGATTGGCCGATGCCCAGCCTGGTCAGTTCGACTGCGGTGAGTGTGCCGAGCGACCCACTGCGAGAAAGCACCCCAACGTTGCCGGGGGTGAAGATTCGTTTGTCGAACGCGGGCATGAATCCGACAAAGGCCTCACCGGGGGTTACCACTCCGGCGGTGTTTGGTCCGATGATCCTGGTGCCCGCCTCGTTGGCGGCGGCGATCATGGCCATGGTGTCGTGAACCGGGATGAACTCGGTGAGCACAACGACAAGCTTGGCTCCTGCGGCGATGGCGTCCTCGGTGGCCGCTCGCGCCCCGGCAGGGGGGATGAATAGCACCGTGACGTCGACGCCGCTCTGGCCGTTTTCGCCAAGCTGGTTCGCTGCTTCAACCACCGACTCGAAGACGGGAACGCCAAGATGCTCGGTGCCTGCCTTCTTCGGGTTGACACCGCCGACGATGTTGGTGCCGTATGCCTGCATCTTCTCGGTCCAGAAGGTGCCCTGCTTGCCGGTGATTCCCTGAACCAGTACTCGATCTCCAGAACGTACGATCATGACGCTTCTCCGTTCCGAGAGTTGGCAGCGGTAACGGCGGCGGTGACCGCCGATTCCATAGTCTCGTGGGGTTCGTAGCCGATCGCCCGAACCATCTCCTGGGCTTCGTCCTGACCGGTGCCGCTGATCATAAAGTTGATGGGCAGATCGGGAGCCAGTGCGGTCCAGGCTTCAATCACGCCGGCGGTCATAACGTCGCAGCGAGCGAACGCTCCGCAGAAGTTGACCAACAGGCTCTTGACCCCGGGCTGGGACAGCACCAGTTCAAGAGCCGGGGTGGCTTTTGTGTAAGCGTCGCCACCGATTTCGAGGAAGTTCGCTGGTGTTCCGCCTGCATAAACGATGGCGTCCATCGTGGCCATGGTCAGCCCGGCGCCGTTGGCCAACACCGCGATGTCGCCCCCCAGCTCGATCAGCCGCAGCCCCAGCTCGGCCGCTGCCTGTTCCCGTTCGCTGCCGGTAGCGGCATCTTCGGGGTGGGTTTGACGGAAGGCCGCCGAGTCGTCGAGCTCGATCTTGGCGTCGAGGGCGATCAGATCACCGGCAGCGGTGACCGCCAGCGGGTTGATCTCCACCAGCAGCGCATCGAGATCGCCAAAGGCCGCAAGAAGCGCGGCGGTGAATTCATCGGGTGCCGCATAGTCGCTGGCGGGAATGACCGTACGTTCTATGCCCTCGGTCATCGACTCGATCTCGACGCCACCCTCGTCGGATCGCATCAGTAGGGGCCGGCCGGCAGACGGGTCGATCATGATCGACAGGTAACGTTCGGCGGCGATGTCGACAGCCTGCTCGATGAGCAACTCTTCGACCGTTTCGTCGCTGAGTACCGAGCCGAGAATACGCTCGGCCGCCGCCGCTGCGGCATCGTGATCATCGACGACCACAACGCCTCCGGCCTTGCCTCGTCCGCCGGAGCGGACCTGTGCTTTGACCGCTACCCGGCCGCCGAGCTCCAAAGCCGCTGCTCTGGCTTCTTCGACGGTCGAAACGAGCCGACCGGCAGGCACGGGAATGCCCCGCTCAGCCAGCAGGGTTTTTGCTTGATATTCGGTGAGTTTCACGGTCTGATCAGCCCGGCTGGTGGCCGACGGCCTGCCAGTGGGCGCCGAACAGATCGCCCTCGGCCGGTTCATCGGGTTCGATGGTCCGGACCAGGTGGGTGATGTTGATGAAGTGTTCGATGTTCAGGTTTTCGCTGATCGAGTTACCGGCCCAGGTGCCGCAGCCCATGGTTAGGGTGAAGGGCATGGCGTTGTCGAACGAGCCGCCGTTGCCGAAGGTGTGGGCCTGGTTGACCAGCACCCGCACCACCGGGAGGTCGGCGGCCAACGTCGCGGCGTTCTCGGCGCTTTCGGTGTGGATGCCAACCGAGTGGCCGATGCCCTGCACGTTGAGCACCCCTTCGACTAGCTCAACCGCATGGTCAAAATCGCGGGCTCGGTACACCGTGAGTACCAGCGATAGCTTCTCGCCGGTCATCGGCCGCTCGGGGCTTGGCTCCGGCTCCTCGACCATCACGAACTTGTCGGTATCGCTACCGCCGAGCTCGAACGCCGACCGCAGGTTGGGGTAGTCCTTGGCGATCAGGCGCCGATCGAGTGAGCCATCGGGGAACAGCCTGGTGACTACCCGCTCGGCTTCGTCCTCGGGGGCCAGATAGCCGCCCGCTTCGACCAGAGCGGCAATGGCTTGGTCGTAGACGTCGTCGAGGATGATCACCGAGTTTTCCGATGAGCACGACGTCGCATTGTCGAACGTTTTTGAGGCGGTGATCTTGACCGCAGCGTCGGCGAGGTCGGCTGATGAATCGATTACTACCGGCACGTTGCCAGCGCCAACACCGATGGCTGGTGTGCCGCTGGTGTAGGCCCGCCGGACGTTGTTTTGTGATCCGGTTGCCACAACAAGATCGGCGGCTGCCATGAGCTCCGAGGTCATCTCCCGCGATACCGGGGCCGGAAGCACCTGCACCAGATCGACCGGAGCGCCGACTTTGGCCAGCTCGGCTCGGGCTAGGTCGGCGGCAGCGGAGGTGGTTTTCCACCCGCTCGGCGAGGGGGCGATGACCACCGCGTTGCCACCCTTGATGGCCATCATTGCCTTGTTGATCGGCGTGGCCGCCGGATTGGTCGATGGCGTTATGGCGGCGACTACTCCGACCGGTTTGGCGTAACGAGTCATGCCGCGAGCGGGATCATCCTCGATGATGCCAACGGTCTTGGCCCGCAGCAGATCTCGCAGAGTGCCGAAGGTTTTGCGCTGGTTCTTGGTGATCTTGTCAGCGACGTTGCCAAGCCCGGTGTCGGAGACAGCCAGCTCGGCCAGTGACCGTGCGTTCTCCGGCTTGTAGATCGACCACGCCACCGCAGTGACGGCCGCATCGACAGCGGCCTGGTCGGCTGAGGCGAACTGAGCCATCGCTGCCCGGGCCCGCTCGATTGCCAGGGCCACCGGACTAGCGTCCACGGCCGTTGCCTGCTCGGTTACTTGAGTCATGGAGGGAGCATATTCGACCTAGATCCCTACGGCACAGCCATCCGCTCTTGGTTCCGATCCGGCGGCGTAGACCCCGTCATCGGCCCGCATGATGATCTGACCCCGTCCAAAATCTAGTCGGCTACGTTCGACGGTGACCTCGTGGCCTCGCTCGATCAATCCATCGATCACGTGCTGGGGTGTTTGTCGTTCCACCCGCACTCGGCCGTCTCGCTCGACCTGCCACCGTGGGGCATCGAGCGCTGCCTGAGGGTTCAACCTGTGGTCGACTAGGCCACTGATGACCTGCAGATGGCCCTGTGGCTGCATCTCCCCGCCCATAACGCCAAACGGACCGACCGGCTTTCCTCCAGAGGTAAGGAAACCGGGGATGATGGTATGCCGGGGCCGCTTTCCAGGCGCAGCCACGTTTGGGTGATCAGCATCGAGCCCAAAACCAGCGCCGCGATTCTGCATCGAAATACCGTGGGACGGCACGACGACGCCGCTACCAAATCCCATGTAGTTCGATTGGATGAAGCTGACCATCATGCCATCGGAGTCTGCGGTGCACAGATAAACCGTGCCACCGATCGACGGTTCACCCATCGGCGCTGCCCCGGCCCGGTCGCCGATCAAGCTCGCACGGGATTTGAGATAGGCCGGGTCGATCATGCCTGCGACCGGAACCGCGGCGTGCTGCTGATCTGCGACATAGCCATCGCTGTCGGCGAAGGCCAGCTTCATGGCCTCAATGTGGAGGTGCCAGCTGGCGGCATCGATCTGGGGGTGACCGGAGGCGCCGGTGTTAGCGGCGATGCCCAGGGCCATCAGGGCGGCGATGCCCTGACCGTTCGGTGGGATCTCCCATACTTCGTGGCCGCCATATTCGACGCCGATCGGGTCGACCCATTCTGCGTGATGGGTTGCCAGATCGGCCGCGGTCATGCGGCCACCGGTGGCTGCGGCGTAGTCGACGATGGCGGCTGCGATCTCGCCCTCGTAGAAGTCCCGCAGGCCGTTTTCGGCCAGGCAGCGCAGCCCTCGGGCGTGGCCTGGACTGGCCCAACGTTCACCTGCTCGGGGCGCTCTGCCTTCGGGGGCGAATACCGTCGACCAGTCCTCCAACTCAGGCAGCCCTTGATTTGGGAAGAACTCAAACGCTGGATCCCATTGTCGAGCCACGACGGGCGAGACCGGGAAACCGTTCTCGGCGTAGCGAATGGCCGGGGC
This sequence comes from Acidimicrobiales bacterium, assembly GCA_050633745.1. Lineage (GTDB taxonomy): Bacteria > Actinomycetota > Acidimicrobiia > Acidimicrobiales > SZUA-35 > JAHELU01. Next base: position 31,953 of record JBOEHD010000040.1, read on the forward strand.
CAGGATGCGCTCGATCGGCAGACGACCAAACCGATCGTGCAGCACCGACCAGCTGTCGACCGCGCCCGGCACCGTCACCGGGGTCCAGCCCCGCTTGGGCATCGAACGATGCCCGGCAGCCCGCAACTCGGCGGCATCGTTGCCTGCTGGCCAACGACCGGAAGCGTTGAGTCCGTGCAAAGAGTCTTCGGCCCAGACTAGGGCGAAGGCATCGCTGCCGATTCCGTTTGAGCAGGGCTCGACGACGGTCAACGCTGCCGCTGTCGCTATGGCTGCGTCGATGGCGTTGCCGCCCTCGGCGAGGATGCCAAGCCCGGCTTGAGCGGCCAGCGGTTGGCTGGTTGCGACCATACCTTCGGTAGCCAAGACCGCTGAGCGGCTCGAGGTGTGGGGGTAGCTGCGGAGCGACATCGGGTCATGGTTCATTGCTGGTCTCCAGCGATCATGGGATGGCCCAACGGGGCTCGTCGGGATCGGCCGAGGCCCTTTTGGGTGGATTTAGTGGGCGTGCTCGGCGAAACCGAGCTCGTTGACCCCAAGCAACACGATGGCGAACGCAGCGGCGCCGGTCAAGACGGTCAGGACTGCTCGCCGACCAACCTCGGGGTTGTGGATCGCAGGCAACGTGTCGACGGTGGCGACATAGACGAAGGTTCCGGCCGAGAACAGCAGCGCAAGCGCCGTTATAGATTGCTGGGCCTCGCCGAGCACAAGGTACGAGACGACGATCATGATCGGTGTTGCGACGGAGAACATCAGTATCGCCAGTACGGGCCGAAGCTTGTTTTCTGTCTCATGAAGGGCGAACAGGCCGAGGCTGAACGCTGCGGGCACCCGATGGAGTACCACTGCGAACGCCACCAATAGTGAGAAAGCTAGTTCTCCGGTCACCGCCGCCGAGCCGATGGCCAAGCCGTCGGCCATGGCATGCACCGTTAGCCCCACGCCCAGAACGGTTATCGATGTTGGGTGATGGACGTGGGCGTGTCCGTGACCAGCGGCATGGTCGTGGTGTTCTTCGTGGACCGCGTGCCCGACTCCGAGCCCCTCGAGGAGCAGCATGGCCAAAAACCCGACCAACAGGGTGGCTCCAAGAACGATCGGCGAGAAAGCGAAGACGTCCTCATGCGAATGGTCATGCACCTCGGACTCGGCGGCGATATGAAAGCCTTCGGGAATGACGACGAGCAGAGCCGAGGCCAACAGCAGCCCCGAAGCTAGGCCGGTGACATCCTGAAGTTGCTGATCGCTAAGTCGGCGATGGAAGAGCCGAGGAGCGAACCCGCCAGCCAATGACAGAAATAGAATTCCTACTGCAACAAGGGTGATCGTCATCACCTTTGACAGTAGTGAGAACCGCTCTCATTATCAACCTCGTTATCAATCAGACAAACAGGTTGGATAGGTCCTCGGCAGCCGCTTCGGCGTCCTCGATCATCGAGACCGCCCGGTCTGAGTTGATACCGAACTCTTCGTTTGCCCGAGTGACTACTTCGTCGAGAATGTCCGGCCGGTCCTCTTCGCGGAATGGAGCCGCCAACTGGACCGCTGGAGGGGCCGACTCATCGTCGGCGTGGTGACCCTTTATGGCCTCGGCGAGAGCGACCGGTAGATCCCACTCGACGCAGAGCCACTGGGCAACGTCGCTGTGGGCCCATTGGAACGTCTCTACCTCAAGCTGGTGTAGGTCCTCGCCGCCGTTGTGCCACTCGACCAGCAATGGTGCGTAATCGTCGCGAGCGACGGCCAGCAGAGGGATCGCCATGTCTTGGAGCAGCCCGGCGGTGAACGAAAGGCTGCTGGTGGCCGGATGCAATTCGTCGGCGAAGGCCCTGGCGATAGTGGCCCTTCGGCTAGCCGCGCGCCAGAAGTTGGCCTGGTCGTAACCTTCGACCTGGGTCTTGGGGAGTACCGCGTTGACACCTACAGACAGCACTAGCGACTCGACCGCGCCGAACCCTGCCACCGCTACCGCCTGATCGACGCTGTTGACCGGGCGGGCTTGGCTGAATCCGGCCGAGTTGACCAACCTGAGGAGCTTGACCGTGAGGCCGGGGTCCATAGCCAACGCCTCGGCAACGTCTCCGGCCGCCGAGTCGGGGTTTCTCAGGGCCTCGAGGCTTCGAATGACCGGGGTCGGGAACGTTGGCACCTGGGCCTCGCCCAGCACCTCTCGCAGTTCGTCTGCTGGGTTCGGTTCCTTCTTGGAGTTCCTACGCAACTTGAGCACTGTGTCCGCCTTATCCCGCTCGTCTTGCCATCTTGTCCGACAGAATGCTCATCATTCCGCCAAGGCTGAAGTAGCCGAAGATCACTTCCGACATGGCCAGCATCTGGGCTCCGGTCGATCCGGGAAGAACGTCGCCGTAGCCGAGCGTGGTGAAGGTCACGACGCTGTAGTAGATGGGCGAGATCGGGGTCTCATAGTCTCCCCAATCGATATCGACCTGGGTGTACAACCCGGCGTAGATCATGGCCACAAGCACGGTCCACAGCGACCAGCGGGAAAGGGATCTGCCACAGTCCGAGGTGATCGACCACAGCTTGTAGAGCCGCTCGTGAGTCGGCGACTGAGTCCGGAACTCATGGATGTAGTTCTCGTCCTGGATGTGCCGCCGCACCAGCCACGCGCCGGTGAAGTCCACATTCTGGATGTCGGCGTTGATCCAATCTGCGGAGGTGTAGCCGGTCACGTTTCGCAACTGGGCGCCACGCATGTCGGCGTCTCGAAACGTCGAGTTGGCCAACGCTGCTCCAGTTAGGTCAACGTCGGCCAGCATCGCTGAGGCGAAGACCGAATCGGTCAGGTTTGCGCCCAGCATCCGGGCCTGCTCAAGCTTGGCGGCCCGAAAGTCGCTACCGGTGAGGTCGGCTCCGGTAAACGTTGTCCCGGTGCATTTTGCCCCGAAGAACAGCGCTCCGACGCCAACGGCCTGGCCAAATCCGGCTCGGTCGAGCACACCGTTTGTAAAGTCTGCGCCAGAGATCGTCGACCCCAGCAGCTCCACATCGGTGAGGTTTACGTTGTGCAGCAGGGCGTTGGTGAGGTTGGCCCCAACCAGTCTGGCGCCTGCGAAGTTACAGCTAAGCAGTTCGGCATTTGAGAAGTCGATGCCGCTGAGGTCCAGCCCTGAAAAATCAACCTCGACGAAGCGAACGCCTGAAAGATCGAGTGGCTGCTCGGCCGCCGGCAGAATGTCGCCTCGGTCACGTCTGGCACACAACTCTCGTAGTGCCACATGATTCGGATCGTTGTTTCCCTGCGTCGGATGGTGGCCGTGCGCCGCGGCGCGAGCCAGAGCAGCCGCTTTCGCTGTCGGCAGTTTCATAAGTCCGTGATCGGCGCGAATAGCCCCAGGCTGTAGGGGTCTGCTGGCCTTTCGACAGACTCAGTATGCGTATTGGTTTACTCGGCACTGGGCCTGGGTCAGGCCCTTTCCACGAACGATCGTGGGGTCGAGCCACCGGTCGATGGCTTCGACCTCGTAGCCGAACGCCAGATCTTTGTCGGCCGCAGCTTGGTCGCGAGTCATCCAGCGGCCATCGGCGTAGGCCACAGGGAACCCCAGTCCGGGCAGGGTGTATGCGTAAACCCGGCACAGGTGGTCACCCTCATCGAAGTCGCCGACGTAGGAAACCCACGGCAGTTCGATCCGTAGTTGTTCTCGCAGGGCTGCGGCCAGTGAGGCGATGTAGTTGCCCCGATCCCAATCTGGAATGGCTCGCTCAACGAACGTGTCGCCGCCTGGCAGTTTCAGCGCTGCCCCACTTGGCGTATCGCCGGTCTCGGCGGTCAGGTAGAACTCGGGGTCGGCCTCTCCTCGTTCCCGCATAAGTAGCAGGCGAGTTGTGCCGACCGGTTTGTCGCTGTGCACCGCCAGCAGCTTGCGTCCCTCCGGCGATAGCGCCTCGTGCACATCATCGTCGAACATGAAGTAACCGGTGGCTGGCGGGGCGTCGACCGACGCGTACTTATTGAAAGCTCCGATGCGATCGTGCGACGAGTTATTGCCTTCGGCCCGATGCCACAGGTGCATGTTCATGATCAGCAGATCGCCACGCTCAAGCTCCGGATCGATGAAGTCGGACTCGTCCGGCTGAATCGGCGGCGCCACACAAAGCGGACGTTCCGGCCCTTCGGCCACCCGATGCAGGTGGTGCGAGCCCGGAGCGATGAACAGTCGACCGGCTTCAGACGTGAAGTCGCAGAACGGCACGATGGTGAAAGCCCAGTTCATCGACGAGCCGACCGGACGCCACCGCTTGTAGTCATTGTGCGAAGGAAGACCATTACCGCCGGGGGTTCGGTTGTAGATCACGAACGCCGTCAGGCGCGGCTCTCCCCCGAGCACATCGGCCACCGTTGGCACGATCCCCGGGTGTTCGGCCAGGTACGCCAGGTCGGGGTCTTTGAGGCAGTTCATAGCCAACGTGTAGCGACCGGGTTCCGGAAAGTTGCCGGCGTTGGGGTCGAGCGTTGCATCCAGCGGCGGGTTGCGGTCGAGCGCCGCTTCGAATCGCTGAATGTCGGTCTCTGGAATACGACCTTTGAGGATCAGGTAGCCGTCGCGCTGATAGTCGGCCAGCTGCTCCGGGCTAAGGGTTGCCGAGGTCGTATCTGCGAACGCGGTCATGATTACGCCTTACTGTCCTGGGGGAACAGGTCGTGAAGCTGATAGAGCTCGACGACGTTGCCACCGAGGATCTTGCCGGTGGCCTCTGGCGACAGCGCCGCAGTCTGCTCGGCCAACATGCCCTGGCTAAAGGGCCAGGTTGAATCGCTATGGGGGAAGTCGTTAGCCCACATCAGCTGTTCGGCATCGAGCAGGCCAGCCTCAGCCATTCGGAACGCCGACCAGTCATCTTGGAAGGTGACCTTGACGTTGCTCTTGAAGTAGTCGCTTGGAATACGTTCCAGGTCGACACCCTTTAGCCAGTTGCGGTGGCGGTTGTAGGCATGGTCCATGCGGTAGCTGTAATGGGGTACCCAACCGGCGTCCGCCTCGACACAGACGATCTTGAGATCCGGTTTGCGGTCGAACACGCCTCCGAAGATGAACGTGCCGATCAGATCCTGATTGCCCCGGATGATCGACATGAAGCTGTTGAGTTTCGGTCCCCGGGGTCGATACGACTCGCCGGTGAGGATGTGAAACGACAGCACCAGGCCGAGGTCGAGCGATGCCTGATAGAAGTCGTCCCATATGGGGTCGTCGTAGTCTGCTCCGCCTTTTTCGTAGGCCGGCCCCGGTGTTCCCGGGAGCATTACGCCCCGAAGACCTGCGGCCTTAATCGCTTCGAGGTCGGCGATGCCTTCTTCCGGTGTGCGCATCGCGGTTTGGCCGCAGCCGTAGAGTCGGGCCGGAGCCACCGAGCAATAGTCGGAGATCCAGCGGTTGTACCCGTCGAACATAGCTTTCTTGAGGTCGAGGTCGGGGTGGTTACAGAGCAACATGCCGACCGACGGGTAGATCACTTCGCCGTCGATTCCGTCGCGCTCTTGGGCTACTACCCGCGCTTCGGCATCCCAACCGGCACGATGCAGACCCTCGAAAGGCACACCCTTCATGAACAGCTCGTCGGACGGCTTACCCGCCGACGAATGCAGGCCAAGGTGGATCTTGTAGCTCATGCCGGGCACGTGGAAGGTGGCGCCGTCGGGAGCTTCGTCTGTCATGTACGGCACCTGGTCGCGGAAGGCCGGGTCGACATTATCGATATAGGTCCACCCCGGCTCGGTGATGTGAGAATCGGCCGAGATTATCGGCGAGTCGATTACCCGTGGGGCGTTCTCGACATGACTATCGGTGGTAAGGGCCATCGCATTGCTCCTCGTTCGAGATCTCAGTTTGATTCGGTTTTGGTTCCGCTTTGGTATGCGGTGCCAACATCACTGCAAAGACATCACTGTGAAAAGAGTACTTGTCCAGCTCGGTTGGAGGTAATTGTCGTCGTTTGGGCCGGTGAGCAGCTTCTGGTGGCCGGTTACCTCGGCCTGATTGCACTGGCCTGTTTGCGTTGGACAGTTGCCGAGCGCGACCCTTCATGCCATGACAGACAGCGCAACACCGGTTACCCACGATGGCGAGGACCAGTCCGAGGGCCCCCTGGCCGGTCTGAAGGTCGTTGAGCTGTCGATGTACGTGCAGGGCCCGGTGGCCGGTCTGACCTTGGCCAGCCTGGGCGCCGATGTTGTGAAGATCGAGCGGGTTGGCCATGTCGACCATATGCGCACCTTCAAGAGCGTGTTCGGCGTCGAGTTCGATGACCGGGGTCAGGAGTGGGTCTACGCATCGCTCAACCGAAACAAGCGAGCCATCGCTCTCGACATCGCCACCGATGCCGGGCGGCCGGTGTTCCATCGCTTGATCGAAGAAGCAGACGTGTTCATCACCAACATGCGAGCCGCTGGACTGGATGCCCAGGGTGCCGATGTCGAAACGCTGATGGCGATTAATCCCCAGCTGGTCTACTGCCGGGGCGCGGGGTTCGGCACCCGAGGCCCGATGGCCGACGACCCCTGTCAGGACACCGTCGGCATGGCCTTCGGTGGTTTCATGGACAGCACCTCACCGAATGAGACACCCAACTATCCGCCCGGTTCGATGAGCGATGTCTTGACCGGCAGCAACATGGCTTCGGCGGTGATGGCCGGGTTACTCAAGCGAGCCAAGACCGGCAAGGGCTGCGTGGTCGGCACCTCGCAGACCCAGTCTCTGCTGTGGATGCAACTCCAGGGGGTCGGCATGGCGGCCAGCCTCGGCGAGCGTATGGAGCGCTTTCAGCCAGACGCCACCACCAATCCCCTATTCACCGTGTACGAAACCGCCGACGGCTGGATTGCCATCGCCGCGCTGCGTCGCAACCAATGGCTGAACATCGCTGAGGTGACCGGCCTATCTCACATGCTCGAAGACCCCCGCTTTGCCACCTTCGACGATGTGATCACCAACCGCGACGAGTTCCGACCGGTATTCGGCAAACACCTCAAAACGCAGCCCACCGATCACTGGTGGCAGAAACTCCGGGCCGCCGATATCTGGGTGTCGCCGGTGAACCGGCTGGAAGACCTAGCTGAGAACGAGCAGATCAAAGCCAATGAGTATCTGGTGAGCTTCGATGACGGCTTTGTCGGGCCGCCTGCCCCGTTCGAGGTCGATGACTGGCTCGGCGCTCGAGGGCTGGCCGCTGACTACGCTGAACATACCGACGAGGTGTTGGCCGAACTCGGCTTCGACGAGGAACGTATCCTGACCCTCAAGGCTGAAGGAGTGGTGTGGTAGCAAACCCCAATATTCGAGTCGGCATGTCGACCCCGTGGGATTTCTGGTCCCTTTCCGGTGAGGACCGGCAGGCCAGATTGAGCGCCGCGGTTGAGGGCGGTCTCACCCACATATTCTGTGCCGACCATGTCAGTTTCCATGGCGGCAACGGGTCGGACGGGATTGTGCAGATGGCCACCATCGCCGCCACCGAGCCCCGACTCGATGTTTATGTCGGGGTGTTCCTGTTGGCTCTGCGGCATCCAGTGGTAGCCGCTCGCCAGATCGCCACCCTGGCCCAAGCGGCACCCGGGCGGGTGACCATCGGGGTCGGCGTCGGAGGCGAAGATCGACATGAGTTCGAGGTATGTGGCGTTGACCCGGCGACACGCGGAAAGCGCACCGACGTGGCGCTCGATATGGTCCGCAGGCTGCTGGCCGGCGAAACGGTTGACGGCGACGGAACCTTCTTCGACGTGAGCGAGGCGATGATCCGGCCGGCGCCCAAGCCAGCAGTCCCGTTCGTCGTCGGTGGTCGCTCCGATGCTGCAGTGCTTCGGGCAGGCCGCCTCGGCGATGGCTGGCTTGCCACGTGGTGCTCGCCTCGCCGCTTCGCCGAGGCTGTCGCTCTGGCGGAGACCACCGCAGCCGACGCCGGCCGAACCGATGTGCCGTGGCAACACGGGTTACAGCTGTGGCTGGGCGTTGGAGACAACGCCGAGGAGGGTCAGCGATACGTGGCAGACGCCATGGAGCGGTTCTACAAGCTGCCCTATGCCGCGTTCGCCAAGTACACCCCGTGCGGCACGCCAGCCGAGATCGTCGAGTTCCTCAAGCCGTACATAGAGGCCGGCGCAACCACGTTCAACCTGACCACGGTGGGAGCGACCCCTGAAATCGAACTCGAAGCGTCTACTGAAATCAGTTCGCTGCTGGCCGGCTGACCTAGTCTCCGGCGGTTAGGAACTCGTCGGTGTTAAGCACCACAACCTTCGCTCCTCGACTTCTGGCTAGCTCCACCATGTCTGCCGTTCCCCCTGGCCCGTCGCCTGCGGCACGGTTCCACAGGGCGAGGAGGGTCACGTCGGCGTTCTCTATGGCAAATGCCTTTTCCAACATCCACATGTTGCAGCGCTGGAACACGTAGTGCTTGTCGGCGGCGCTGACCCAAGTCGGCATCGGTTCGTCGAGAACGTCGGGGTTCAACTCGGTGCAGAGCCTGCGAAACCGTTCCGGCCACGTTCCGCCGCTGCCATCTACAGAGCGTTGAAGAAACTGACCTTCGGGCAGGGCTAGCACCGCTTCGGTCTCGAGGCCGAGCTCAGCGGCCACCTCGTGGAACAAGATATCGTTGCCGCTGGCCAAGCCAGCGATCCCGCTCACGGCCCCATCGGCATAGGATCTTTCTTCCTCGATCGCCGCGGCCAGCGCCGCTCTGGCGGCCGTTTCAGCTGCGGCGGGGAAACGGGGCTGCGCTCGTCCCGGATCATCGATCCGGTGACCGGTTGACACGATGATCCGCTTCCGCGGCTCGGCCGCGACAGGAATCGGCGGCACACCCGCAACCAGATCATCATCGGGCACACCGAGGGCTGCCAGGCTGGCGGCGGCCTTCTCCGAGCAGATGTCTAGGCGTTTGAAGAGAAGAAGTTGGGCCGCGGCCGATGCAATGTTGAAGTCCGCCTTTGTGCGCGCCGTTGCATCTCGGTAGCCCTGGGCAACATGCTCGACCCGGTCTGAAGTCAGGAAACGGTGATCAGCGATACTGAGGTCAAGCCAGAGGTCGGTCTCGCCGGAGCGACGAGCACGGGCCTTAGCGGCGTCATGAGCTAACGCGGTAGCCGACAGTAGTTGTTCGCGCCGAGAGGTTTGGCGGCGCAGGTGGCTCGCCGCATCGTCTTCATCCTCGAACCGAGCCTCCCAGACATCGGGGTACCGCCCCGCTAGTTCGAGCAGGATCGTGCTCATCGATAGGGCGTTAACACCCGGATAGTAGTGGTTGATATCTTCAAGAAACCCCGCCCGGTATGCGGTTAGACAATCGAGCAACTGCGCCGATCGTAAGGCCTGGCGTTGCTGTTCAATAGGGTCATCGACAGCGATCCACTCGGCAGTCCACTGTGTCTTGTGGTTCCGTGCCCGCAGAGCCAAAGCTTCAGCCCGATCGACTCTGGACGCCTCGCCATTGGTGACCCGGGCGATCGCCTCCTCCGAGCGCGCCATGTCGCCAGCCCGGTGGTAGATGGTGGCAAGCGCCAGGTTCGCTTCAACATCATCGGGTCGCGCCGTTCGCACCCTTTCCCAGGTCGCTCCGGCTCCGGTGTGGGCCTGCAACTTTGAAAGCGCCTGGCCGACGAGACGTTGACCGGCGAGATTCCAGCGCTCAACTCGTGCCTCGTCGCCGAGTAAACCCAGCTGCCCGACCCGCTTGTTTTTGCGTGCTCGCTCGACCGCCTCGATGAACTCCCGAGGTGTGCTGAGGTATGCGACTCCGTCGCGCCGCTCCAGGCTGGGGATCAGCTGGTAGACCGGACTGTCGGTGTTGTCGCTCTTGAGCGTCGCTTCGATCGTTCGGCTCAACTCATTGCGAGATGTCTCCGGATCGTTTGGGTCGTAGCGAAGATACCGGTCGGTCTTGAGGTCAAAGGGCACCGCATCGACTCTGCTGTTGATCAGAATCGTTGGGCGGTGGCGTAGCGCATGCCGCACCCCGAGTTCGTAGTAGACGTTGGCGTTGTGAATAGAGATGTCGGCGATCACCAAGTCGGCGGTGAGCAGCCGCTCCATCATGTCGGCCCGGATATTGCCCGATTCGACTATCGGTCCAGTGGTTCCCCATTCGGTGTCCGGCCGCTCGTCGAGGACCGGTTTGATGATCTGGTCTTCCACTCGGTCGAAGTCCACCCCGCTCTTCTCACCGAACGGTCTGACGATAAAAACGTAGGTCTGCATGTCACCGACTCAGCTGTGTATTGGCAGGTCGACAAAGCGCCCGAAGTGCGCAAGGTCGACGTCGTGGGCCAGGTTCTTGCCGATGCGGGTGAGATCGGGCATGGCATCGACCGAATCGAGAGCGCTTACGTCGTCGGCTTTGATATCGCCCAAACCCCGCTCGGCTAGCCAGGCGTCGGTGAGGGTGGCGTTGTACCTGGCATAGAGGAAATCTCGGTCCTGGTCGTCCTCGAGCGGTAGCGGGTTGCCTGCACCATCCTTGGGGATCAAGTCACCGACTTCGTTGTCGATGTGGTCTCCGGTGGTGCAGCGACCGACGGTTCGAGCGTTGACGTCCTGGTCGTAGGCGGCCTGGCTCATAAGCGAACTGAGCGTATTGACCGCAGACGAGGCCAGGTTCGATTCGGGGTCATCGATGGACGCGCCAAGGGTGGCGGCCGAGCCGGTACCGAGCGAAACGACCAGAAGGTTTCGTTCACCCTTCTGCCAGCCGAGGTTGTATGCCGGTTCGGTGGCCATCCGAGCCATCAGGAACGCTGGGTTGTTGTAGGTCGTCGTGCCGCCGTCGACGAAGACGAACGCCTTGTTGTCGTTGCCCTCTTCCCAGTAGATGACCTCGGGCGGAAAGTACACCGGTGCGGCGGTGCTGGCTCGAACCAGTTTCCATAGCGGCACGTTGAGGTTGCAGTCTGGCCTGTCAACGTCGTTGTACTTGGCAGCGGGGTTGCTGGTCACCGGCCAGGCGGAGTCGGTGGTCGCATTGCGGGTGACGACCAGCAACAGCGACTTCAGATCCTGAGGGTGCAGTGTCGATTCGCTGCCGTAGACCTCTTTTAGCTTCTGCTCCAGGGGTCCGTTCTGGTAGAGGGCGTTCCAGATCTTCCAGCGGCGGCGGGTGAACACCACCTGACCGAACGCCTCGTAGAACTCTAAGATCTCGGCCACTGAAAGGCCTCGCGCCACGCCGGCGGCGATGATGGCGCCGGTACTGGTGCCGGAGACGTAGTCGAAGAACTGACACAACCGAAGATCGGGCTCGTTGTAGTGCGCCCGTAGTTGACTCTCGATTTCCTGGAGCACCTGCAGGGTCAAGATCCCTCGAATCCCGCCCCCGTCGAGAGCAAGCATGCGACGAGGTTGATCGACCTCATATCGTGCTCGCAGACCCCCCCACTGCTCTGGTTGTTCTAGCGCCATTTGCCCCTCCTGCTTCAGTCGCTAATGCCTATAGTCGTGCTCATCGGTGCCGGTTGCTGGTGTTCAGTGTGTGGTGTTCGGTGTGTGGTGTTCCGTCTGTGGTGAATTTCTGTGTTTGGGCGATAGCCCGAACCGGTCGACGCACAGATTGTGGCAGATTGCGGCGCTGTCTGCTCATGCTGGTGTCTCTGTCTTGAGCTCGGCATACCGGGGGAACCACCTGTTCCAGCGATCCTGACTACCATCAGCCATTGGTGGTAGGAACAGCGGAACCGCAGGCCGAAGCGAATAGGGTGCTCGACCACGTCTGGGAGCGTCAGCGTGGCTGGTCGATCGGCGCCGACCTGGCGAAGGCTCAGGTCGAGAGGGCCCGCATCGGCAACCTGCTACTCATCGTCGGAGCTGCGGTCTTCGGTGCGCTTGCGGCCCAATCCGACTGGCTACCTTCCGGCTTCCAGCGAGGCCTCAGTCTGGCCGCCTCTGTCCTGCTGATGGTGGCCGGGTTTGTGCAAAGCCACTATCTGACCGCCCTGAAGGTCAAAGCCTGGACCGCAGCCCGGAGCGCTTCGGAGACGCTGAAGGCCCTCGTCTATGTGTACATGGCTGGCGTGAGCGTCGATACGAGCTCAGACAACAGCCACGAAGAAAGCCAGGTCGACGCTGCGCTGTTGGACCAGCTGACGATGGTGGAGAGCCGGGCATTTGTGCTCGGAGCCAACCGAGCCGACCCAGATAACAAACCGCTGCCAACCGTCGCCAGCGTTCCCGACTACCGTGCCAACCGCACCGAGGAGCAGGCCCAGTGGCACAGCACCCGGCGAGGCGAGCACGACCGGCGAGCGAGGTTACTGCGAGCTGCCCAGCTTGGGCTGACGGTACTCGGTTCGGTCCTTGCGCTGATCGCCGGCGTCTCCGCCCAACCGGGGATCGATTCCTGGGTCGCCGCGGTCGCCGCCATGGGGGCAGCTGTGGCCGCCCACCTTGGAGCCACCCAGTACGACCGCATCGCTCAGAGCTATGAGGTCACCGCAACCCTGCTCGAACGGGAAGTGGTTCGGTTCGACTCACTGCAGCAACGGTCCGCGACAGCGGTCGACGAGGGTGCTGGTCTGATCGGCGGCAATGCCGGCCAAACCCTCGTCCGCAATACCGAGGAGATCCTGGCCAGGCAGAACGATGGCTGGATCGACCTGATCCAAAAGGCAACCGAGCCGAACTAGTCCCCTATCGATGTCTGCACTAACTTGAGCGGCACGGCCCAGGCACGGTTGATAGGGGATCAAAATGGAACTTGGCGATGCTATAAAGACCGCGGTGACCTCTCGGTACTACACCGATGAACCGGTCACAGACGAACAACTGCGAACGGCGTTCGACTACGCCCGATACGCACCTCAGGGTGGCAACCGTCAGCCGGTTCGATTCATAGTCGTGCGTGACCAGGACACCAGAAACCAATTGGCGGAGTGGTATCGGGTCCCGTGGAAGGCGTACCTCGAAGGGGCCCGTGGCGGCGAGATCGACATCGGCGCCGAGAAGCTCGACCGTGCCTTGCGCAACGCCGACCATTTCGCAGATCACCTGCAAGACGTTCCCGTGATGGTCATCGCCTGCGCTCATCTCGACGGCGTTCATCCCACCGATACCGAACTTGAGCGTCTGTCGGTTGTGGGTGGCGGCTCGATCTACCCGGCGGTGCAGAACTTTTTGCTCGGCTGCCGTGAGAGCGGAATCGGTGCTGCGCTAACCACGCTGCTTTGTATGTTCGAACCGCAGGTCAAGGAGCTGCTGTCGATCCCCGACGACGTGATCACCGCCGCTCATATCGCGGTTGGGCACCGGCCGAAGGACTTCCCAAAGAAGCTCGATCGCATCGGGCTCGACGAGGTCGTGTACAGCGACACCTGGGGCAACTCCACATACTGAAGTCGCTCCAACGTGACCCGGTTCACCTCAAGCTTGACGGCCAATTTGCCGATGCGAAGTGAAGGTAAAAAGTTTCACTTAGCTGAAAGGTAAAACCGAATGGCCGAGGAGAATCTAGTCCATTGCATCTACACCAGTTCGCTGACCGCAGGGTACGACAGCAGCGAGCTCGACCTCATCTTGAAGAAGGCTAGGCACAACAACGAAGCGCTCGACGTCAGCGGCATGCTGCTGTTCGATGAGGGCTCCTTTTTTCAGATCCTCGAGGGCGAAGAGCCGAACGTCATGACTCTTTTCGAGAAGATCTCGCTCGACGAACGCCACGAACATATGGTGAAGATCATCTTCGAGCCGATCGAGGAACGCTCCTTCTACAACTGGAGTATGGGCGTCGCTCATATGACCCGACAGGAGCTGGCAGCGGTTCCCGGACTCAACGACTTCTTCGCAGACGGCAACAGCCTGGCCCAGCTTGACGCGGGCAGGGCCAAGAGCCTCTTGGCGGCCTTTCGCGATGGGCGCTACCGCTCCGCCATCAACTAAAACGGATAGCTGTTGAGCCCGCCACGCCGTGGCGGGTGCAGCGTCCCATGGGCTACTGTCGATCTTTGACGCCCATGAGGATCCGGGAATGACGAACCCCTCGAACGACAACGCTGCCAGCGGCGGAGCCGCCGATTCCAGTGATGTGGAGTGCACCGCGATCGTCATCGCTGGGGACCCTCGGCCAAACGTTCTTTTTACCCCTCCATGCACCTGCAGTAACTGCGCACCGGATCGCTCCTACGACCACACGGCCGGCCGCAGGGACGACCGCTGGTTACGAATGAGTGGGAGCCGTCAACGGCTCCGAGTGCAGAACGTGGAGCTAGGAGCTGCTGGCGCTGAGATGCTGGGATAGCGCCGGAGCGACCTCTTTGGCCAGCTTGGTCATCGAGTTGAGCCAACGGGTCCCGTCGTCCTCCCAGTCGTGACCAACCGAAACCAGAGTGCCGAACGGGCCGATGTTGTCTGCCATGTCGATCAGGCGATCCCTCACGGTGTCGACCGACCCGGCAATCACACACTTGTCGATCGCCTTTGGCACGCTCAGCTGATCGTTGATCTCCTCCAGTGACAGGCTCGACTCTTCGGTCTGAAGGCGGACCATGTCCCGTACGCCCGCCAGGTAACGGAAATAGAAGGCGAAGGTGCCGTCGGGATCGGCCAGCAGCTCGTCGGATTCGGCATCGCTGTCGGTGATCAGGATGTTCCGACAGACCCGCCAAATCTTCGGATCGATCTCTAGCCCCAATTCTTCTCTGGTTGAGCAGTAGGTCTGCCACTGACCTGCCACCGCCGACTGAGGTACAAAGTTGGCGGAGATCGGAATGAACCCACGGGCCGCCACGGTTCGAACCGAATCACCGGCGGGCGAGGCCAGAGCCATGGCCAACGGCGGGTGGGGCTGCTGCAACGGCTTGGCCATCTGCCCAACGCCATGGGAAGTCCAGATCTGTTCCTCGAGCGTGGCGTTCCAGTATTCGCCCTTGAGGTCGAACGGAGCATCGTCGTTCCACAGCGCCAGGATCATGTCGATCGACTCGGTCGCCACTTTGACCCGTTCGGCCATGTCGGGCCTGCCGAACAGCTCGCCGTCGCTCATCAATCCGCCCGGACCGACGCCGAGCATCAGCCTGCCACCGCTCAGTTGATCGAACAGCGCGGCCTCAGCAGCAACTACAACGGGGTGACGGTGGCCAAGATTTACGACCCCGGTACCGAACCGCATACGTTCGGTCTGATGGATCAGGGTGGCCAGGAACAGCAACGGTGACGGAACCTGTTCCGCCTTGGTTGTGAAGTGTTCACCGACCCAGGTTTCGGCAAAGCCGAGACTCTCGGCGTGGAGAATCATCCGCCGGTCTTCTTCTAGAGCTTGGCCCCACGGCTTCTCCGGTCGGTGTAGGGGCATAAAGAAAAGGCCAAGATCCATCGGGACATTCTTGCGGTGGGCGTCGATTGAAGCGAATCGAATCGGACTAGCCCGAATCGACCGGGTCGAGCGACGCCCACCGGCGGTTTGTAGTGCTCAGGCGGCGCCTGGTTAGATCCCCGAGGGGGCGGTCCTAACCATGTTCAGGGCCACACGTGCCAAGTGATAGAGAATCACCAGCATCAGAGCGAAGCTGATGAGGCCACCGATGAGTGGGATTCCGCCGAGTAGGAATCGGGCGAATAGAGCGATGCCCACCACGGTCAGGTGGGCGCCGTTTGGGGGTGCGAACAAGCGGTTCATGGTTCCATTGTCCGCCCACGGCGGGCTTCCCACAATCGGGGACAACCCTGATCGAACCCTGACAACCCCCGGCGCGGTTAGATACGCCCGGCGGCGATCTCAGCCCCCTGGGCCAGTGATGCCAGTTTGGCCCAGGCCACATCGGGGTCAATCCCCGACAAACCGACATGCACACTGAATCCGCAATCGACCCCGGCCATGATCCGATCTCTGCCGACGATCCGGCCGTAACGTTCGATTCGTTGAGCTACCAGTTCAGGATGTTCGATGTAGTTCGACTGCGGCTCAATGACACCGGGACACAGCACCTTGTCGTCTGGAATATCGATCTCCTCGAAGACCTTCCATTCGTGAGCGTGGCGGGGATTTGCCGCTTCGAACAGCACGGTCTGAGGCTTTGCGGCCCACACAAGGTCGATCAGGTCAGCGATATCGACATCGTGATGATGGGGGCCCGGATAGTTGCCCCAGCAAAGATGCATGCGTAACTGTTCGGCGGGGATGTTTCGAACTCCATAGTTCAGCGCCTCGATGTTCAGCGCAGCCCGCTTGCGGTAGGTCTCCCGATCAAGGTCGGCGTACACGGTGTGGCGCCCCATACCGAGGTCGGGGCAGTCGAGTTGCACAGTGGCCCCGGTCGCGGCGATCGCCTCGTACTCGTGGCGCATCGCTTCGGCGATGGCGAACAGGTATTCCTCATCGCTGGCGTAGTAGTCGTTGCCGAAGAAGAGCGAGACGACTCCGGGCGAAGCGGCACTGGAAAACGTCCCATCCACCTCGGCCACCGCGGCGGCATTGCTCAGGTTCACCATGTCGGTGGCCGCGGCAGTCTCGTCTTTGACCGAGATCGGACCGGTACAGGCCGGCGCCGAACGTTTTCTACGACCGGGATTGTCGGCCACCATCTCAGCGCTGCGGGGAAAGTCGACTAGGTCTTGGAAGAAGTAATTCTGGATCGACTCGCCCGCGAAGCCATCGAGGCGATCTTTCACATAGGTCGCGTAGCTTGGCTTGGACATCTCACCATCATTGACGATCGACAGGCCAGCCTCGCTCTGCCGACGCACACACTCGGTGACCGCCTCAGCAACTCGTTCAGCTATCGCTGCATCGTCGACCGGAATGCCATCTTCTCGAGCCCAGATCATCTGGATCAGATCATCGGGCCGAGGCAGGCTGCCGGTGTGGGTCGTGAGGATGCTGTTGCGGCCGTTCTCATTCGTAGCGCTTGCCATGAGGTCTTAGAGTGACACAGATGCAGACACAAATCACCACAACGGTCATGGGCAGCTACCCGCAGCCGGGTTGGCTTGTCGACCGAGATCACCTGATTGGCAAGGGTGTTCCTCGGGTCAGGGCCAACGATCTCTGGAAGGTCGCCGAGCAAGACCTAAGCGAAGCGGTCGAGGCCGCGACGCTTGTAGCGATCGCCGACCAGGAAGCGGCGGGAGTCGACATCATCACCGATGGCGAGATCGGTCGGGAGTCGTACTTCAACCACTTCGCCAATTCGCTTGGCGGCGTCGACCAAGATCAGATTGGCACCGGCATCAATCGGGTCGGCACCAAAAGCAAAGTGCCGTTGGTCAACGGGCCGATCGAGCGGCAGGCCCCGATCGAACTCGAATCTGCTCGTTTTCTCCGCGCTCACACCACCCACAGAACGAAGGTCACGGTCCCCGGGCCGTTCACCCTTAGCCAACTGGCCCAGAACGACTACTACCCGGACCAGCGCTCGCTGGCCATGGCCTATGCTGCGGCGGTCCGGGCAGAACTACTCGATCTCCAGGCTGCGGGCATCGACATGTTGCAGATCGACGAGCCCTATATGCAAGCCAACGCCGACGCCGCCAGGGAGTTCGCGGTGGAAGCGATTGCGATGGCGCTCGAAGGTGTCGAGGCGCCAACAACGGTTCACACCTGCTACGGCTACGCCCAGTACGTCAAAGACAAATCCATCGGCTACCCGTTCTTCACCGAACTGGCGCAGATCCCAGCCGACTTTATTGCCATCGAAACCGCCCAGCCCGATCTAGCTCCGTCGGTGGTCGCCGAGCTAGCACCACGGGGTGTGGTGATGGGCGTACTAGATCTCAGCACAAACGAGATCGAGCAGCCCGAGCAGATCGCGTCCAGGATCCGGTCTGCGATCGAATACATCGCCCCCGAATCGCTGTCGGTGTCGCCGGACTGCGGGCTCAAGTTCCTCCCCCGCCCAATCGCTCAAAGGAAGATGGCGGCCATGGTCGAGGGAGCATCCATCGTCAGAGCGGAGCTCGGCGGCTGAAAATCGGGGCTGCTGACTGTTGAGTGTCTGCAGCAGGTGACCTAGCCTCGTGGTACCAAACTGGATCGACAAGACTCGCTTTAGGGGAATCCGATGACCACAGAACTTCCTGCCCGGCTGCACCACAACGCCTACGTCACAAAGGACCAGGAGGCCACGAGGCACTTCTACGAAGACCTCATCGGGCTGCCGCTGATCGCAACGTGGTCGGAAACCGATGAGCTCTTCGGGGCCGAGCGGGTCTACTGCCACACCTTCTTCGGTCTTGGCGACGGAAGCGCCCTGGCATTCTTCCAGTTCGCCAACCAGGAGGACGCTGACCTTTTTGATCCCGACCTCGTTCCTTCGCCGTTCCGCCATATAGCGCTGAAGGTGTCGGCCGAGCTTCAAGACGCCATCGCCAAACGGCTAGCCGATGCCGGATGGAACCCGGAGGGCACGTTTGTGTTGGAGCACGGCTATTGCCGCAGCCTCTACGCCGAAGATCCCAATGGTCTGCTTGTGGAGTTCACCGTCGATGCTCCGGAGATGGACGCCATCGCCGCTGAACGGCTGCCGCAAGCGCATGCTGAACTCAAGAAGTGGCTCGCAGGCGACCACACCTCGAACAACACCTACCGCTAGGACGCCACCAACTGAGCGTCGATCGTTACCTCAATGTTGTCTGAAAGCATGAAGCCACCGGCGGCTAGCGGCACGTTGAACTCGATGCCGTATGCGGTCTTGTCGATCGTGCCGGACGCTGAGAACCCAGCTCGGCTCGACCCGTCCATCGGGAAGACCTCGGTGCCGGAGAAGGTGACCGACAGGGTCTCGGGTTTGGTCTGACCGTTGATAGTCATATCGCCCGTTACCTGGTACGAGCCGTCACCCGTTTCGCTGATCGACGTCGATTGAAAGGCCATGGTCGGCTGGGTTTCAACGTTAAACACATCGGTACTGCGAAGATGGCCATCGCGATCGCTGTTACCGGTGTCGACCGATGCCATGGCGATTTCGGTTGTAAGTGACGACGAAGCGAGGTCGGCGCCTACCGCCAGCTTGGCGCTGCCGGCAGTAAAACGGCCTCGAACCGTCGTGATACCCAGGTGTGCGACTGCAAAGCCGATGGTGGAGTGAGCCATATCCAAAGTCCACTCACCCTGCTGTACCGGTAGTGCCATGGTCTAAGTCCCTTCGTAGTACTCGCGAGCTGCTGCATCGCGGCACGAGCTATCCGCTGCGATGGCCATACTGACCCAGATTGCAGACGCTGTCTACAGCTGCGCAGTTACTACAGATTCGGGCCCTAAGGTCCGATATATGGCGGTGTGAACCTACGCGTTGTACCGATCGGACTGCGGCTGGTGATGGCCGTGTCGGTGCCGGTCGTAGCGCTTCTGATCGCCATCGGGTTCCAGGTCAACGCTCGCTCGGTGACCGCCCGTGAGGCCACAGACGAGCTGACTCGCATCGAGACCCTCGAGACCCTGGCGACGCTGCAGACAGCCAGCGTGCTGCCCGACCTAGGCGTCCTGCGACAGGAGATGAGCGCCGAAGGCAACGGTTCGTTCTTAATCGAGATGGTCGTGAGCGGCTACGGGGAAATGCTAGGCGGCGCCTACCTCGGCGCCGACGATGCCCGGGCCGAAATGAGCGTCGCCGCCAGCGGCAACATCACCGCCGAGGCCGAACAGGTCTTCGATCGTCAACGAGAGACGTCGGAAGCCCTGCTGGAGACCTTCGTTGGTGGGCAACCCCTTACCGATGAGCTGATCGCCGACGCTGAGCTGGCCCGTATGGAAGCCGACCTGGCGTTCGCCGAACTGGCCGTCGGATCGGCGTCCGATGCATGGATCACCTACATCGGGGCGATCGATGCCGGCCGTTCCACCGCTGTCGAATACGCCTACGTGATGTCGAGCCTGATCGGACTCGGAGCTATCGACGAAGCACGCCTCGCCGAGCTGGGCGGGATCCGATCCAACGCCACCCAACGAGTGATCATGGGCCTCCAGCCAGACCTGCAGATCCAGGTGCAAAATGTGCTGACGTCGGACTCGATGGACGTGTGGGACGCTGCCGTTGCAGCCGCGCGAGAGATCGTGGCAGGCAGAGCTGAACCGTGGCAGATCAACGACGTGGCCACACTCACCGGCGACGCTTTCCAGCTACAACTGCAAATCGACACGATTACCGCTGAAGCGGTCGACCGGGTACGAAGCGAGCTTGTCACGGTCGAGACCGACGCCAAGAGCGAGCGGACCCGTCTTCTGCTGCTAGCAGCTGCGCTGCTTGCCATCACCGCCGGGCTGACCGTCTGGATTCTGCAGTCGGTGATGTCGCCGCTGCGGCGTCTGACCAAGCGAGCCGCTGAGCTTGCCGACGGGGAAATCGACGGCCCCCGGGTCGACCATGGACGCCACGATGCCCTCGCGGAGTTAGGCGAAACCATCGAAGACGTCGCCGAAGGGCTCCGACACCTCGGGCAGCAATTCGAAGCGATGGCCGAAGGAAACCTCGATGACGTCAGCCTGGAATCGGCGGGCCCCGGTTTCGTTGGCGAATTTGTACAGGACTGGGTGCAAGAGGTCCGCCAAGCCAGCGACGCCCTAACCGCCGAGGCACTTCACGATGAACTAACCGGCTTGTTGAATCGCCGTGGTCTTATGAGGCACCTCGGACGGATGGCCGGGGGGCCAGAGGTCGCTGTTGTCTATGTCGATCTCGACAAGTTCAAGGCGGTCAACGACCAGCACGGCCACCATGCGGGCGACGCGGTACTCAAGGTGATCGGCCAGCGACTGCTGGGCTTTGTCCGAACAGAAGACCCGGTCTGTCGTCTCGGTGGCGATGAGTTCGTGCTCTTGGTTTCGGGCGTCGACCGACAAGATATGCCAATCTTTATCAGCAGAATCGAACTGGGACTGTCGGAACCAATCTCCTTTGAAGGCACGCGTCACAGCGTTGGGTGCTCGGTCGGCGTCGGCTGGCTTGGCCCCGGCGACCTTCTCGAACCGATTCTGGAAGAGGCCGATCGAGCCATGCTCGAGGTCAAGTCGCGACGCGGCGAGTCAATCCCCCGCTAGCCGTACGACCTAGCTCCTCGCTCCGCTGGCGGTCTGTGGAGCGGAAGACCGAGCTTGTGCACGCCGAGACCCGGTCTGTAAGAATCTGGCTATGACCACATCTCCGATCCTTCCAGGCAAACTCGGCAATCCTGACATGCTGATCAAGACCGATCCGCGTGCCGATCCACGGATGGTGGCGGCGATGGCCCCGCTTGGCCTAGATGGCGCACCGGAACCTGCTCCGGTCGATATCAACTCGACGAGCGAGGCGCTGCTTGAGTACGCCATGTTGGCCGAAGAAGGCTTCGCCGCGCTGGGAGGTGTTCTAAGTTCGCAGTCGCCACCAATCACCAACGTTGAACGACGCACCGAGACCATCAAGGGTGTGGATGGCAACGACATAAGCCTCTACGTTCACACCCCGACCGACGTCGACGGCCAGGTGCCAGCCATCGTGCATACTCATGGTGGCGGCATGGCGATTCTCGAAGCGTCCAATGCGGGCTACATCCGCTGGCGTGATGAGCTGGCATCGACTGGCATGGTGGTGATCGGCGTAGAGTTTCGCAACGCCGCAGGCAAGATGGGTCCCCACCCCTTCCCGGCCGGTCTGAACGACTGCTACAGCGGTCTGATGTGGGCCAACGAGAACCGTGAAGCACTGGGGATCTCCAAGATCGTGATCTCCGGCGAGTCCGGTGGCGGCAACCTTTCTCTGGCCACGACGCTCAAGGCCAAGCACGAAGGCACGCTCGATGCCATCGATGGCGTCTACGCCCAGTGCCCATACATCTCGGGGGTCTACGCCGAGAAAGATCCAGCCCTCCCATCGCTCTACGAAAACGATGACTACTTCTTGAACTGCTCGATGATGGGTTCGATGGTTCGCATGTACAGCCCTGACGGCGCCGATGACACCAACCCGATGGCCTGGCCCTATCACGCCGCGGTTGAAGACCTTCAGGGTCTGCCACCGACCGTCATCTCGGTCAACCAGCTGGATCCACTGCGGGACGAAGGCCTGGCCTACTTCCAGAAGCTTCTGGCCGCCGGGGTCTCAGCGTCGAGCAGGACGGTGAACGGCACCTGCCACGCAGGCGACTGCCTGTTCCGCGACGCCATGCCCGAGGTCTACCTCGGCACCGTTCGCGACATCAACAGTTTCGCCAACAGCCTGTAGAAGCCACATAGGCTGGTCGGGCTATGAAGAATCTGCCGTACGACCATCGACAATCGACAACCAACCTCGTTTTGGCAGTGATGGCCATCACCTCTGTGGTGGCCATCCTGGCAGCTTTGGGAGACGGGCTTGAGTCTGCGGCCGGCATCATCGTCTTCGGTGCCATGATGACCGCTGTCGTCTTCGTCTTTTCTGAGCTACGGACCACGGTCGATGAGAGCAACATCATCGCCACCTTCCGGCTCGGTTGGCCAAAACGTACGGTGCCCATCAGCGCTCTGAGTTCATCCCAAACCGTACGCAACAAGTGGTGGTACGGCTTCGGCGTCCGGCTCATCCCCGACGGCTGGATGTACAACATTTGGGGCCTCGACGCAGTAGAGATCCGCTACGACCGCGGCGAGCGTCACGAGACGTTTCGCATCGGGACCAACGACCCCGAAGGCCTCGCCGCAGCCATCGCTGCAGCCCGCCAAGAGTTCTAAAACGTGTGAAAGGGCCGCCCGAATATTCGGGCGGCCCTCTCATCTCCACTAACTCTCGCTATTGGCTATCACCAATCGTTCTCGTTGCGAGGCGGTCGCTACCGGTCGTACTTGACGACCTGGCCGATCTTGCCGGGGGCGGCAGTGAAGGTGGATACGTACAGGTCGCCAGAGCGATCGACGGCGAGTCCACCGGGGGTGACCAGATCGCCGGGCTGGTCGACCCGGGTGCGCTCCGCGGTGTCAGCGTCGAATGCGTACACCGCTCCGGTCACAAATTCAGCGGCGTAAACAACGTTGGCCTGCCGATCGAAGGCCACATCGATCGCCGTTGTCAGTCCGTCGGCGAACTCGACGATGTCGCCGGTTCTAGCGTTGAAGGCAAAGATCTTGCCGTTGCCGGGCTGGAAGCCAATCACTGGAGGTGAGACGCTGAAGTCGGCCACGACGCCCGAGAGCGTGCTGATGTAGAACGTGTCACCGAGACCACGAACCACCCCGGTCGGCACTGAATCGAGGTCTTCGTCACCAAAGCAGTTGCCCGGTCCGCCGGGGCACGGGGCCTGCGGCACCTCGACGGTGCGGATGAGGCGGCCGGTGTTGCTGATGACGTGGACGGAGTTCCCACCACCATCGACGACGACATAGTTGCGGCCGTAGGCCGCGATGTCGGTCGGGTTGGAGTCGTAGCCCTCACCGTCGAGGTCGTTGCTGGCCTCGAAACCTGCGATGTCAGCGATAGTGGCCTGCACGGTGCCGTTCTTCCGGGTCCTGAGGGTCCGGCCGTAGATGTCGGACCCAATCGTCAGGTCGGTGCTTGGGTTGATGCTTGCTGTCGAACCCATCTGGATCACGATGGAATCTCGACCCTTGGGAACCAAGCCTGTCGGCCCTCCGGCCTGGGCTCCACCGTCGCATTGGGCGCTCGATGGCAATCCGGTCACCACCCGGCGCTGACGGCCTTGCTTGTCGACGCGGGTAACGGCGCCGGTAAGGCCGGTGCAGTGCGGGGCGCCAGCGTAGAAACCGACCTCTTCAAGGTCGCCACCACTACCGGCCTCGCCGATGAACAGGTCGCCTCGTCCATTGAAAGCTAACTGGCGAGGCTGGTCGAGGCCGGTGGCCACAACGGTCGGCCCTTCGTGCCCATCATGTTCCTCAGCGGCCACTGCCTGGGCACTGAACACCATCAGCGTTAGTGCAATCAGGACAGCGCCGATCCGACGGGCTGTGGTTAGTGCGATCATTCTCTTTCTCCCTCAATCAGGCGTATAGCGACGACATGCTTGACGCATGACCCCAGATACCCCTGAGGTTTAGTCGCTTATTTTACGACCGTCAAGGAACTAGACCAGTTGGGCGGGGCTGCACCGGCGCTAGCAGATCTTTAGATCGGCCGAAGAGTGGTCTAGATTGCCTGGGATGAATCAACAAGTAGAGCCAACTGCTGAACAGGGCGCTGAGCAACGATCAGCCGGTCGAGATGGCCTCGCGGCGGTGGCCATCATTCTCATAACTGTTGGGCTCATTGCCTTCGTCGTCAGCTCGCTCGTCTGAGGCTCCGATGAGCGACGATGGCCGAGATCTCGACTCGGCTTCGATTCCCGACATTCAGGTGCTGCTTGAGCGGTTCGTGGTCGACCAACTCGGCCCTGATTCCCAAGTACGGGTCGAGCGGTTCGAGCGGGTGGCGACCGGCCGGTCCCGTGAAAACTGGCTGTTCGACCTCCACCACGTCATCGACGGCGATGCGGTTACCGAGTCGCTCATCGTCCGCCGCGACCCAGAGGGCGGGTTACTTGAGACCGCTCGAGCCGATGAGTTCGCAGTACTTCAGGCCCTGGAGTCGTCGAGCGTGCCATCGCCTGCGGTGCGATGGCTGGACGCCGACGGGTCCAGGCTCGGTAAGCCATCGCTCATCATGACCCGCCTGTCGGGAGTCTGCGACTACTACTTGGTCAATGGCGATCGCCCGCTCCCTGCTCGCCGACGCTTGACCGAACTGTTCTGTGATCTGCTGGCTGGCGTCCACCAGGCCGATTGGCAAGCGACCAACATGGCCAGCTTCCTCCACGACCCCGGCCCCGATGCCGCACGCCATGAGTTTCAGCAGTGGCAATCGATTGTGACTCGAGACACCGTTGAGCCCTACCCCGAGCTGACAGTTGCTGCCAAGTGGTTGGAACGCCACGCCCCGACCTCGCCGGGAACCGTGCTTGTCCATGGTGACTTCAAACCGGGCAACATCCTGCTCGATGATGAAGACAACATCACCGCTCTCCTCGATTGGGAACTGGCCCATCTCGGTGACCCCCACGAAGATCTCGGATGGGTCACCCAGCCGCTACGAACCGGCGAGCATCTGATTCCCGGGACCTGGGAGGCCGAGGACCTGTTCGCCCGCTATGAGCAGGTCACCGGCACCGAGGTCGACCGCCACGCCGTGGCGTGGTGGAACATCTTCTCCTCATATAAGACCGCGGCGATGCAGATAACCGGCCAGCGGTCGTTCGTCGAAGGTCGCATCGATGAGCCGTACCAACCATCCGGAGCGGTGCTGCGACAACTGCTGGACTCGGTGCTGATCCCGTGAGACCAACCATCGATGAGCAACTGGCCGGAGTCGACCGACTACTGGACCTGGTAGCCGCAGACCCAAGGCTAGGTGATGAGTCATCGCTGCTACTGCGCGATGCCCGCAGGCAACTAGGAAGGCTACGCGGCTCGATGCCCATCCGTCTTCGCTTCATCCGGTGGGACAATGCTGCAACAGTCGCACTGCTCACAGAGGTGGCACCGGTCTTGCCGAGCGAGTTGCAGTCGACAATCGGGCGTTTTGCCGATGCTTCAGCTGGGCATGCGAGCGACACGCCAGAAGCTACCGAAGCGGAGCTGAACGATCGGCTGCGAACACTTCTGAGCGAGGCGATCGACGTGCTCCCCGACAGCGCGGCCGGCGAAGCCGCTCGCCAGCGAATCATCACTCACCTACGGACCAGAGTCGATGCCCATCCGGCCTTGAACAAGACCCCGATATTCCCACAGGAGCAATCTTGAGCCAGCCAGGTAACGACGAGCCCGTGATCCCCGATCTTCGGGTTAGCGATGAGCACTTCGCGGAGCAGTTCCCTCTTTCACCCCTCGACGACTACATGATTCACCAGACTCCGGACCCGATCCGGGTCATGTGGACCGGTGACCCTCGGACCTACGAGCGGTACTGGATGCTGTGTCACGATCCGAGCGGCGAGACGCTGGTGGCGGTTGGGGGCAGTTTCTACCCCAACCTCGACAAGGCTGAGGCTTACGCCATCGTGAATCACAAAGGCCAGCACACAACGGTTCGGGGCTTCCGCCGGCTCGGCATCGACCGAACCGATATGGGCATCGGACCTATCCAACCCCGGATCGTGCAGGGTATGCGGTGGTGGCGTTTCGAGCTTGAGCCGAACGAGTGGGGCATCAGCTATCAACTCGATTTCAAAGACACGACCCGTCAAACCTTTCGGGAGCCGCTGTCCAATTCGGCGACCGGCACGCCGCCTGGCCGTCGTGGAGATGTCACCACCGGGTTTGAGAGTTTTGGCGAGGTGGAGGGTTGGGTCGAGGTTAACGGAACCAAGATTGAGTTTCCCGCAGGATGCTTCGGGACTCGTGACCGCCACTGGGGTGTCGGCCGAGGGGTCGGCGGCCCGCCGATGTCCCTCGGTGGGCGACTCCATGTTGGCACCTCAGGCAACGGGTTCGCCGCGTTCCCAAGCTGGACACTGTGGGGCGACCGGGTCTTTTACCCTTTCGGCGATGAACGCAAAGGGTCGGGCAAGGTCAACAAACCGAGTCGTCGGCTGCGGTTCGAGCCGGAGACCAACATCTTCGTTGAGGGCATCGTCGACTATCCGCTCGACACCGGCGAGGTAAAGCAGGTCCACTACGAACGCATCGGCAACCAGACCGCCTATTTGCGCTGCGGCATGTACGGCGGTACGCCCGATCGGGAGATCCATCAGGGTGGTTACGAAGGTCCTGATCTGGTCGAAGGTGAAACCTACGACGTCAACCAACCCGAGGTGAGAGCTCGCCTGGCTGGGCTCGACGAACACCTGTGCAAGGTCACGTGCGACGGAGAAGTCGCTACCGGTTTCTACCAGCCGATCGATCCTGTGGCATACGAAGCCTGCGCCGCTGGCCGGCCGGGCTGGAGCTTCTTGGAGACCCAAGGTCAATGAGCCTAGCCCCACTCCCGGCGACCGTTGCCGACATCGTGCGGCGTTTCGGCAAGGAACGGGCAGACTCCCCTGCCCTTACCTTCGTCGACGGAGATAAAGCCACCAGCCAGTCGTATGCCGAACTCGATCGGCGAAGCTCGCAGACCGCAAATGCCCTCATCGACGCTGGCGTCACCAACGGCGAACGGGTGGCCATCCTCGCCCAGAACAGCCCACTGTTCTTCGAGCTTGGTTTCGCCGTCAGCAAGATCGGTGCCGCCCTGGTCGGGCTGAACTGGAGATTGGCCTCGCCTGAGATCGAAACAATAGTCGCCGACGCCCAGCCCACGGTGCTGCTCGTCGACCCCGAGCTCGATCACCTGGTCACCGACGGGGTCAGAGCCACCGCCGGTCTCACGATTCACGGTATTGGCCGCTGGGATCAGCTGGTCGACGCGGCACACGATGAAGACCCACAGCTTGCCGTCGACCCTGACGACACGGTGTTCATTCTCTACACATCGGGTACCACCGGCCTGCCAAAGGGCG
Source organism: Acidimicrobiales bacterium (assembly GCA_050633745.1). Taxonomy (GTDB): domain Bacteria; phylum Actinomycetota; class Acidimicrobiia; order Acidimicrobiales; family SZUA-35; genus JAHELU01. The sequence goes on from JBOEHD010000040.1 coordinate 59,324, forward strand.
CTCAGTTAACCAACCGCAATATGGTCCACAGCACCTGGATCGCTGGGGTTCCCTACGAGATGACCCAAGACAGCATCAACCTGGTCTCGATGCCGCTGTTCCATGTTGGCGGCATGGGCTACGGCCTGTCGGCGTTCTGCCACGGGGGTCATACGGTGCTGCGCCGTGACGCCGATCCGGCGGCCATCGTCGACAACCTTGCCACGCATGGCGTGACGCATACCTTCCTCGTGCCAGCGGTCGTGCAGATGTTGCTCGACGTGCCAGGGATCGGGGACGCCGACCTTGGACACCTGCAGCTGCTGGTCTACGGAGCAGCGCCGATCGGTGAGGCGGTACTGCGGCGGGCCATCGAGGTACTGGGATGCGGATTCATGCAGGCCTACGGGATGACCGAGACCGCTGGAACCGTCGTGACCCTGCCGCCAGAAGCGCACGATCCTGATGGCCCTCAGGCCGGGTTGCTGCGATCCTGCGGCAAGCCGCTCCCCTGGGTAGAACTCCGCCTCGTCGATCCGGCGAGTATCGCTGCTGGTGAACCGGCGGACGTCGCCGTTGGCGAGGTCGGCGAGATATGGACCCGCTCAGCCCAGAACACCCCCGGCTACCGAAACCGACCGGAGGCGACGGCGGAGGCGATCACCAGCGATGGCTGGCTAAGAACCGGCGATGCGGCCTATGCCGATGCCGAGGGCTACCTGTTTCTGTTCGATCGGTTCAAGGACATGATCGTCTCAGGAGGCGAGAACGTGTATCCGGCCGAAGTTGAGAACGTCATCTATGAACTTCCCGGGGTCTCCGAGGTGGCGGTGATCGGCGTGCCAGACGAACGGTGGGGCGAGACGGTGAAGGCCATCGTGGTAGCCAAGCCGGATGAAACCGTTGAGTTCGACCAGTTGGTTGAGCTGTGTCGGAGCCGGCTGGCCCGCTTTAAATGCCCGACCTCGATGGATGTAGTTGATGCTCTACCGCGTAATGCCTCGGGCAAAGTTCTCAAGACCACGCTGCGGGCGCCATTCTGGCAAGGTCACGATCGAAGAATCTCCTAATTGCCAGACTTGAAACCATTGACATGACCACGCCACCCTCTCCAGCTCCGTCACCCCCTCCCCCACCCAGTCCGTCGGCGCCGATTTCGGTTGCGGAACGCATCACCTCGCTCGACGCAATCCGTGGTGTCGCCACCTTGGGCATCCTGCCGATGAATGCGTTGAGCTTCGGTCTTGCCGCAGCGGCCTATTTCAACGTCTCGGCCGACGGCATCGGTCAACCATTCGACTGGGTCGTTGGCGTCGCGTCGATGATCTTCGTCGACCAGAAAATGATGGCGCTGTTCTCGCTACTGTTCGGCGTTGGAGTAGTGGTCTTTGCCGATCGGGCTCAGGCTAAAGGCCGCCGGGTGGTTTGGCTCAGCCTGTGGCGGTTCGCCTTGCTCCTGCTAATCGGCCTCGCCCATTCGGCCCTGTGGGATGGAGACGTTCTGTTTCTCTATGCCATCTGCTCCCCTATCGTGCTGCTGGTTCGCAAGCTCCCGGCGAGGCTGCTGATCGTGGCCGGAGTGATGCTTGCCTTAGTCGGCAGCGCCACAGCTCCATTGTTCCAGAACACAGTTGGCCAAGGCGGAGACGGGCTCGGCGACTTCTGGCTGATCAACGCCGGCGCCATGTCGGACTCCATCCTGGGTTGGTTCTTTTTGGATGCGTTCGGTCGGGCGTTGGGTCTTATGCTTATTGGCGTCGGCCTGTTCCGACTCGACATTGTGCAGGGTCAGCGAGACGAGCAGTACTACCGCCGAATGGCCCGCTGGGGTCTTGGTATTGGGACCCTGGTCACGGCGGCAGGCCTGGTGTTCCGCCTCGCCACCGATTGGTCTCCGGACTACGCGCTTACCGGCCACATCCCCACCGGATTGGGAACTATTCCGATGGCCCTTGGATACTTGGCGCTCATCATCCTGTGGAACCGGCGCGGTGGTCGCCACACCGAGCGATTCCGCAACGTCGGTCGCATGGCGTTGAGCAACTACCTCACTCAGACGGTCCTTGGCGTCGCAATGCTCACCTGGCTCCTCGACGACTTTGAACTCACCCGATCCATGATCGCGGTCTGGATTCTCGGAGTGTGGGCGCTGCAGTTGTGGTGGTCGACATGGTGGCTGAGCCGGTTCCGCTACGGTCCGTTCGAATGGGCCTGGCGCTGCGCCACCTACCGTTCATGGCAACCCCTCAGACGGGTAACGATCGCTGGTTAGCGCCGCCGCTAGACCAGCGAGAAGAACACCAGTTCGAATATCAGTACGGCGAGCAGAATCAGCAGCCAACTCATCACGATCCCGAGCATCTGGCCGAGGTGCGGAGCACCGGTCAGTACAGGTTGCGTTTGTAGTCGAACTTCACGGCTTGGTCGGCTAGACCGGCCAGTGCCCGCTTGCCAAGCGAGCGGGCTGCTCTCGGGTCGGCCACCTGCGCACCAATCGTCGGCAGGTCGGACTCTGAAACGTGTGCGGTCGGGCTCCAGGCATCACTTGCGGCGAGGGCTGGTTCGAAGTCCATAGCCGCAGTTGCGACTTCTATGACTACCCCAAGTTTCGGTGTCTTGCCGTTGATCTCAGCGGCGGCACAAAGTTGGGTATCGGTAGTGATCGCCGCCTGCCCTGTGACCGCAAGCACCCTCGGGTCACCGGGAAGCATAAACAGCACCGACGCCGTTGGGTTGGCGATGATGTTGCGCAGCGAGTCAGCGATGCGATTGCCTGGCCGCTCGGGAATGAACAGCTTGCGTCGGCCCACTACCTGTACAAACCCGGGTGGGTCACCACGCGGCGATACGTCGACGTCGCCGTCGGCCAGTGAGGTGCCGAGCGTTGCGAACGGCGACGAGCCGATGAACTCGATCGCAACATCGTCAAGGTGATCCTGAGGCCCGTCGCCGACCACCGCGCCATCGATACCGGCCGTCGGTGCAACATCGCCGTCCCACAGACCGGACCGTATGAATGCCTTGGCGCAGTGAGCGTAGCTCTGGTCAGGAGTCAGCCGCAGTGTCTCGCCATCTTCGCTGACGGCCACAGCGCCATTGACTCGCAGCGTGTATTTCACCCCGGGGACCATCAGCAGCAGTCCGGCAAAACCGGCCTGAGGTCGGCCGCCGGCCAGTTCGCCACGGTGGCTTGCGGGGAGCGGAACGATTAGAACACCGCTTGAGGGATCCTGAGTCACGAAGCCAGCCTCGCCACCGACGGTGAAGGTCCTTGGCGAGTCATCTCTGGTCATCATGGCCACGACGCCAAGCCTGACCATCGCAAGATATTGGCTCGCCGAGCCCCTCAACGGTCCGGACCTAATCTTGCCTGTGACGGTGGCAGGCGGTGCCTTGATGATGTCCCTGAGTTCTTTTTCGCTACCGACCACCTGCAATGTCATACGGTCAGTCTCTCACGGCGGCGGCCGTACTCCTTGGTGGGATCAACAGGCCCGTGCCCCAGAGTCCCGAGCTTTCTTTACCCTCACGGAACTAAACGAGCGGCACCCAGGTCGGCACCGGCGTGATCGCCGGCGAAGGTGACGTCGAGGCCACGTTCGAATCCGCCACCGGTGAGTCGGTTCGCACCGGATTGGCGGTGGCGCACACGGGCCACCGTCGATGACAGCGTCTTCATGGTGGTCACCAACGACACCTTGAGCGCTGAGATCACCGCCACTGAAACCATCGACGGCGTCGAGATCGGACTGGTTTTGGCAGAGAACATTAGCTGAGGACCATCGTCACTCAGCTTGGAATCACGTCGATCAATCTGACGGTCGGTCGAGCTGATGGTCGGTTGGCTGTGGGGTGACGCTCACCACTTTGACGGCGTCGGGAGTCTCGAAGCGATGCCAGAGCCCCTGAGGGACGATGAGGAACTCCATCGGTGAGAGTTCGTAGGCGACTTCTTCGGCATCGATGAGGAGAATGAGCGTTGTGTGGCCTTGGAGAACGAGCACGATTTCGTCACCGTTTGGGTGCCGCTCCCAGGACGAACTACCTGCGTAGTGAGCGGCGAAGACTCCCCCATCCCGATACGTGGCGAGCGCAGCGTAGTAGTCGTCGCGGTCGGTGGTCGGGGTGCGGTCCGGGAGGAAGGTTAAGGAGTCCATGACACGGTCGATTGAGACTGCGGTCGGTAACGGGCTAGGCATCTGATCCTCGGTTCATATGTATCTCGGTGATGTGCACCTGGTGACGTGCGTACCTGGTTCAAATACTTGAGCCAGGTACGCTACACTATCGGCCATGCTGACCATCGTCCAGAGTCCGCCGATCGAGTTTCTCGTCGACCTGGTCAATCACTGGGCGGAAGCCGTCCACCACAAACCGGCGCCTGTCGAGGGTCGCGACTACCCGCCACCGAAGGTCTTCGCAGAGCGCTACGGCATTCGGCTCGACGAACCCATTCCAAACGTCGACCTAGTCTCGGTGGCCGACGACTACTACTCGGTGTTCACCGCTGCCCCACCAGATCGACTTGTGTGCGCCAATGACCTGCTGCCGTCAGCGAAGCTGAGCCCAGTCCTGCAAGACGTCGGCCTGGCATGGAAATCTGGTCAAGATTCTTTGGCGAGAGCGCTCGCCGCGTCGTCGTTACTGCTCTATGCCCAAAGCGATCCGTCGCTCGCCAGGTTCGGTGTCTGTACCGCTCATCGTTGCCGCGATGCCTACCTTGATGGCTCGCAGGGGCGGACCCGAAGGTTCTGCACCGAGCGCTGCCAGACGAGAGCCAAGGCGAGGCGGCGTCGCCAATAGGCCTGCTCGACGAAGGCCAGGTTACGAGCTCTGCCTAGATTCGGGTGTTCTGATCATCGGGGTCATCACCGGACCATCGGGCAGGCGAACCTCGGTGATTGCTTTGAAGCCATGTCGTTCGTAGAGCGAGATGTTGCGGGGATTGCTCGATTCCAGATACGCCAAGGTGTCCTCCGAATCGCAGACGTCCAGCACCCGAGAGAGCAGCTTTGCCCCGTAACCGTTCCCGCGGGACTCGGGGTCGACCCCAATCGTCGAAAGGTAGAAGTGTGGTTCTTCAGGGTGGAAGTCTGTCGCCTCTCGCAAGGCCACCAGCACAGCTTCAGCCCGCTTAGGACCATATGCCTCGGACAGCAGGCGAAATACTTCCCTGCCGGATACTTCGTTGAACAACGATGAGTCGGGCGGCGCCCAGAGCGCAGCCCCCTCCCCCTCGGTCAGCTCATAGGCATGACCAACCGAGATCGACCGTTCGCATACGATGCGCATGAACGCGGTGAGCGATCGCGCTGGATCGGGAGCGTCGTCAAAGATCCAGCACATCACAGGATCATCGGCAAAGGCCCGAGCAACTACTTCGCTAACCGCCTCTGCCCTGGATCGAACTACATGCCTTGTCGCATTCACGGAGAGACCATAAGCGCGTGGTTGCATCGAGGCGAACCACAGGGGGTATTTCCATTGCGCTTTCGGTATTCATCGTTTATCGTCGATGAACGATGATACTTTCGAACGGACAAGCCGATGAGTACGCCAGTTGGTTCCGATGCCTGGCCGATGGCACCCGGCTGCGAATCTTGAACCTAGTTGCCAACGCGTCGGAGCCGATCACCGTTGGCGAGATCGTCGAGACAGTCGGCAAGAGCCAGTCAACCGTCTCTCGCCATCTGCAGATCTTGGCCGAAGATCGGTTCGTGTTCACCGAGCCAGACGGCATACGCACGTTGGTTCGAGTCAACGAGCTATGCATGACAGCTCTACCGGAAGCGGCCTCGGCCATCATGTCGCGGCAGACGCCGGCGTGATCGCTGACACAGCGTGGCTGCTGGCCGAACTCGTCGCGCTGTTCTTCGGTGTGGCGTTCGTGATTCAGTTGATCCAGCGACGCCTCGGACCAGAACGCCTGCGGACCTGGATGGGTGGCTCTCCGGTGGCTTCAGCGCTCAAGGGCATCGCCATTGGGTTCGTGACGCCGTTCTGCACCTACTCGGCCATACCCATGCTCGTCGGGCTTCGCCAGGCCGGAGTACCTCCTGCGGGCTATGTCGCCTTCATCGCCGCGGCACCGGTTCTGGATCCGGTGCTCTTTGGTGCACTGGTGCTGATCGTTGGCCCAAGTGCGGCGCTACTCTACGCGGCCATCGCATTCGCCGGTGCCATGGCTCTTGCGTTGGCGGCTCAGCAAGCCAACATCGAGGCTCACCTCAAACCCATCGCCTTCGAACATTCCGATGCGCCGACTGTGGAACGGCTTACCGTCGGGGTACCGAGCGGCGGCCACAACGACACCGCGCCGCTGGCCGGAGCGACAGCATCGACTCAGGCTTGCGGGGCCGAACAACCGCCCTGGCGGGGCCTTCGGGCCGAAGCCGGAGCAGCATCGTCGGCCGCGTTTGCGCTACTGCGATCGGTGGCCATGCTTCTTCTGGCAGGGGTCGCAATCGGCCTGATCATCGAGGCCGCTGTGGCTCCCTCCGATATTGCTCGACTGACGGGCAACCACGATGCACTCTCCATCCCGATTGCCGCCGCTCTCGGGACACCGCTCTACTTCCACACCAGCCTGTTCGTTCCGATCGCCGATGCACTCACCAACGCGGGCGTGGGGATCGGCGCAATCGTTGCACTGACGATCTCCGGAGCTGGCGCAAACGTGCCTGAATTTGTCATTCTCTGCAAGCTCGCCGACAAGCGCCTCATCGCCATCTTCTTTACATACGTGTTCGCCGTGGCGCTGACCGGTGGATTGCTGGCTCAACTCGCTCTTGGCTAACGGCCCGGCCAAGCGATCGAAGAACTTGCAGGCAACCTGGCGTCGCGACTCCGCGTACATCGGACTTGTGATCTAGTGCTCCAAGAATCGTCTCGATCGAGCTACTCAGGCCAAACCCTCGGCGGTCGATAGAAACTGCGAACACAATCGCAAAGTTCTTATCGTTGAGGGCAAAGAGATGCAGAAGTCAGGTTTTGGACTAATTAGTCGGGTACCACTGCGGGTCAAGCTGGCGCTGATTATGGTGGTTCCGCTCCTTGGCATGAGCTTTTTTGCCTGGCTTGGGGCGTCGGACCGGAAGCAGCAAGCCTCGGCAGCTCAGGACCTGGAGCTACTAACCGAGTTAGCGGTTCGAACCGGCGACCTCCTCCATGAAACACAGAAGGAGCGAGGTGCTACTGCGGTGTACATGACGTCGGGTGGCGAGCGGTTCGAAGCCGAACTCAGCGCTCAGCGAACAGCCACCGAAGGTGCGAAACAGGCGTTCATCTCGTTCTACGAGCAGAAGTACGACGACCTCCTCCCCAGCGCCACCGCAGGCCTCGCTGGCGCTCTTGACCAGCTGGAGGAACTGGACACTCAACGAGAGATGGCCACGCTTCTCACAACCGACACCAACGCTGTGATCTCCTACTACACCCAGATGAACGCGAGCTTTCTGAAAGGTATCGCATCGGTCGCAACAGCCGGATCGAATGTCGAACTGCAGCGCGATGCAACCGCATACCTTGCCTTCGCCGCGGCCAAAGAACGCGCCGGCATCGAACGAGCCCAGCTCTCTGCAACTTTCGGCGCCGACCAATTCGCACCGGGCCAACTCGCCGCCGTTGTTTCTTTGATCGCCGCTCAAACCGCGTACCTCGACATATTCCAGAACATCGCCAACCCATCGGTGATCGCCGCATTCGAATCGGCCGAGAGCGACCCGATCGTGGGCGAGGTAACTCGGCTTGAGAGGATCGCTATCGACAATGGTTCCTCGGGCTTCGGGGTCGATGCTGGTGTGTGGTTTGACACCATGACCAGCCGCATCAATCTGCTGAAGGAAACCGAGGACTTCCAAACCAGCCGCATTCAGGCCCGCAGCCACGAGATCGCCGTCGACGCCAACGCCTCCTTCTACCGGTCTTTGGCCGCAGCCATCATCTTGCTCGTAGCAACGCTCAGCCTTGGACTAGTGACGATCGGCGGGCTCATCCGGCAGCTCCGACGGATTACCGAAAGTGCTTCACAAATCTCCGGAGGCAACTTGGAAGTTGAGCCACTGGGCGTTCCAAACGGCGACGAACTAGGAATCCTCTCTAGCTCGTTCAACGACATGACCAGGATGCTGCGCAACCTCAGCAACCGAGCCGAGCAGATCGCCGCCGGTGAGATCACGGTCGAGAGTGAGGACCTGCCCGGCAGTCTCGGACGACGTTTCCGCGAGATGAGCGATTCGCTGGCGGCGATGGTGAACAAGTTGAAGCAATCATCGTCACAGCTGACAAACGCCTCGGAAGACCTAACCGCTGTCTCAACCAGCATGGGTGCCGCCGCAGAGCAGACGTCGGGCCAGGCAACCGAAGTTGCGTCAGCTATCGAGCAGATGAACTCTTCGATTCGTGAGGTCTCGATCAGCGCCACTGAGGCATCGAATGCAACGGCCAACGCAGTCGAGGTGGCGAACCACAGCTCTCAGACAATTCAGGCGCTGGGCGAGTCGAGCAACCACATCGGCAGTGTGATCAACGTGATCAGCGAAATCGCCGAGCAGACCAACCTGCTGGCCCTCAACGCAACCATCGAGGCCGCACGAGCCGGCGAAGCGGGTAAAGGTTTCGCTGTTGTCGCCAACGAGGTCAAGGAGCTGGCCACCCAAACAGCCCAGGCCACCAGCAAGATCGAGCGCCGAGTCCAGGCTATGCAGCAAGCCACCATCGATGCCGTCGATGCAAACCAGCAAATCGCAAACACCATTACTCAGATCGACGAAATCTCCGGAACAATCGCCAGCGCAGTCGAAGAACAGACCGCCACCACCGCCGAAATCGGCACAAAGATCAGCATGGTTGCCTCAGCGGCCGACGTCACACGACAGTCCACAGACGAAACCAAAACGTCGGCCGCCGACCTGAGTCAGATGGCGTCCGAGCTCACTGGCATCGTCAGCGGTTATCGATAGCCCCCTCGGCTTCAGGACGCCATGTCCGAGCTCGACATCAGCCTGCCGGTGTGCAATTGATTCTTGGTAGAGGGACCTGACTACAGATCGTCGACTGGACCGAAGTCGTCCCAGCTGGCAGTTGGCCTCTGAGGGAGCTCGGCTGCCGGTTCTGGTTCTAATGGATCGCCGTTCTCACCATCGTCTTCGCCATCGCCGCCGGTTGAGGTTCCCACGAGTACCGCGGCCATCAACGTTGTGATTGGGACTGCGGCCACCAATCCGATCGAGCCGCAGAGAGTGCGAACGATTTCCACCGCCACGATCTCGGAGTTTGCCACCACTCCAAGGGGCTGGTCAGAGGCGGCAAACACAAGTAGCAAAGGCATGCTCGCTCCGGCATAGGCAAGCAGCAAGGTGTTGACGGTCGATGCAATGTGTTCACGGCCGACCCGAATCCCAGAGGTGATCAGCTCGCGCACGGTGAGCCTAGAGTTCCGGTGGCGAAGCTCAGCCACGGTGGCAACCTGAGTGACGGTCACGTCATCGAGAGCCCCGAGCGTGCCGAGCACCGCACCACCAAGCAGCAATGACGACAGGTTGACGTCGCTGACAAGAGGCAGGGTCAGACCTTCCTCAGTAGCAAGACCGCTGAAGTTCGCAAGGTCGAAGAAGACCGACGAGATCGCCAACGTCAACAGCAGCGAGGCCAATGTCCCAGCTAGCGCCACCGTCGTGGTCGGGGTTAGCCCGTGTGTCAGATACAGGCCAACGAACGCGATGGTCGAGGCGGCCACGACGGCAACCCACACCGGGTCGTTGCCGTCCAGGACCGAGGGGGCGACAAACGACACGAGTACTACGACGGTGACAGCCATGGCCGCCAGGGCCGATACGCCTCGCCATCGGCCAAGGGCGATCACCACGACGGCGAACAGGACGGTCAACCAGATCAGAGAGCTGCCCCGATCCCGATCGGCGTAGAAGTAGAAGGCCGTGTTCGGCTCGTAGCCAACAAAGACCTGGTCTCCGACCGACAGCGACGGCGTCGGCGATAAGGCCGTCAGGTTGTACTCCGGGAGGATAACCAGTGCCCCGGCATCCGGACCCTCGTGGACGATCAAGCCGAAGCTGATGCAATCCTGGGGGTTGTCTGGACTCGAGTAGGTGCACTCGGCCTCGACCACCGAGTCCACCGTGGCGTCGTACTGCTCGGTGACGAACCCAAACTGCTCCGCCTCATCGATGACCGCCTCTCGCCCATTTCCGTCCGGCCATAGAACCACGAGGCCGACCACAGTGAGCACCCCAAGAACGGCCACGACACCGAGGATGATCCGGAGCGCAGGCACGCCGAGCCACACGTCCCAACTGCCTTCCAAGCCGTGTCCGTGTCCGTGGCTGTGGCCGTGCCCGTGGCTGTGGCCGTGCTTGTGTTCAGGCGTCTTCGCCGTGTCCTCGTCCATCGGCATACAGTCTGCCCCTACGAGAACGGCTTCGTCGTAGCTTCGATCTGTGGGTTGTTCGGAGTTTCGATCTCGGATCCACGCCGACGCTTGTAGTACCTGAGAGTCGGCGGCCAAATGTGATCGCTGATCATTCGTGATCCGTGAAGCATCAAGACCAATATATTCGCTACGATCATCGCCCCAAGTTCGGCTAGCCAAACAGACCACCGCATATCTGGTCTCACTCTCGACCAGATCAGAGTCCACCAGTGCGCCCGGTGACGGATTGCTGACCAACCACAGTCATACTGTTGACGATGATTTTGAACCACCGTCTCCTCGTTGCGATCCTCTGCGTGTTTACACTCACAGCCCTGGCATGCACAGGTGGTGCCGAGACGTCGGATGGTGAAGCTGCCGGGTCGACATCAACGCAAGCGGCGGACACAGGAACCGAGACGTCGACCAACAATATGGACCATGGCCAGCGGGTCGAGGTACTGCTTGCGTTCGTTCCAGCCGATGCTCGTGGAATCGCAACCCTGAACACCGAATCGTTCGAGGTCGATCAACCTGTGGCCGATCCGGCGCTGGACGAACTGATCGGCTTGGTCGGACTCCTCGCCGACGAGGCTGGCGAAACAACCGAGTTTGATGACATGGCGTTTGATGACATGGCCAGCGCTCTTGTGGTCACCCCGGCCGACCCGACGGCGCAACCCGTGCTGCTAGCGGCTACAGGCTCCGGCGACGTCCTCACCGACGGACCGATCGACGACACGGCTGCAGGCCCACTGGAACCGTTCCTCGCTGCGCTCGATGTTGACGCCGATATAAGCTTTGTTTATGCGCTCGACGGCGGTGAGGTCGAGGAGACCATCACCCTGGCCGATGCGGCAGCCGTCAGTGGAGCGTTCGACGTCGTTGACGGAAACCTCGTCGGCTCCCTCACCTTCCACACCCCACAGGCAGCCCCGTTCGTGGACGCATATAACCTGCTCAATCGTCCGGCGACCCAGGGCGATGATCCCGCAGAACAGCCGCTGACACTTGGCCAGCCAATCGCCCCCGGCTTCGACCAGGTGATCGTTCCCCTACCCCCCTACTCCCTCGACGCCGGAGCGGAAGATCCCGTTACCTCCCGCAATGTGTTGAAGAAGCTGTTCGTCGGCATGGAGGCATTCGAATACGCCAATGCGGTCGGCGAGCGTACCGAGCCGGCCTGGCTCGACTTCGTGGTCAAGAGCGAACAGTTCTCCGAGGATCCAACCCCGGCCGGTTCGGTCTACATCCGCTGGGAGTTTCGCGACCAGGCCGCAATCGACGAGTTCGAACGTAATGAGCTGCCCGCCGGCTTCCGCCTAGCCCCCACCCGCTTCCTCGAAAGCGATGACCCAGAGGGTGAGATCTTCTTCGCTCTGAATCTCTATGACGCAGCGGGCGGGACCGTGGTCAGCGGAGCACGGGCGGAGTGGGACGTCTTTGTCCACGGCCCGGACGGGGCCGATCCAAACGCCGGTGTCCGCCCGCGCTTTGCCGTCGTCGACGTGCTGGCCGAGGAAGTGTCGGCCAATGCCACCAACCTCCTCACCCCTGCCGAACCCCTGTCGCACCAACTGCAGGACGGCAACGTGGTCTCCTCCGTCGCCCGCCTCGACGATGGCGGCAACGAGGCGCCGGTGTTCGAGTCGAGCTTCCCTGCACCTATCCCCGGCGAGGCGCCGGTTGCCCGCTTTAGCCGAGAGATGGCTATCGGCAACGACTACATTTATTGGGGCCACGGCGTCTCGGACCGGGTCCTGTACAACGCAACCACGTTTAATCACGATGCCCACTTCGTCGACATCTCGCAGCTGACCTTCACCGACAGCTCCCGGTGGGCTCAGTATCTCAAACCCGAGGTCATGGACGCTGTCTACTATCAGAACACCCTTGAGTACGTGGCCTGGCCGATGGCCAACCTGGTCGACTCCGAGCACCTCGACATCACACCTGAGTGGCGCGACGAGCTGATTCGCTTCACCACCAATGGCCACCAGGAAGGTCTCATGCTCACCGCGGTCGAGCAGTTGTTCGCCGGAACCGGCGACCCCTTTGTCGGCAAAGAGATCGGCAACGAGATCCCCGCCACCTTCTACCACTTCGAGGTCACCGACCCGACCGGGCTGGAGGCCGCCCTCGACCTTCCAGCCGGGCGCCGGCTGGCGCCAACCACGCTGTTTGTCGATGACACCCCTCGGCACTACCTGACCCTGGCCATCTACGAGTTCGACGACAGCCCGGAAGGTACCAGAGCCGAGTTCAACGTCTACACGGTCGACGAAACCGTCGACGGCAAGGGCGCCGGTGACAGCAACGACCGCCCACCCGACCGCACGATCATCGAGCTGCTGACCGAGCGGACAACCGTCGACCCAGTCACCATCATCACCGGTTCAAGTTCGGTGGAACACGCGCTCAACGGCGACGCCATCATCACCCGGCTGGGCTCAGCAACCATCAGCTTCAATGCCACCGTCAGCGTGGCAGGACCAACCGAGCGGCCGCTACACCTCGACTGGATCGAGTCCAGCGACGACACCTGCTACCTCAACGGCATCTGCGACCGTTACTACTACGACGCCGAAACGCTCGACGTCCCGGTCAAGGTTCCCAACGATGTCACCATCGATGAGCTGTCGACCCCGTGGGACCAGTTCTTCGATAGCGAACCGACCGCGGTCTTCTTCCGGGATAACTTCCAGCAGTACGCCATCAAGC